>NZ_JAUEYJ010000017.1:0-190157 GCF_032489615.1 Bradyrhizobium sp. SZCCHNR1051 | reverse complement strand
CCCAACAAACGACGCCCCTCTTGACAACTTACTCCCCATACAAGGTTCAGCCGAGACATCCCGGCATTCCCCGCGCGGTGGTCTTCACGCTTATACGCAGTCTCCCTGGTGCGCCGGGCTTGTTGGCCACCATGATCCACGCGGCGCGTTAGCGCCGTCGCGAACGTGACACCAGCGTCGGGGTGTCAGGACCCTGCGACTTCACGTCCGCAAGCGATCGTTCGTCCGCGTCCTCGCAAGAAGACGCTGCGACCTCTCGCGGCCACCGCATCCCCGCCTCGCGTGTCGTGACGATCGCGCGCAACGCCCCTCCGCAGTGAGGCGGGATGGCGGAGAAGAACATGATTTCCGAAAAATAGCAAGATAATTATTATTATCGGAAGTCAACGCGCGATCCCCCGCTGTCGTCCCGGGCAAGCCGTCAGCGATGCGAAGCGTGGCTGACGGCGCCGACCCGGGACCCATACGCCGCAGCCGACGTGAGGCGGCAGGTGTCAATGACCAAGCTGCCTCAAACATCGCCCTGGGGGTATGGGTCCCGGCTCGAGGCCGGGACGACACCGATTATGTGGCGCCGGCGGTCGTCAGCCGCGAACGTTCGTCATGGCCGGCTTGTCCCGGGCATCCACGTCCATCGAGGGTTCGGAAAGACGTGGATGCCCGGGACAAGCCCGGGCATGACGAAGTCACCAATCGCCATTGTGCATTGCTGAAAACAGGGCGACGAGAGCGCCGCGCTCCGCTCAGTTCGTCTTCGTCACCGGCGCGGTGGCTGGCACCTGCACTGGTTCGGCGGCGGCCTGGGGCGTGCGGCCGACGATCGCCGTCAGCAGGCCCTGGCTCCAGAGCTGCTTCGCCGCCTTCTTGGCGTCGTCCAGGGTCACGGCCTTGACGATCTCGCTGCGCTTCTCGATGTAGTCGATCGGCATCTTGTCGAGCTGATATTGCAGCATCGCCTGGGCGAGCTTGGAGGAGGTGTCGAGCGCCAGCATCTGCGAGCCGTTGATGTAGGACTTGGCCTCGTCGAGCTCCTGCTGGGTCGGGCCTTCCTCGGCCATGCGGCGGATCTCGCCCTCGACTGCGGCGATGGTCTCGCTGGCGCGGTCGAAGCGGGTGGCGGTGTTGCCGATGAACAGCGCGGAGTGATCCATCCACAGCAGCGCGTCATAGACCGAGTAGGCGAGGCCGCGCTTCTCGCGCACCTCCTTGTAGAGCCGCGACGACAGGCCGCCGCCGCCGAGGATGTGGTTGACGACATAGGCCGCCATGAAGTTCGGGTCGTGGCGGCGGATGCCGGGTCCGCCGAAGGTGATGACGGTCTGCGGCACGTCGAGCGAGACGAGGACGCGCTGCGGCGGCTTGGTGGCGATGACGTCAGGCACCGGCGTCAGGGTCGCTTTCGCCGGCAGCGCGCCGAAGGTCTGGTCCAGCAGCTTGCCGAGCGTCGCCGGATCGACGTCGCCGACGACGGCAACCTTCAGCGTGTCCTTGGCGAGAACGCGGCCGGTGTAGTCCTTGAGATCGTCGACGGTGATCGTCGGCACGCTGTCCAGCGTGCCGTTGGACGGACGGCCGTAGGGGTGGTTGGGGAAGGCGAGCTCGAGGAACTTGCGGCCTGCCAGCGAGCTCGGGTTGGTGGTCTCGCGGCGCAGGCCGGAGAACACCTGCGAGCGGATGCGCTCGACATCGGCGCTGTCGAAATGCGGCGAGGTCAGCGCGGTGCGCAGCAGCTCGAACGCCTCGTCCTTGTTGTCGCGGAGCATGCGCAGCGAGCCGCGGAATTGATCGCGCGATACCTGGAAGCTGAGCTCGATGGCGCGGCGGTCGAGCCGCTCGTGGAAGGTCTTGGAGTCGAGATCGCCGGAGCCTTCGTCGAGCAGGTCGGCGACGAGATTGCCGACGCCGGGCTTGCCAATCGGATCCTGTGAGGCGCCGCCCTGGAAGGCGTATTCCATCGCGATCAGTGGCACGGTCGCGTCCTGCACGAACCAGGCCTCGATGCCGCCGGGCGAGACCAGGCGCTGGATCTTGGTTGCGGCCTGTGCAGCCGACGTGACGGCGAGCGCTGCGGCAGCGACGGCGAGCGTGCAGGCGAAGCGGCGCGCGAAGGTCATTGTGTTCATCACGACCGCTTCTCCTCGCGCTTGGCCGCATTGTCCTTGATCAGATAGCCGGTCACGGAGCGCTTCTTGTCGAGCCACTTCTGCGCCGCTGTGCGCACCTGCTCGGCGGTCACGGCGCGAATGCGATCGGGCCAGCTCCGGATGTCCTCGATGCTCAGTCCCGTGGTGAGGCCGCCGCCATACCAGCGTGCCATCGTGGCCTGGTTGTCCTGGGCGTAGATCGCCTCCGCGATCAGCTGCGTCTTGACCCGTTCGAGATCCTCGGCGCGAACCGGGTTCTGCGCCAGCTCGGCGATCACGCTGTCGACCACCGCCTCGACCTGGGCGAACTCCACGCCGGGTCTCGGCGCGGCCGCGACCGAGAACTGGCTCGGATCCAGCGAGGTGCCCTGATAGGACGCGCTGGCGCTGATCGCGAGCGGCTTGTCGATGACGAGCGCGCGGTAGAGATAGGAGTTGCTGCCGTTGCCCATCAGCTGGGCCAGCACGTCGAGCGCAGCGGATTCACCGGGCGCGGCCGTCGTCGCCGACGGCACCAGGTAGAAGCGGCGCATCGAGGGCTGCTCGACATGCGGGTCGGCCAGCGTGACCGTGCGCGGCGCCACCGGCTGCGGCTCCTGCGGCCGGAGCCGGTGCGCGGGAATGTCGCCCTGCGCGGGGATCTTGGCGAAGGTCTGCTCGACCAGCGGACGCACTTCCTTGGCGTCGGTGTCGCCGGCGATGATGAGGATCGCATTGTTGGGCGCGTAGAAGCGGCGATAGAACGCCAGCGCATCCTCGCGGCTGAGCTTTTCGATCTCCGGCTTCCAGCCGATCACCGGGCGGCCATAGGGATGATTGACGTAGAGCGCCGCCATGACCTGCTCGTTGAGGCGGGCTTCCGGAGAGTTGGCGACGCGCATGTTGTATTCTTCGAGCACGACGTCGCGCTCGGGCAGCACGTTCTCGTCCTTCAGCACGAGGCCGGTCATGCGGTCGGCCTCGAACTCCATCATCTTGGGCAGTTGGTCGCGCGGCACGCGCTGGAAGTAGCCGGTGTAGTCGACCGAGGTGAAGGCGTTCTCGTTGCCGCCGATCTTGAGCACGGTCTTGGAGAACTCGCCGGCCGGATGCTTCTCGGTGCCCTTGAACATCAGATGCTCGAGGAAATGGGCGAGGCCTGATTTACCGGGCGTCTCGTCGGCGGAGCCGACCTTGTACCAGATCATCTGCGTCACCACGGGGGTGCGGTGATCCTGGATCACGACGACCTGCAGGCCGTTGGGGAGGGTGAAGCTGGCAGGGGGCTCGGAGGCGAACGTCGTTTGCGCCGAAGCGCCGGCCGTGAACGCAATGATGGAGAGGAGCGCGGCGGCGACGGGAATGAACCGGTGCGAGGACATCATGATCCTTCTGAAGGCCCGCGGGGAGGGGCGATCGGGTTTGAGCGCAGCATGCTACATCGCGCCGGACGGAGCCCGACGTCACAAAGCGGCGATGGCATGGTGCCGCCGCGAGACATTAAATTTCACTAATGCCGGCAAACGCGGCAAGTCCGGGGGGCTCCGGCGAGCAGCCGCCCTCACCGTTCCTTGCCGGTCATGATGTCCATCTGCTTGCCGGCGATCGGCTCCTGCTTGCCGGTGCCATAGGCATAGCTCGACGACGGCGTCTGATAGCCGGGCGGCGGCTGGGTCAGGCTCTCGCGCTGCGGCTCGCTGGTGAACGGCTTGGTTTCGCTGTCGCTGCCCTTGAACATGCCGAACAGGCCGCCTTTGAAGCCGAGCTGAGACGGGCTCATCATCGGGTTGTTGCTGACGCCGGGCTGGATCGGCTCGGTCGGCTTGGCGGCGGCCGTCCGCCCCATCTTCATCTCGGCCGGGGTCAGCGGACGGGCCGAATTGACCGGATCCTTGTTTTCCTTCTTGCGCGCGGCGGCCGCGGCACGGCGCTGCTGCTCGTCGGGGTCCTTCGGCCAGTTCGGGGCATTGGCCTGGGTCGCGGCAGCCGGCGGCGGCAGATCGAGCTTGGGCGGCACGACGAGCGGCGAGCGCTCGCGATAATTGATGGTCGGCGTCTCCATGTTGGTGCCGCCGAGGCCGCGCATCAGGTTGTCGACGATCTTCTCTTCGAAGGTCTTGTCGTCTTCCTCGTCCTCCTGGGCACGGGCGACGCCCGCGGCCATGATGACGCCGATGCAAAGCGCAGCCGCCGACAGGCGCAGAGCGCGAAAGGCCGCGTGGGTCATGATCCGGCCGCTGACTTCGGTCTTGCGCATGGCTTTCCCTGTCCTCGCTTGTCCAGTGCTCGTGCTCCGACGAACCGGCCGCGAACCCACCGATTGCGATCCTCGATTCGACGGGGGCCGTCCAGGCATCGCGCCGATCTCGAAAACGTGAAGATCATCAGGCTCTTGACCCTGGATCGGCACCGGCCGGTATCGACCCGGATCAGGGCGCTTTTGCGGCGGGAGCCCCGAAGAAGGAGTCATACAGCAGGCCCGCCACCCCGGCAACGATGGCCACGTCGGCCATGTTGAAGATGTACCAGTTGTAAACCGTGCCGCCGATCTGGACGTGGAACAACGCGAAATCGACCACCGCGCCATAGGCCAGCCGGTCGATGCCGTTGCCGATGGCGCCGCCGATGATCAGGCCGAGCGCCGCCGTCGCCAGCTTGCTTTCCGCGCGCGCCATCCAGATGGCGAGGGCGACCACCGCGACGGCCTTCACCGCCATCAGTCCATATTGCGCCAGCGCGCTCTCGCTCTGCAGCCAGCCGAAGCTGATGCCGATGTTCCAGGCGAGGTAGAGGTCGAAGAACGGGGTGATCCTGACCGTGCCGCGGTTGGGCAGGTCGAACACGTACAGCAGCCACAGCTTGGAGGCCTGGTCGATGACCAGGGTGGCGAAACCGGCGATGAGGCCGAGGCGGAGGCGGGAGGTCATTGCGTGATGGCGATCATGCCGGGCCACTCGCGGCAAACACCGCTGTCGTCCCGGCGAACGCCGAGACCCATACCGCGGACGGCCGATTGTTGAAAAAGGCTCTGGGTCATCTGTCTTTGTCTACAAAGGGCGCCGGTGGTTACGGGTCCCGGCGTTCGCGGGGACGACAGTTGTGGGTGTTGTACCAGCGAGCCTCACACGCTGACCCCGCGCGCCTTCCACTCGCGCAGCGCCTGCGCGTCGCGCGGGGAGACGTCGGGGTACTCCTTGTCGTCGCCGACGCTCTCCAGGATCTTCCAGGAGCGGGCGCACTTCTTGCCCACGGCCTTCTCGACGACGACCGCTACCCCTGGCACGGCATCGAGCCGGAACGCATCGGCCGGTGCGTCGCCTTCGCGGACCTCGTAGTTCGAGGTGATGCAGACCTCGGCGAGGTCGGTATCGAACAAGGTGCCGAGCAGCGCGCGATCGGCCACATAGATGATCGGCGACGCTTCGAGCGAGGAGCCGATGGTCTTGGCGGCACGCGCGAGCTCCAGCGCCCCGGTGACGACGCGGCGGATGTTGCGGATGGTCTCCCACTTCGCCGCCAGATGATCGTCGCGGTACTGGTCCATCGCATCCGGGAACAGCGTCAGATGCACCGACGGCTCGGCGTCGGGGCGGTACATCCGCCACGCCTCGTCTGTGGTGAAGGACAGCACCGGCGCCAGCCATTTCAGGATGGCGTCGCAGATCAGGTCGATCGCGGTGAGCGCCGCCTTGCGCGCCACCGACGACGGCGGATCGCAATACAGCGTGTCCTTGCGGATGTCGAAATAGAACGCCGACAGCTCGGTGTTCATGAACGCCGCAAGCGACGCGATCACGGTCTTGTAGTCGAACGCGGCATAGGCGCGGCTGATGACCTCGGCCTGCTGCGACAGCTGATGCAGCATCAGCCGCTCCAGCTCCGGCATGTCGGCGAAGGCGACGGCATCGCTGCGCTTGTAATGATGCAGCGTGCCGAGCATCCAGCGGATGCTGTTGCGCAGCTTGCGGTAGGTCTCGATGGTGTTCTTCAGGATCTCCGGGCCGATGCGCTGGTCGTCGGCGTAGTCGGTGGCGCAGACCCACAGGCGCAGGATGTCCGCGCCGGAATCCTTGATCACCTTCTGCGGCTCGACGGTGTTGCCGAGTGACTTCGACATCTTGCGGCCGTTCTCATCGAGCGTGAAGCCGTGCGTCAGCACCACGTCATACGGCGCGCGGCCGCGGGTGCCGCAGCTCTCCAGCAGCGACGAGTGGAACCAGCCGCGATGCTGGTCCGAGCCTTCCAGGTACATCACGGTGTCCTGGCCGCCATCGACCTTGCGCCTGATGCCGGCAAGGCCGGGGAAGTGCACGGGGTCTTCGAGCACGAAGGCGTGGGTCGAGCCGGAGTCGAACCAGACGTCGCAGATGTCGTCGACCTTCTTCCAGTCCTCATTGGCGCGCGAGCCCAGGAAGCGCTCGCGCGCGCCGTCGGCGTACCAAGCGTCGGCGCCTTCCTTTTCGAAAGCGTCCGCGATGCGGGTGTTGACGGTCTCGTCCTGCAGGATCTCGGCCGAGCCGTCGCCTTTCTCGCGCACGAACACCGCGATCGGCACGCCCCAGGCGCGCTGGCGCGAGATCACCCAGTCCGGACGGTTGGCGATCATGCCGTTGATGCGGTTTTGGCCGGCGGCCGGCACCCATTGCGTGACGCTGATCGCGCGCAGGGCTCGGGCGCGCAACGTGTCGCCGGACTTGGCCTTGCCGTCATCGGCAATGTCCTTGTCCATCGCGATGAACCATTGCGGCGTGTTGCGGAAGATCACCGGCTTCTTGGAGCGCCAGGAATGCGGATACTGATGCTTGAGCCGGCCGCGCGCGAGCAGCATGCCCGCGTCCGTCAGCGCCTTGATGACCGCCTCGTTGGCGTCGCCCTTCTCGCCCTTGTCGTTGATGACGCGCTTGCCGGTGAAGCCGGGGGCATGGTCGGTCAGCGCGCCGTTCTCGTCGACGGTGTAGGGGATGGTGGTGGCGATGCCGCGGCCGTCGAGCTCGCGGGCATTGGCCGTCCAGACGTCGAAGTCCTCGCGACCGTGGCCGGGCGCGGTGTGCACGAAGCCGGTGCCGGTGTCGTCGGTGACGTGGTCGCCGGGCAGGAGCGGCACGGTGAAGCCGTAGCCGCCGGCAAGGCCCTTCAGCGGATGCGCGCATTCGACGGCATCGAGCGTATCGCCGGGGATGTCGCGCACCTTTTCATACGACGTGACGCGCGCCTGCTTGAACACGCCATCGGCAAGCGCATCGGCGAGGATCAGGAGATCGCCGGTCTTGGCCCAATTGTCGGCGGGCGCATCCGTGACCTTGAAGAGACCGTAGGCGATCTTCGGCGAGAACGAGATGGCGCGGTTGCCGGGCAGGGTCCAGGGCGTGGTGGTCCAGATCACCACCGAGGCGCTGGCGAGCGCGCCATGCGCCGGCGAGGTCACCGGAAACTTCACCCACACCGTGTCGGACTGATAGTCCTCATACTCCACCTCGGCCTCGGCGAGCGCGGTCTTCTCGACCACGCTCCACATCACCGGCTTGGAGCCGCGATACAGCGTGCCGTTGGCGGCGAACTTCATCAGCTCGCGGGCGATCTGGGCCTCGGCCGGATAGGTCATGGTGGCGTAGGGATGGTCCCAGTCGCCGATCACGCCGAGACGCTTGAACTCCTCGCGCTGCACGTTGAGCCAATGATCGGCATAGGCGCGGCACTCGCGGCGGAAGGCGACCATGGCGGCGGAGTCGCGGAAGTCGGGCTTGGTCTTGCCCTTCTTGCGGTAGTTCTCCTCCTCGATCTTCCACTCGATCGGCAGGCCGTGGCAGTCCCAGCCCGGCACGTAGTTGGAATCGTGGCCGAGCATCTGCTGGCTCTTGGTCACGACGTCCTTGAGGATCTTGTTGAGCGAATGCCCGATATGGATGTTGCCGTTGGCGTAGGGCGGGCCGTCATGCAGGACGAATTTCGGCCTGTTCTTGGCGGTCTCGCGCAGCTTGCCGTAGAGGTCGATGTCACCCCAGTATTTCAGGATCTCCGGCTCGCGCTGCGGCAGGCCGGCGCGCATCGGGAAGTCCGTCTGCGGCAGATACAGGGTCTTGGAATAGTCCTTGGCGTCGGATTTTTGGGCGTCGGGCTTTTGCGGCTTTTCGGACATCGTGATCTGGCTGGCTGAGAGATGAGGCGCTGAGACGCGATTTCGATCGCGGGTGGCGGAACGAGCAGAGACATCCCGGTCTTGCGCCGAGCTCAAAGCTCAGGCGGAAGCCGGGCCGCTAATGCCGATGATGCGCCGTATCAACATGGGGCTCCCTCATAGCAGGGGGCCTGCGAAATCGCAAAGCGATCCTGCGGCAGCAACGCTGCGGGATCGTTGTTCAGCGTCATTCCGGGGCGATGCGCTAGCATCGAACCCGGAATCTCGAGATTCCGGGTTCAGCCCTGGCGGGCTGCCCCGGAATGACGTCACCGATGGAGCAGGAGGATCAGCCGATCTCGCCAAGCCGCGGGAAGAGACCAGGATGGGCCGCCAGCAGGGCGCGGGCCTTGGCGCTGTCGTCGTCCATCTGCCGGATCAGGGCCTCGATGGAGCCGAATTTGGCCTCCTCGCGGATGAAGCCGATGAAGGCGACATCCAGGACCTCGCCATAGAGGCTGCTATGGAAGTCGAACAGGAAGGTCTCGAGCAGCGGTGCGCCATTGTCGAAGGTCGGCCGGCGGCCGAAATTGGCGACGCCGTCGATCAGCACCCGGCTCGCGCCGCGGCCGCGGCCGACCCGGACGGCGTAGATGCCGTGGCGAAGCCCGCAATCACGGTCGAGCCGCATGTTGGCGGTGGGGTAGCCGAGGTCGCGGCCGCGCTTCTCGCCGTGGATCACCTCGGAGCTCACGAACCAGGGGCCGCCGAGCATCGCGGTCGCCTCGCTGACCTGGCCCTCCGCCAGCGCCTCGCGGATCGCGGTCGAGGACACCGGCCGCTCGTCGATGTCGACATGGGCCTGGATGTCGACCTCGATGCCGAGCTTGGGGGCCTCGTTGGCGAGCAGGCTGGGCGAGCCGACGCGGCCCTTGCCGAAATGAAAGTCGTAGCCGACCGCGATTCCGGCGATCCCGAGCCGCCCGATCAGGTCATGGTGAATGAAATCCTGCGCCGAGGTCTGGGCGCGGCCCTTGTCGAAGGCCATGACCACGGCGCCGGCAAGGCCGGTTCCGGCCAGGAGCCGCAGCTTGGCGGTCTCGTCGGTCAGGCGGAACTGCGGGGTATTGGGGCTGAAGAAGCGCCGCGGATGCGGCTCGAAGGTCAGCGCCAGCGCCGGCCGCCCCTTGGCCTTGCCCATGTCGATCGCCGCCTCGATCACGGCCCGGTGACCGAGATGGACGCCGTCGAAATTGCCCATCGCCACCACCGCGCCCCTGAGGATGTCCGACGGCGGGGTGGAATCGCGGATGATCTTGAAATCGGGCATGTGACGGAAATATCTCGCGGATTTCGGTGGGCCGCCGTCTGGCGGCGTTGCCCTCGACCGTGGGCGGCCGGCCCCGCGAAGTCAAGCCGAAGGGGTTCCTCCGCTCATGCAGCGCAGCAATAGCGACATGCAGACGCAGCGCAGTTAACGCGCTGTTTAACGGCTGATGCTACTGCTCGGGGCGGATGGCGGGGTCGGTTACGACCCGTGCCGCAACAGCGTTTTTGTAACAGTCTGCGCGTTGTGTTCGCGTCTGGGGGAGTCAAGATGGCGGTTGATTTGACGATGCCGGTGCTCGTCGTCGACGATTACAGCACCATGATCCGTATCATCAGGAATCTTCTCAAGCAGATCGGGTTCGAGGACATCGACGATGCCAGCGACGGCTCGATGGCGCTGAACAAGATGCGCGCCAAGAAATACGGCCTCGTGATCTCGGACTGGAACATGGAGCCGATGACCGGCTACGACCTGCTCCGCGAGGTCCGTGCCGATCCGAACCTGGCGACCACGCCGTTCATCATGATCACGGCGGAATCCAAGACCGAGAACGTGATCGCGGCCAAGAAGGCCGGCGTGAACAACTATATCGTCAAGCCGTTCAATGCCGCGACGCTGAAGACCAAGATCGAGGCGGTGTTCCCGGACATGGCGACGGCCTGAAGCCCGCCTGATCCACTCCCACAGGACAGACGCCCGGCACTCGGCCGGGCGTTTTTCGTTTCAGGATCCGTTCACCACTTCAATTCGCGCATCAGCGCGCGGGGCGGGTGGCCGAACAGCTCCTTGACCGAGGCCGGGTCGAGCTGCTCGACGCCGGCGAATTCCTCGGAATGGATGCCGCGGGTCACGAACAGGCAGTCGATGCCGAAGCCGTGCGCGCCGGCGAGATCGGTGCGCACGGAATCGCCGATCGCGAGCACCTCCTCGCGCGCCACCGGCCGGCCGGCGTGCCGCTCGGCCAGCATCATGGCGCGCTCGTAGATCGGCCGATGCGGCTTGCCGTAGAAGATCACCTCGCCGCCGAGCTCGCGGTAGAGCTCGGCGATGGCGCCGGCGCAATAGATCAGCCGGTCGCCGCGCTCGACCACGATGTCCGGATTGGCGCAGATCAGCGGCAGCCTGCGCTCGCGGGCGCGCAGCAGCATCGGCCGGTAGTCCTCGGCGGTCTCGGTCTCGTCGTCGTAGAGGCCGGTGCAGATGATGTAGGAGGCTTCCTCGAGAGGCGACAGCGCCAGGTCGAGACCGCGATGGATGGAATTGTCGCGCTCGGGGCCGAGCCAGAACACCTTGCCGCCGGGATGATCGGCCACGTAGTGGCGGGTCAAATCGCCGGAGGAGACGATGGCGCTGTAGACCTCGTCGGCGACGCCGAGCTTGCGCAACTGGCGCTGGACCGAATCGGCCGGACGCGGTGCGTTGGTGATCAGGATCACCGTACCGCCCTGGCGGCGAAAGTGGTGCAGCGCGTCGCAGGCGTCGGGGAAGGACTCCAGCCCGTTATGGACCACGCCCCAGATGTCGCTCAGCAAAACCTGCTTGCGGCCGACGAGATCGCGCAGCCGCTCTTCGAAGCGGAGAACGGTCATGGCAGGCGGCTGATCTCAGATGGTGCCGGCGACACGGCGGGCGAGGGCGGCATTGCCGCTGCGCGTCGGAGCGTTGGTGTGTGACACGTCGAGAGAGGTGGTGCCGGCGGCATTGGGGTCCTGAATCTTGATGTCCTGCCCGCCCGATGGGCCGGCGGCGGCATCGCCGGTAGCAGATGCGCCCTCCGGTCGCAATGGGCGGGGCGGCGCGAACAGGAAGCCCTGGCCGAAGCGGACGTCGTAGTCGAGCAGATCGACGACGCTGTTCTCGCCTTCGATCCGCTCGGCGATCAGGTCGATGCCGAAGCGGCCCAGCAGATCGGAGAGATCGGTTGGATGAATGTCCGAGGCCGAGCTCTGCTTGGGGTCGAGCAGCAGCACGGCCGGAACCTTGATGAAGCGGACACCGCGATCAGCGAGCTCGCGCGGCTCGAACCGGAGGTCGGTGACGTGGTCGATCGAGAAGCGGTAGCCGCGCTGCGCCAGGGCCGCGAGGTGCTCGGTCTCGGTCGGGCCCAGGCTGCGAAAGGTCGACTGCTTGAATTCGAGCACGAAGGACGGCGCCAGGGCGCGATTGGCTTCGAGGAAATCGAGGCATTGTGAAAAGTTTGCAGGGCTGCTCAGGGTGGCTGAGGAGATGTTGCAGAAGATGCCGACGTCCTTGTTGCGAACCATCAGGCGGCGAAGCACCTGGACGCAGCGAAGCAGGACCATGTGGTCGATGCGCCCGACCAGGCCGGCGGCTTCCGCGATGCCGATGAAGTCCTCGGCCGCGACCACTTGGTCGCGCTCGTCGCGTAGCCTGGTTACGGCCTCGTAGAAGCGCACCTTGCGCTGCGGCAGCGTTACCAGCGGCTGCAGATAGATGTCGAGGCGGTTGTCCTCGATCGCGCCTTTGACGGCGGCGAGGATCTGCGGCTGGCTGCGCGGCACGGCCGTGACCGCCGGGGCCTGCGGTTTGGGCGGCAGGGGGGCGGCAGCCGGTGCTGCGCTGAACGTGCCGGAGGTCTCGGCCACCTTCTGCTCGACGCCGCTCGACGGCAGCGCGTTCATCTCAAGCGCGCCGCTGGAGGAAGCGGTCGCCGGGAGCGGGCGATCGGCGTCGCGAACCGCGCTGACCCCAGCTCCCGGCGGTGTTGCCGGCGGGATGGCCGCGATCAGGTCCTCGTGCTGGGCCACGGTGACGGCGAGCTGCTTCATCAGTCCGCCGAGCTCATTGATCTCGCCGATCACACCCTGCAGGCGATCAGCGCTGACCGAACTCGACGACACGATGCGTCCCTCGACCGCCGACAGCCGCCGGCCGAACTCGGCGACCTGGCGCGCGAGGTCGGCGGTGCCGCGTGACAGATCGGCGATCTGGCTGCCGACATCGGTGCGGTCGCGCAGTCGCATCGACACGGCGTTGTAGAGAATCAGGAAGGTCAGTGCGGTGAGCGCGACGATCGCCGATTCCGAGCCACTGATACCGGCCACCGAATACAGGATCAGGCCGAGCGAGGCCGCGACCAGAACCATACAAACGGCAATGAAAATCGTGGAGATACGGATCATGCTGCGCGGCGCTCCCAACCGAACGCAACCTTAGCACTTCTGTTGATTCGCGAGGATAGTGGGCGGGATTCAAATACCGGGAGACGCCGATGATTTCTCGTCTGCGTGTCATTTACGCAAGTTCAGCTCGGCAAGCGGAGTGTCATCGTAGTGTCGCGGGTCCGTAGAACGCCGGAGTACGCGCCGTGCGGATTCCAGACATCTTCAGACATGCTCGCGACGCCCTTCGCCTGATCGGCGCATGTAGGCGCTCCAGGAGTGGCAGCGATCCCGACGCGGATCAGCTCAACTGAGCCGGTTATGCTTCGATGTCCGTCGAACCGCGCCTGTCGCTGTCCGGGCAGGCTCACTTGCTGCGATGACGCCTGCGCAGGGCGGCCACGCCGAGCAGCAGTGCCGCAACGGCGACACCGACGGGCACGTTGACCCGTCCGAGTGCGCCCGCAACTCCGCTCGCGTGATTCGGCGACGTCGATGACGGCGCCAAGGGGATGGTGTCGGGATCGATCTCGTCCGCATCGGGTTCCTGGGCCACCGGCGCGGCGATCGCCACGCGTAGCCGGCTGGAGAGTGAAGGATAATGCGGCGACGGGCTGCGGAGCTTCACCGCGGCGATGATCGCGCAGATCACCGCCAGCGCGACCAGGATGCCGCCGACCACCGCGAACGCGGTGAACAGGCCGTAGGTCATTTCCACCCAGCGGAACAGCGCCGTCAGCCCGACAATGCAGGCGGCGATCAGGAAGACGCCCGCAGTGGCGAACATCCCGGCCGCGACGGCGTAGGACGTCACGGTGCCGGTGGCCTGTCGCGCGCGATCACGTATGTAGGACTGGGTCGCGCGCTTCACGCGGTTGAGCCTCTGCTCGAGTCCCAAGCGCAACAGCTCTCCTGGCGGTGCAAGCATGCGCGTCCTCCGACAATCCGTTCGCCGCGCAAACCGCCGGCTCGCGACATGAACGTGGAGGATTTGCGAAGGTTCCCGGCGGGAAGGCGGGTGCAGATCGGGCGCCGTTGCCTCTCCCTGCGGCGCAACGTCGAGATCGTCCTTAAGCTAGGACAGCGTGAATGTCATGGCTGCCTGCCTCTGGTCCTCTTGGGGCTTTTGTCGCGCGTGTCGTCTTTGCCGCTCGCGCAACTCTCTCCGCTCCCTCCCCCCTTGTGGGGGAGGGCCGGGGAGGGGGGTAGGCCGCGGGCTTAATTGGCAAGGGCCTGGCGGATCGCCTCAACGACGCCTTCGAGGTTCGACGTCACTTGCGCGTTGGTAAACCGAAGGACTTCAAATCCTTCGGTTGCAAGGAACTCGTCGCGCTTGGCATCTTTTGCTTGGCGCTGAGCGAAATCGTGTGACTCGCCGTCGAGCTCGATCACGAGCTTTGCCGAGAAGCAGAAAAAGTCCGCGATATAGTTTTGAATTGGTACCTGACGGCGAAAATTCACGCCGTCCATTCGGTTCGCCTTGATATACCTCCGTAGCAGCGTCTCGGCACGCGTCATCGCTTGGCGAAGTTGCTTCGCTCTGTTGCGCTGGCGGTCGCTCACGACTGCGTGCGGCATCCTAGGCTACCCCCCTCCCTACCCCTCCCCCACAAGGGGGGAGGGAACGGATAGTTCGGCGACTATGGAAGCATAGCAAATGCTCCGCTGGGGCGAGGCGCCCGCAGATAAAAATGGCGGCTCTTTGAGCCGCCATTTTGCTTGCTGACGTTTTATCGTCGCGCGGCCTACGCCACGGCCTTGATGACCTTGCCGACCTTCTCGATGATCTCGCCGACCTGATCCTCGCTGACGATCAGCGGCGGGGTCAGCGCCAGCGTGTCGCCGGCGATGCGCAGCATCAGGTCGTTGTCGTGGAAAGCGGTCTCCATCGCCGAGTAGCCGCGCTTGCCGGCCGCGTCCGGCAGCGAGGCGAGATCGATGCCCGCAGTGAGACCGACGGTGCGGATGTCGAGCACGTTGGGCAGGCCCTTCAGCGACATCACCGCGTCGGCGAATTTCGGCTCGATCACGCGGGCGTGCTCGAACAGCTTGTCGTCGCGATAGATGTCGAGCGTGGCGAGGCCGGCCGCGCAGGCGATCGGATGCGCCGAGTAGGTGTAGCCGTGGGTGAACTCCACCATGTGCTCGGGGCCGCTCATGAAGGCGTCATGGATGGTGTCACGCACCAGCACGCCGCCCATCGGAGCCGCACCATTGGTGACGCCCTTGGCGAAGGTGAGAAGGTCAGGCGTCACGCCATAGCGCTCGGCGGCGAAGGCGTAGCCGAGGCGGCCGAAGCCGGTGATGACCTCGTCGAAGATCAGCAGGATGCCGTGCTTCTGGGTGATCTCGCGCAGCCGCTTGAGATAGCCCTTCGGCGCCGGGATCACGCCGGTCGAGCCGGCCATCGGCTCGACGATCACGGCGGCGATGGTGTTGGCGCCGTGCAGGTTGACGAGGTTCTCGAGCTCATCGGCGAAGTGCGCGCCGTATTCCGGCTCGCCCTTGGTGAAGGCCTGCTTCTCGCGGTCATAGGTGGCCGGGATGTGGTCGACGCCGGTCAGCAAGGTGCCGAACAGCTTGCGGTTGTTGACGATGCCGCCGACCGAGGTGCCGCCGAACCCGACGCCGTGATAGCCGCGGACGCGGCCGATCAGGCGGGTGCGGCTGCCCTGGCCGTTGATCTGGTGGTAGGCCAGCGCCATCTTCAGCGCGGTGTCGGCCGCCTCCGAGCCGGAGTTGCAGAAGAACACGTGATCGAGGCCGGCGGGCGCGAGGTCGGCGATGCGGTTCGCCAGCTCGAAGGCCTGGGGAATGCCGAACTGGAACGGCGGCGCATAGTCGAGCGCCGCGGCCTGCTTGCCGATCGCCTCGGCGATCTGGCTGCGGCCATGGCCGGCATTGCAGCACCACATGCCGGCGGCGGCATCGATGATCTTGCGGCCGTCGACGGTGATGTAGTGCATGTCCTTGGCACCGGCGAGCAGGCGCGGGTTCTTCTTGAACGCGCGGTTCGCGGTGAACGGCATCCAATGCGCGGCAAGATCATTCGGAACGGTGACGGCGGGGCGGGGGCTCTTGTCCAGCATGGGGACCTCTCGGACGGTTGTGCGACGGCGGCAGCATGATCCGGAAAGGTGGCGAACCGGTGCCAGAAAAGCTTGCCGAAACGGATCGTGCTTGATGGGCCTGAATGGGTGCGCCGACGTTGTCAGCCGCTGATCCGGGCCGGCTGCAAGTTATCAGCTTCGCGCGCAGACGGAAATGTCAAAGGTCCGGCGTTCCTGCTGCCCTGGTGAGCGGATTCTGCACAGCAGCAGCAGATTGTGCCGCATATTGGAAGTCGCCGCGTCATTTCGCGCCAACCGCGCGGGTGTGCCTCAGGCAGCCGCGTCTCAGACGAGATCGCGCGCGGTGATCCAGAACACCTCGCCCTCGGAGTCCTCAGTGTCGAGCCAGAGCAGCGGCAGGTCGGGATACGCCGCCTCGATCTGCGGACGGTCGCGGCCGACCTCGCACAACAGCCCGCCTTCGGCGGTCAGGTGGTCGCGCGCCTGGCCGAGGATGCGATGGATGATGTCGAGGCCATCAGCGCCGCCATCGAAGGCCAGCGCCGGCTCGGCGCGGCATTCCCGCGGCAAGCCGGCCATGCCCTCGGCATCAACATAGGGCGGGTTGGTGATGATCAGATCGTAGCGGCGCTGGCTGAGGGGGGCGAACAGGTCGCCGCGGTGCAGCGAGACGCGCCCGGAGAGATCGTAGGCGGCGACGTTCTTCGCCGCGACGGCGAGCGCATCCTTGGAGATGTCGACCGCGTCGATGACTGCATTCGGGAAGTGGCGGCTCGCGAGGATGGCGAGGCAGCCGGAGCCGGTGCAGAGGTCGAGCACGCTGTCGACCGCCAGGGGATCGTCGATCAGCGAGGTGCCGTCGCCCTCGGCGCCACCGAAATGCGTCTCCAGCAGCTCGCCGATGAACGAGCGCGGCACGATGACGCGCTCGTCGACATAGAACGGCAGGCCGCGCATATAGACCTTGTTGACCAGATACGCCGCCGGCTTGCGCGTGGTGATTCGGGCCGAGATAAGGTCGAGGATCGTCTTGCCTTCGGCGGCGGTGACCCGGGCCGTGACGAAGGTCTCGAACTGATCGGGGCGCAGATGCAGCGCCTCGCCGATCAGGAAGGCGGCCTCGGACACCGGATCGGTGGTGCCGTGCGCGAACACCAGATCGGCGTTCTGGAAGCAGCTCACGGCGTAGCGCAGGTAGTCGAGCAGGCTCACCAGCTCGCCCGCATTGACCTTCGGCAGCCTCAGTGCCGCCGCCTTGCGCGGCGCTGCCGTCTTGACCGTCTTCGCCATCACCTTGTCCAGCGCGCTGCGGCGGCGTCATCGTGGCTCCTGGCCTCGACCCAGCTGCCGCCGTCCTCGGTTTCCTCGCGTTTCCAGAATGGCGCGTTGGTCTTGAGATAATCCATCAGGAACTCCGCGGCCTCGAACGCCGCCTGGCGGTGGCTCGACGCGGTCACCACCAGCACGATGTTCTCGCCCGGCCGGATCCGGCCGAAGCGGTGAATCACGGTCAGCCCCTGCAGCGGCCAGCGCGTCATCGCCTGTTCGGCATGGCGCATGATCTCCGCTTCCGCCATCCCGGGATAGTGCTCGAGCGTGAGCGCGCTGATCGGCGTGTCATGGTCGTTGCCGCGGCACAGGCCGGAGAAGGTGACGACGGCGCCGATGTCGGTGCGGCCATGGCTGAGCGCCGCGATCTCGGCGGCGGTGTCGAAATCCTCGTGCTGCACGCGGACGGTGACGATCGCGGTCATGATGCCGTGTCCTGGTCTGCCGGTCCGGCGCTCGGCCTCAGCCGCCGGTCATCGGCGGGAAGAACGCGATCTCGCGGGCGCCGGCGATGGCCGCATCCGGCTGCACATGGGTCTGGTCGATGGCGGTGCGGATCACCTTGGGCTTTTCGAACGCATAGGCGTAGTCCTCGCCCTGCGCGCTGAGCCAGGCGATCAGCTCGCTGACCGTGCGGACATCCGCCGGCGGCTCGATGGTCTCCTCGGCCTTGCCGATGCGCTCGCGCACCCAGGCGAAATACTTCACCTTCATCGCTAGTCTGCCTCGATGAGGTGGTGGATGCCGGCGCGGAAATAGTCGTAGCCGGTGTAGATGGTGAAGACCGCCGACAAGCCGAGCAGCCAAATTCCGATCCCGCTCACGATCGGGCCAACGGCCGTCGAGACCTGGGCGACCGCGGCATCGCCCGCCTCGCCCGCGAGCAGGAAGCCGATTGCCACCAATTGCATCGTGGTCTTCCATTTGGCGACCTTGGTCACCGGCACCGAGACGCGCAGCGCGGCGAGATATTCGCGCAGGCCCGACACCAGGATCTCGCGGCACAGGATCACAATGGCCGCCCACAGCGACCAGTTCTGGATGGTGCTGTCGGCGGCCAGCATCAGCAGGCAGGAGGCAACCAGAAGCTTGTCGGCGATCGGGTCGAGCATACGGCCGAATGCCGATTGCTGGTTCCAGATCCGCGCGAAATGACCGTCGAGGTAGTCGGTGATCCCAGCCGCAATAAACACCGCAACGGCGACCCAGCGGAGCCACAAAGGATACATCCAGACCGACTGCGCGTAGATGCAGCCGACCACGACCGGTATCGCGGCGATGCGCGTATAGGTCAGGATGTTCGGCAGGGACGTCGACGTCTTGCTGGGCACGCGTGTGGTCGCAATATTCATCCCGTGTACCAATACTGATGCCGTGCGAACGTCAACCTTCGAGCCGAGCCGCCCGGACAGGATGACGCAGATATGACGCAAATCGCAACAAAGCCTTGCGGAGATAGGAACTCTCGCGCGCGAGGCAACGCGAGCCGCAACGCTTCATTAAGCAACCGGACGCGGTCGCGCCAGTGCCCAGATCGGCGGCCGCGACGCGTGGCCGCGACCTTATTGCAGTGCGGTGACAGCCGGGCGAATGTTTGAGAGGAAGCCTCAGATGGCCTCCGCGCCATGCACCGCGCACCAATGCGCCTGGCGTTCCGCGAACACGCGGTCGCGGACATAGGCCAGCGTCTCCTCATCGAACGTCTCGATCACCTCAAGACTGAACGCGTCAGGGCCGTGGGCGGTCCACGCCGCCTGCAGCCCGCCGCGGCGGTGGCCGCCCTGGCGCAGGGTGAACCACAGCCGGTTCTGGATCTTGTCGAGATCCGGCGCGCAGCCGATCCAGCGCTCGCCGGTGGCGGCGCAGGTGACGGCAAAGATGCCGGCAGGGCTCTTGCGCTCCTTGTAGGCGGCGACGGCCACCTTGCGCTGGTCGGGGGTCATGACGGGCTCCTGATTATCACCCGGGCGTATATCGGATATTTATATCCGGGTAAAATACTTTCTGCGTGCTGGCAGCGCCGTCGGGAGGCGGCGGGCCCGGCCGCTCCGTCATTCCGGGGCGCGCGTAGCGCGAGCCCGGAATCCATAACCACGATTGTCTGGATGATGCGGGGATGAGCGCCACAACGGGTCCCGTCCCCATGTGAGTATGGATTCCGGGCTCGCGGGGGGGGGGGCTCCCCGAAATGAACGGGCGGAGAGAGCCGGGCTTGCGCCGGATCGGGAGGCCGCAGCCTCAACCCGCGTTGCTGTGGAAGTATTCAAAAATCTTGCGCGCGCTCTCGGCGCTCACGCCGGGCACCTTGCCGAGGTCGGCGATCGAGGCGCGCTCGATCTCCTTCAGCGTGCCGAAATGGTGCAGCAGCGCGCGCTTGCGCGACGGACCGATGCCGGGGATCTCCTGCAGGCCGGCCTCGCGGATGTCCTTCTTGCGCAGCTTGCGATGTGAGCCGATGACGAAGCGATGTGCCTCGTCGCGCAGCCGCTGGATGAAATACAGCACGGGGTCGCGCGGCTCGAGCTTGATCGCCTCCCGCTCCGGGATGAACAGCGTCTCGCGGCCGGCGTCGCGATCGGGGCCCTTGGCGACCGACATCAGCGCGACGTTGGTGACGCCAAGCTCGGTGAAGATCTCGCGGACGGCATTGAGCTGGCCGCGGCCGCCGTCGATGATGACGAGGTCGGGCCATTGCGGCACGTCGTCCTCCTTGGCCGCGCGTGCGACATCCTTCTCCGACGGTGACACCAGCCGCTTGAAGCGGCGCTGCAGCACCTCCTTCATCATGGCGTAGTCGTCGCCGGGCGTGAGACCTTCCGACTTGATGTTGAACTTGCGGTACTGGTTCTTCATGAAGCCGTCGGGGCCGGCGACGACCATCGCGCCGACCGCGTTGGTGCCCTGGATGTGGCTGTTGTCGTAGACCTCGATGCGCTTCGGGACCTGCGGCAGGCCGAGCGTTGTGGTCATCGCCTCCAGCAGCCGGCTTTGCGTTGCGGTGTCGGCGAGCTTGCGGCCCAGCGCCTCGCGCGCATTGGTCAGCGCATGGGTGACCAGGTCCTTCTTCTCGCCGCGCTTCGGGCAGGACACCTCGACCTTGTGGCCGGCCTTGACGCACAGCGCCTCGGCGAGCAACTCGGCTTCCTCGATCTCATGCGACAGCAGGATCAGCTTCGGCGGCGGCTTGTCGTCGTAGAACTGCGTGATGAACGCCGACAGCACCTCCTCCGGCAGATAGCTCTTCTCCGCGCGCGGGAAGTAGGCGCGGTTGCCCCAGTTCTGGCCGGTGCGGAAGAAGAACACCTCGACGCAGGAATAGCCGCCCTCCTGGTGGATGGCGAACACGTCGGCTTCCTCGACGGTGCGCGGGTTGATGCCCTGCTGCGAGGAGATCGCCGACAGCGCCGCGAGACGGTCGCGATAGACAGCGGCAGTCTCGAATTCGAGCTCGCCAGACGCCTTCTCCATTTCGGTCGCCAGGAGCGCCTTCACGGCCTGACTGCGTCCGGACAGGAAGTCGGTCGCCTCGCGCACGAGCTCGGTGTAGCCGGGGAAGTCGATCTCCTGGGTGCAGGGCCCGGCGCAGCGGCGGATCTGGTGCAACAGGCAGGGGCGGGTGCGGCTCTCGAAAAACGAATCGGTGCAGGAGCGGATCAGGAAGGCGCGCTGCAGCGCTGTGATGGTGCGGTTGACGGCGCCGGCCGAGGCGAACGGACCGAAATAGCGCCCCGGCCTGGACTGCGCGCCGCGGTGCTTGAGGATCTGCGGCGCCCAATGGTCGCCGGTGATCAGGATGTAGGGGAACGACTTGTCGTCGCGCAGTTGCACGTTGAAGCGCGGCTTGAGCTGCTTGATCAGGTTAGCTTCGAGCAGCAGCGCCTCGGTCTCGGTCGTGGTCGAGATGATCTCGACGGTCACGGTGGCCGCGATCATGCGCAGGATGCGCGCCGGCAGCGGCGCGTTGGCCCGCGCATAGGATGACAGGCGCTTTTTGACGTTCTTGGCCTTGCCGACATAGAGCACGTCATGGGCCGTATTGAGCATGCGGTAGACGCCGGGCGAGGTCGGCGCGAGCCGCACGGCATTCTCGATCGCCGCGTGGCCGATCGCGAGCGGGCCTTCGCCGACCGCCTCCAGGCTCTCCTCGGCCAGCTCCGGCAGCCGGCCGTCATCGTCCTCGTCCGCAGCCGAGGCGGCGGGATCGAGATCGGGCGTGTCGATGGTCTCGGGCGGCAGGTCGGCCGCGCCACGCCGGCTCGGGGGCGTCGGCGCCTTGGATGGGTCGGAGCTGTGGGTGGTCATGTCCAACAAATTAAGCGCTGCCGCGCCGCCTCGCCAGCTTGCGATGGCGCCATGCACAGGGCAGGGCGGTAACGCTTCGTTAAGCACGTTAATGGCCGGGTAACCCGGCTTAACAACGGCTTAACCTAAAACTCTCGATAAAAGCTCACGAAAGAAGCGAGAGTTCCGTAACCACGTCGGCCCGCGCAGCACAGTCGCGCGGCGCATGCTCCGGGTGGTGACGGCGAGTTGCGTGGAGTGAGCGATGAACAGGTTCTTGGTCGGTGCTGCCGCCGCGGCGGGCTTTGGCGCGGCGGCTCTCGGATCGGTCTCGGCGCAGGCGGCCGATCTCGGCTATGGGCGCGGCGCGCCCTATACCGTGAGCCAGCCCCTCAACGCCTATAGCTGGGCCGGCCCCTATCTCGGCGGCACGCTGGGCTACGAATGGGGCACCGTCGGCAACAACCCGACCAAGCCGTCCGGTCTCACCGGCGGCCTGACCGCGGGATACAATTGGCAGAACGGCCCATGGGTGTTCGGCGCCGAGGGCGACATCAACCTGACCGGCGCCAACGACACCTTCGCGCCGTGGAAGTTCTCGAACCCGTGGTTCGGCACATTGCGCGGCCGGGCCGGCTACGCCTTCAACAACATCCTGTTCTACGGCACCGGCGGTCTCGCCTTTGGCGGCCTGCGCGCCGAGACCTTCGGCCTTTCGGAATCGCACACCACGGTGGGCTGGACGCTCGGTGCCGGCACCGAGTTCGGCCTGGCGCAGAACTGGACCGCCAAGATCGAGTATCTCTACGTCGATCTCGACAGCAGCAATTTCGTGATCACGGGGGCGAAGAACGACTATCGGTTTGGAATTGTGCGCGCAGGCATCAACTTCCACTTCTGATGGCAACGAGGGAATAGGAAGAAGAAACGTCCAACGACAACCTCCCGGCCGCTCGCGCGGCCGGGATTTTTTTGTCGGAGTCCCTTTTGTCGTAGTGCTCCGTGCAATCTGGAGGCATGCAGCATCGCGCGCGGCCTGCACGTACGAGCCGGCAATGCTGTGCACGCGAGCCGGCGGCGCTGCCGGCAGCTTCCAAACGAACGAATGAGATGCCGTCGAGGCGCCCGCGGCTGCAGTCTCACGCTGGTGCGTGAACCGTCGCCTGGTGGGCTCGCCCTAAGACGACAGGACCAGGTTCACCGCCTTCGGGCCCTTGCCCTTCTTGTCCGGCTCTACCTCGAAGCTGATCCGTTGTCCCTCGGTCAGATCCTTCAGGCCCGCGCGCTCCACCGCCGTGATGTGCACGAACACGTCGCGTCCACCGTCGTCCGGCTTGATGAAGCCGTAGCCGCGCTCACCATTGAAGAACTTGACCGTCCCAGTCATGGCCATCGGGAAACTCCTCCCCCGCAATGCTTCCTCCACTGCGCGCTCTGCGCAGCGTCCGACCGGACATCACTTTGATCGGAAAGCGTTGGCCACCTTAACGCCCAGCGCTCGCCACGCCGGATCGTCTGGATCTTGTTAGGCCTTGATCACCCCGCCGCAACCATTCGCGGAAGCGGAACGTAAAGCCAGTCTTACAATCAGACACAATAATACGGTTCCGCGCCGATTGACTACGGCTTTTCGACCAGTCGCCGTTTCAAGCTTTGGGGAATTCGATCCGGAAGCGCGCCGCGCCGCCCTGGCCGAGCGGCTTCTGCAGTTCCTGCAGGATGAGCTTCAACTCGTCATGCAATGTCCAGGGCGGGTTGACGATCAGCAGCCCGGTCGAGGTCAGCGCCTCGCCTTCGATCTGCGGCGCAACACTGAACTCGATCCGCAGCACCTTGCCCGGCGGCTTGGCCGCGGCCGCAAGCGCCGCGACGCGATCGGTCAGCTCTTCCGTCGCGCGCCGGCTCTTGGCGGGATACCAGAGCACGTAGATACCGGTGGTCCACTTTGCGAAGGCCGTAGCGAAGCGATCGGCGAGCCGCTCGAACTCATCCTTGGCCTCGAACGCCGGATCGATCAGCACCACGCCCCGGCGCTCGTTCGGCGGCACGAAGGCGGGCAGGGCGACCCAGCCGTCGAGATCGACGACGCGGGCCTGGGTGTCGCGGCGCAACTGATCGATCAGCTGCTTGCGGGGGATCGGCGCGAGCTCGCACAGGGTCATGCGGTCCTGCGGCCGCAGCAGCGCGCGCGCGATCAGCGGCGAGCCGGGATAGGCGACGAGCTCGGCCTTCGGATTGAACGATCTGATGATGTCGAGATAGGGCGACAAGAGTGCATAGGCCTGCTCGGAGAAGCGCGCCTGCAGCACGCGAGCGATGCCGGTGAGGAACTCGCCACTGCGGATGGCCTCGTCGCCGGTGAGATCGTACAGGCCTGCGCCGGCATGGGTGTCGATCACCCGGAACGCAGCGGGCTTCTCCTGGAGGTAGACCAGGATGCGCGTCAGCACGATGTGCTTGATGACGTCGGCAAAGCCGCCGGCGTGAAAGGCGTGTCGGTAGTTCATGCGGCACGAGTTACGCCGTTCCGCGTCAAAAGGGTACCCCGTCGATGCGCCGGATGGATCCAGAGAGCATCGGATCAGCGCCGCGCCGAGAGGCGCCGCAGGCCGACGCACTGCGGTCGCCCAATTCGGCCGTCGCTAGCCGCCGCGGACCGGCGGCATGTTGACCTCGTCGCGCCGGCAGGCCTGGCGGTCGATCTCGTCGCAGTTGCGAAACTCCAGATCCTTCGACAGGCAGATCCGGACCTCGCTCAGCCTGGTGCGGTTGCAGGTGACGGCAATGCCCGATGTCGTGAGCTTGGGGTTGGCCTTGATGAAGGCCTCCTCGACCGCCCCCGGCGCCACCGTCTTGGCCTCCGCGAGATCGAGGAATTCCGGCGGGATCTTGATGGCGGCGCGGGCCTTGCGGATGATTTCGAAGTAGGCCTTCGCGGACAGGCCGGCGCAGGTGCCGTGCTTGTCCCACTCGTTGTAGATCAGGCCCGGCGCCGGCATCAGGTCGAGCATCGAGGTCATGATGTTGCGCGGCAGGCGCGGCGCCGGCTGCTCGCAATATTCGGGGTAGCCGTTCTCGTATTGCGGCCACAGCCCGTGCACGACGAACGAGTAGGGCCGGCCGCCGCACTGCTGGGACCGGTTGCCGCGGCCGCCTCGCTCCTCGGCTTCGGCACAGTACGAGGGCGACCAGGATAGCGAGAGAACGTAGAAGTCGAACGCGCCCGGCGCGTTCTGGCGACGGTCCTGCGCCTCGGCGGAGCCAGCCGCGAGCACACCCACCAAGAGGGCAAAGCAGGCGATCGTTATGGACAACAGGACGGCAGGTCGGCGCAGGCAATCGAACATGGCGAACTCCCCGGACAATGCCAGGAGCCTAGCAGCGCGCTGGAACATTTCAAGAACAAAAATGGCTGCCCCGAGGCAGCCATTCGTCAGCCGGCCGCCCGCGCGAGCGGCCGATGGTCCGACAAAATCGAATCAGGGCTTGGCGGCGCGGCAGGCCGGATTGAAGGCCCAGTTGCGATCGAGGCCGACGACGCAGAACTCGACGCCCTGGTCATAGCCGGCGAAGCCGCCATCCTCGATGATCGAGAAGTTGACGGTGCGCGCTTTGCCGTCGCTGATCATCACGCTGCCGGTGCAGAAGCGGCGTGGAATGTTGTCGGACTGCCAGGGCCGGAAGGCGATCTCATGGACATTGGCGACGCCGGTGATCGTCAGCGAGGAATTCCAGAAGGTGCTCTCCTTGTCCTGGAATCGCGAGACGATGGTCGGAATGGCCGCCTCGCAGGGGGCAACCCGGCCTTCGTACTTCGGGCCGGACAGCCAGAAGTTCATCTCGAGCGGATTGGCGGCCTGAGCCGGGGCGGTGGCGACGATGGCGGCAAGCAGCGCGCCACAGGCGGCGCCGAACATCTTGAAAGGTGAGCTGAAGTCGCGCATGGGCCGTCCGCAAGGCTGATCCGGAAGCGTGGACCGTGCCGCGGCGGCCACAGGAGGTCAAGTGCAACGCGGCAACACTCCACGATTAGTCCTGTTAACGCGAGGCTGGTGTTCTTTTCTTGACCGCACAGGACCCTTAGGATGGCAGGCCAGCTCAAGGAGAATGCAATGCGGACGCTGAAGGCCGGACTCGTGAAGACTGCAGGCCTCGCGGCCGTCGGGATGCTGCTGGCCGCCGCGCCGGCTCTGGCCGACGTGGTGCCGCCCTTCAAGGGCAACGACACCGGCGGCATCATCTCCTATCAGCTGGCCCAGAGCACGGATGCGCGCCAGCTCGCGGTCGATCATTGCGCCTCCTACGGCAAGGTCGCGAAGTTCCGCGCCGTCGATGCGCGCTATGGCGGCTACGTCTCGTTCGCCTGCCGCTGGGTGCCCTATGGCTCGGCGCAACGGCCGCTGCGGACGCTGTACTAACGTTCTCCTAATTGCCATCTTTTGGCGGCATTCGCTCCGACATCGCGCAACGAGCCGGAACGGAACACATGACCTGCACACGCACTGCCATCGGCCTTCTGGCCTGCTGTCTCCTCAGCGTGACCGCGAGTCACGAGGCCCGTGCCGTGGACCTGCCGGTGCGCAAGGCGGGCCTGTGGGAATTGAAGATGGTCAGGTCCGGCGGCCAGCTGCCGGAGATGACCATGCAGCACTGCACCGACGAGACCACCGACAGGGACATGAACAACATGGCCTCGCCGATGGCGCAGCAGGTCTGCTCCAAGCAGGACATCCAGAAGACCGCAACCGGCTATGTCAGTGATGCCGTCTGCAGCTTCGGCGGCATGAACACGACCTCGCATGCCGACATCACCGGTGACTTCAACTCAGCCTACACGGTGAAGACCACCTCGCGCATCCAGGGCGGTGCCGCCGGCGCCGCCAAGGAGACCGCGATGACCATCGAGGCGAAGTGGCTCGGCGCCTGCAAGCCCGACCAGAAGCCCGGCGACATCGTCATGCCCGGTGGCATGAAGATGAACATCAAGGACATGAACAAGCTGAAGAACCTCATCCCGGGCGCCAAGCAGTAGGCGGGCGGCCGTTGCGTTTGGCGGCACGAGCGCAGAGACATGGATCGTCGCTCATTCGCGGACGCAAAGCACGATCTTCCCGATATGTCGGCTCGTCTCCATGCGGGTGTGCGCATCGGCCGCCTCGGACAAGCGATAGATGCTATCGATGTGCGGCCGAATGGCCGTCCCGAGAAGGGGCCCGACGCATTGCCGCAGGTCGGCCGCGATGCGTCGTTTGAGGTCCAGTGCCGTCGAACGCAGGAACGCGCCGGTGATGCTGGCCCGGCGCGCCATCAGGCCGCGCAGCGGCACCGCCAACTCGTTCCCATGTCCGGCTGAGAGCAGGGCGATCCGTCCGCCCATTGCGAGCGCCACAAGGTCCTGCGCGATGTGAGCGCCTGCGGAGGTGTCGAGGATGCAGTCGACACCGCGCATCCCCGTCGCCGCGCGGATCTGCTCGGCGAGATCAGGATCGGCGTAGTCGAACACGGCGCTGCAGCCGAGCCTGAGCGCCGCGGCGCGCTTCTCTGCGGTGCCGGCGGTGGCGATGACGGGATGACCCAGCGCGCGCAGGAGCTGGATCGCGATCGTGCCGACGCCGCTGCTTCCGCCATGAATCAAGGCGGTCTCGCCGGGCGCCATGCGCATCAGCTCGAAGAAATTGAACCAGGTCGTGAACAGCGCCTCGGGCAGGGCGGCGCCTTGGATCCAGTCGAGGCCGCTCGGCAAGTCCAGGGCAAGATGCTGATCGGTGGCGACGTATTGCGCGTATGAGCCGCCGTCGGTCAGTGCGATCACCGCTTTACCCAGCCGTTCCCGGGGAACGTTGGTGCCGCAGGCCACGATGCGCCCCGAGGCTTCCAACCCCGGCACGGGATTGGGCTCCCGCGACGGCCCGGCAGCGCGCTGGTTGCAGTCATGACGGTTGATGCCGGCGGCTGCGACCTCGATCAGCACATCGTCTGGTCCGAGGCGCGGGACCGGCCAGTCCTGTCGCTCCGACAGGACCTCCGGGCCGCCCGCGGCGGTGATGATGACGGCGCGCTGATCGTCCGGAATCATGCTTGGTCGCTCATGTGCTCACTTACCGACCAGGCTGCACTTGCTGCGGTCGAGCGGGCGAAATGCCTGATCGGGGGCGATCTTCGTCACCAGCTTGACGAAGTCCCAGGGGCCCTTCGATTCGGCGGGGGTCTTGACCTGGACCAGATACAGGTCGTGCACCATGCGCTGGTCGTCGCGGATCTGGCCGTGGTCCGCATAGGCGTCCGAGACCGGCGTCGCCGTCATCCTCGCCATCACGCTTGCGCCGTCGTCGCTGTCGGCATCCTTCACCGCCTGCAGATAGTGCCGCACGGCCGAATAGACCCCGGCCTGTATCTGTGACGGCATCGCCCTCCGGCGCGCGTAGAACGCGTCGGAGAAGCGGCGCGCGGCGGGGGAGGCATCCTCGAAGAAGCTGGTGACGATGAGATCGCCCTGCGTCGCCTTGAGGCCGATGGCTTCAATGTCCACGTTCTGGAACGACATCGGCACGATCTTCATGCCCTGGGCCGCAAGCCCGAACTCCTCGGCCTGCTTGATGGCTGTGGCATTGTCGCCGGCGACGTTGAGCGCCAGGATCTTGGCGCCGGAGGCCTGGGCCTGCAGCAGGAAGGATCCGTAGTCCGGCGTGCCGAGCTGCGCCTTGACGCTGCCGGCGACCTTGCCGCCGAGCTCGGCGATGCGGGCGCGCGCGGTCGCTTCCACTGAATGACCGAACGCGTAGTCACCGGTGATGAAGAACCATGGCTCCTTGCTGGTCTGCATGATGCCCGAGACGACTGCGGTCGCGGTCGAATAGGCGTCGTGCGTCCATTGCACCGAGGTCGGGGCGCAAGCTTCGTCGGTCAGCTGGTTGGCGCCGGCCCCCGAGATGAGGAAGATCTTGCCGTTGCTACGCACCAGCTCCTGGACGCCAAGGGCCGCGCCGGAGCTGCCGCCGTCGGCGATCGCCTGCACACCGTCCTGCTCGAACCAGCGCCGGGCGATCGCGACCGCGATATCCGGCTTGTTCTGATGGTCGGCCTGAATGATTTCGATCGGCCTGCCGTTGATCTTGCCGCCAAATTCCTCAGCGGCCATCCGGGCCGCTTCCACCGAGCCGGGCCCCATCGCGGTCGCGAAGATGCCGGTCATGTCGGTGAGCACACCGATACGGATGGCGCTCCCCTTGATTTCGGCCTGCGCGGATGAGCCTGCAAGCAGCAGCAGGCCAGCGATGCTGGATCTGAGACAGCGCGACATGATGATCCTCCCCGGACTTGAAGATTTGGTTTTTTGTCGTGTTTGATTGGTGCGCCTCGCGGTTCTCCGCGAGGCGGAGACGTCAGGCTGCCGGTTCGGCAGCCACGGGATTGCGCAGCACGCCGATGCCCGAAATGTCGACCTCGACCGTATCGCCGGGCTTCATGAACAGAGGCGGGGTGCGCTTGAAGCCGACGCCTCCCGGCGTGCCGGTGACGATCACGTCCCCCGGCAGCAAGGTCATGATCGTCGAGCAATAGACGATCAGATCGGGGACATCGGTGATGAGGAGATCCGTGGTGGTCCGCTGCACGGTCTCGCCATTGAGGCGGGTCTGCAGCGTCAGTTTCGACGGGTCGGGAATTTCATCAGCCGTGACCAGCCAGGGGCCGAATGCGCCAGACCGGTCGAAGGTCTTGCCCGACAGGAATTGCGATGTATGGCGCTGCCAGTCGCGGATGCTGCCTTCATTGTAGCAGGAATAGCCGGCGATGTGCGTGAGCGCGTCCTCGCGCCGGACATGCCGGCCGGCTTTCCCGATCACGAGCGCAAGCTCGCCCTCGTAGTCGAAATGTTCGGAGACACCAGGGCGAATGACCGGCTGCAGATGGCCGACTTGGCTGGTGGGAAAGCGCGCAAACAGCGCAGGTTTCGCGGTGACGGTCCGCCCGGTCTCGGCGACGTGGTCGCGATAGTTCAGGCCAACGCAGATGATCTTGCCGGGATCAGGGATGACGGGCGCGAAGGCGATCGCACTGAGCGGATAGTCGGTCTGTTCGCGGGCGAGCAGTTCGGCGGCGTGACCGAGCGCATCCGCCTCGATCAGCGCGCGCAGGCTCTTCGACGGCAGGCGCCGGCCGAGGTCGACCACACCGTCTCCCTTCACCGCGCCGTATCCGGGACGCCCGTCAATGACAAAGGAAACCAGCTTCATACGTGAACCCTCTCAGCAAAACGGAAACGATCAGGCGGCGCTCGGCCGCGGCGCGAGGACGGCGAGGCCGGACAACAGCGCGGCGAGATCTTCACTCTTCTGCACGGCACCCAGGATGTAGCGGTCCGGGCGCATCAGCACGGCGGCGAAGCCGTGCTCATCGAGCCAACCGTCGAGGCCGCTAGCCTCCTCGCCGGAAATGATGGCGACGTCAGCCGCCGCCAAGCCGGCATGATGCTGCTCGATCACCGCGGCACCGAGTCCAGACCGGCACAGCAGCGCGAAGCGATAGCCGACGCGATCGTCGCTGCGGCCGAGATCGCGGGTGCGGAATTGCGGCGCCAGCTTTCCCGTCATGCTTCGATCGCCGCCGGCGAGGCCCGGGCCGAGCACTGGCTTCTGCACGTCGAGTTTCAGCTGGCCGTCGCCCTGTGCCGTGCCGGTCGCGAGCGCCGCCTCGACCGCCCTGGTGTTGATGAGTCCGCCCAGCCGTATCGCGAGCTCGATGAATTCGCGCACGTGGGGCGCGCGCTCGCTCTGATAGGTGTCGAGGAGATCAGGCCTTGCCTTGCGGGCAATCACATGGGCCAGCTTCCATGCGAGGTTGGCCGCGTCGCGAATGCCGGCACACATGCCCTGACCGAGGAAAGGCGGGGTCTGGTGCGCGGAATCACCTGCGAGCAAGAGCCGTCCGGCACGCCATTGCTTGGCGACCGCGGAGTGGAATGTGTAGACGGCGGCGCGTTCGATCTCGGCCTCTGCGGGCTGGAGCCAGGGCGAGAGCAGCTCCCACACGCGAGCCGGTTGGGTGATCTCGACCGCGTCCTCGTCGGGACGTACCGTGATCTCCCAACGGCGCCGGTTGCCGGTGCCGCGAATATAGGTTGCGGGACGCTGCGGGTTGCAGTGCTGGACGCTGAAATCGCCGAGATCGGGCCGCTCCTGCCTCAGCAGCACGTCGCAGACCAGCCAGCGCTCGTGAAAGCCGAGATCGTCCAGCGCCGAGCCGATGAAGCGGCGCACCAGCGAACGTGCACCGTCGCAGCCGATGACATAGGCGCAGGAGATGTCGACGAGCCGGCCGGTACCGAGGTCTTCATAGCGAACGCGCGCACCGTTGTGGTCCTGCTCGAGCGCGAAGACGTCACAGCGCGTGCGCAGCTCGACATGAGGCCAGCGCGCGAGTCCCTTGTTGAGCACGTTTTCGAGATCGGGCTGGTGGAATCGGTAGCTCAGATTCCAGCCCATCGAGGTCGGCTCGCGGGTGCGCGGCCAGTCGAGCAGCAGCCGTCCCTCGGCATCGACGAAGCGCATGCCGGGACTCAATGTAAGGTGGGGCAGGATGGCGTCGGCAAGGCCGATGGTCTGGAACACGCGCATGCATTCGTCGTCGAAATGCACCGCGCGCGGCAAATGATAGGCCTTGGCTTCGCGCTCCAGGATCAGGGTGCGGATGCCGCACAGGCCGAGCAGATTGGCGAGCGTCGAGCCCACGGGCCCGCGACCGACGATGACGACGTCGAAGCTTCCGGAATGTGCAGCCATGTTGCTCATGGCTGCATCTGTTCCGCAACCGCCTCGCACCTTCAAGGCGCGGTCGCAAACTGTCCGCGCAGCGGACGCTCAGGCCTGGACGGGAATCGCGGCTGCGGCGTCGCGCAATGGGGCCGCGTATTGAGCGACAGCCTCCTCGAGGGTCATGGCGGAGCGGATCCAGATGATCGAAATGCAGCCGAAGACGACGTCGCCACGAACGATCGGCACTGCGATCGACGACGTCTTCGGATTGAATTCGCCCTCGTTGCGGATTGCATAGCCGCGCTGAGCCGTTTCCGTCACCATGCGCTGCAGCCGCTCGGGCGCCAGGAAGGAAACGTCCTCCGCATTCTCGATGCGTCGCAGGTGGTTGATGATGATGTCCCGCTCTGCGGGCGGGCAAGCGGCCAGATAGGCCCGGCCGGCCGAGGTCTGCAGCATCGGCAGGCGCTTGCCGATCATGCTGCGATCGATCGAGAGCGGGCTGCGCGCATGCGTGGTCTCCTGGATGACCATCGCGCCGTTCTCATAAGTCGACAGATCGACCGGCCAGATCAGGCTGCGGCTGAGCTCGGCGAGATAGGGCGCGGCGACCTGGCAGATGAAGATGCCGGGATCATAGCCGTCGCCGAGGCTCAACGCGTGGCGCGTCACCCGGAAGCGGTCGTCGCTGGCGCTGCGCGCGACATAGCCGAGTTCCTCGAGTGTCTCGAGCAACCGATAGACCGTAGGCCGCGGCAGATCGAGCTGGCGCGCCACATCGCCGGCCCGAATGCCGCCGGACCGATTGACCGCGCGCAGCACGTCGAGCCCCCGCTTGAAGGCGCGGACACCCTCCGCAGGACGGGCTTGCGGAGATCGCGTCCGTTGCTTGGACACTTGGAAAATCCTCCCTGTTCTTCGTTTCCGTCCGCCGATACCGTCTTGAGAACGCGAGCCGGATGCAGGGGCGGCAGTCTACTGCAGGACCGCGCGGAGCTGATACGAAATTCCGCCCGCGCCTTTCGGAAGAAAACAAGATGGAAATCACGGCGCTCGGTTACATCGGCATCAAGTCGTCCCAAGCGGAGCAGTGGGGACGCATGGCGACCGAGCTCCTCGGGATGCAGCGCGTGGATCGCGCGGCCAGCGTGCAGGCCTATCGGATGGATGATCGCAAGCAGCGGCTGATCGTCGATGGCAGCGGCGATGGCGGGCTCGCTGTCATGGGCTGGGAGGTCGGCGACGCCGCGGCGCTCGCGCGCCTCGCGAGCCGTCTCGACGACAACGGCGTGAAGGTGGCCCGCGGTTCGCAGGCACTGGTCGACGAGCGTCATGTCACCGAGCTGATCTGCTTTCAGGATCCCGCCGGCAACACGATCGAGGTGTTCTGGGGTGCAGCTGTCGCCTCGGATCCCTTCAGGCCGGGACGTCCGATCTCCGGCTTTCGCACCGGGCCGCTCGGCATGGGACACGTCGTGCTCAACGTCGAGGACGTCGAGCCGCTGCTGCGGTTCTATCGCGACCTGCTCGGCTTCAAGGTGTCCGACTTCGGCCTGACGCCGTACAAGCTCTATTTCTTCCACGTCAACGGCCGCCACCACAGCTTCGCGATGGTCGGCTCCGGTCGCCGCACACTGCATCACTTCATGGTGGAACTAGGTAGTCTCGACGACGTCGGCCAGGGCTACGACCTGGCACAGCTCGACGACGGGCGCGTGGCCTACACGCTGGGCCGTCACACCAACGACCACATGACCTCGTTCTACGTCAACACGCCCTCCGGCTTCTTCATCGAATATGGCTGGGGCGGCCGGGTGATCGATCCCGCGACCTGGCAGCCGCATGAGACCTTTGACGGCCCGTCACTGTGGGGGCACGAGCGATTGTACCTGCCGGATGAGCAGCGCAATCGCCTGCGCGATATGCGGCTGTCCGCGGCTGCACGCGGCGTTCGCGTGCCGGATCCTCGCGTTCCGGCACTGAACTGCGCGTGGCTCGACGCCGTGGTCGCGCGGGAATGAACTAAGCAGCGCGCTACACCGGAATCCGCACGCTCGCCCGCAACCCGCCCATCGGGCTGTCGCCGAGGGTGATGTCGCCGCCATGGGACCGCGCGATGTCGCGGGCGATGGCGAGGCCCAAGCCCGTGCCGCCCTCGTCCTGGTTGCGCGCGTCGTCGAGGCGCAGGAACGGCTTGAACACCTCCTCGCGCATGTCGGCCGGGATGCCCGGGCCGTCATCGTCGACGGTGATGGTGAGGTAGCGGTGGTCGCGATGGCCGGTGATGGCGATCGCATCGGCATGGCGGGCGGCGTTGGAGACGAGATTGCCGAGGCAGCGCTTCAGCGCCTGCGGCTTCACGGTGACCACAGGCAGGCCGTGGAACGAGACCGTGGCGGAATGGCCGTTGCGCTCGGCGTCGCTGCGCAGCTCCTCGAGCGCGTTGGAGATGTCGGTCGGCTGCGCGATCTCGCCATTGTCGCCGCGTGCGAACGCCAGATAATCCTCCAGCATGTGCGACATCTCGTCGACGTCCTTGCGCATGGCGTCGATCTCGGGACTGTCGCCGAGCAGCGCCAGCTCCAGCTTGAAGCGCGTCAGGATGGTGCGCAGATCGTGGCTGACACCGGCCAGCATCGCCGTGCGCTGCTCCAGCGTGCGCTCGATGCGCGCCTTCATCTCCAGGAAGGCGTGTGCCGCACGCCGCACCTCGCGCGCGCCGCGCGGCCGGAAGTTCGGCACCTCGCGGCCCTTGCCGAAACTCTCGGCCGCATCTGCGAGGCGCAGGATCGGCTTGATCTGGTTGCGCAGGAACAGCACCGAGACGATCAGCAGGATCGAGGAGGTGCCGACCATCCAGAACAGGAAGATATCGGTGTTCGACGCGTAGGCCGCGCCACGCTGCGCGAACACGCGCATCACGGCGTCATCGAGCGCGATGCGGATCTCGACCAGATTGGAGCGGCCGACGGTGTCGATCCAGAACGGGCGGCTGATCTGGCGGCCGATCTGGCTCGACAGCGACTGGTCGAGCAGGTTGAAGAACGGTTTTGGCCCCGGCGGCGGCATGTCGCCGGCGGGCAGGAAGTCGACCACGAGGTTGAGCCGCTGTTGCGCGATCCGGCGCAGCATGGTGCGGTCCTTGTCCTGCGGATAGCCCTTGTAGATGTCGATCAGCGCGGCGACGTCCTGCACAACTGCGGCGGAGAGGCGTCGCGTCACCGTGTTCCAGTGCCGCTCCATGAACACGCCCGCGACCACCGTCTGCAGGATCACCATCGGCACGATCATGATCAGCAGCGCGCGGGCATAGAGGCCGGTCGGCATCCAGCCCTTGAACGCGTTGCCGACCAGGCTGTTGGCGCGCGACACCCGCCGCGAGGCGGTGCGGATCAGGGTGAGGCCGGTGTCGAGCGTGCTCATGATAATCCTAACGCGCGCCGTTTCCGTCATTGCGAGGAGCCCCCGGGTCTCGCCCGCGGCGAGCCTGAGGGCAGGCTCCGCGACGAAGCAATCCAGAATCGTCGCGGGACTCTGGATTGCTTCGCTTCGCTCGCAATGGTGCGGAGATGCCAGGTCGTTTCAGGTCTTGCGGTGAGGAAGCTAGCTCAGATGCTTTCAAGGCAACGTGGTCGGAATGGCCCGGCATATCAACCGCTCATCTCAACCCGACGTCATCAGCCGGTAGCCGATGCCGCGCACGGCCTGCAGAAACAGCGGGTTGGCCGGATCGCTCTCGAGCTTGCGGCGCAGGCGGTTGATCTGGACGTCGACGGCGCGCTCGTTGACGGTGCCGTTGCCGGTCAGCGCGCCGCGCGGCACGGTCTCGCCGCGGGCATTGGCGAGGATGCGCAGCATCTCGCGCTCGCGGTCGGTGAGATGGACGATCTCCTCGCCCTGCTTCAGCTCGCCGCGCGCCAGATGATAGACGAACGGGCCGAACGCGATCTGCTCGACGACCTCCTCCGCCGGCGGCGGCGCGGCCCGCTTGAGGATGTTGCCGATGCGCAGCGCGAGCTCTCTTGGCTCAAAAGGCTTGGCGACGTAGTCGTCGGCGCCGAGCTGCAGTCCCTCGATGCGGCTCTCCGGCTCGGCCCGTGCGGTCAGCATCACGATCGGCACCGAGGATTGCGTGCGGATGAAGCGGGCGAGGTCGAAGCCGCTTTCGCCGGGCATCATCACGTCGAGGATCAGGAGATCGAAATGCAGTCCCGTCAGCTTGGCGCGGGCATCGCTCGCGCTCGCCGCGGTGGTGACGCGATAGCCTTCGCCGCGCAGGAAGCGCGACAGCAAGTCGCGGATACGGCGGTCGTCGTCGACGAGCAGGAGATGCGGCGCGTCGTCGGCCGGCGTCTGCTGATGATGCGGGGCGATGGCGGCGATCGTCACGGTCACTCCTTGGCAGCGGCGACAGGCGTCTTGAAGATGGCTTCCAGCACCTTGTCCGGATCGTCGCGATCGATCATCGCGCGCAGGAACTGCCGGACCTTCTCGGCGCCGGCCGGTCCGATCTGCTCCAGCGCTCGATCGATGCGCCGCGTCTGCAGCCCGGCCAGCTTGGCGACCAGCGCCTCGCCCTTCGGCGTGGCGAAAAGAAGGCGCTGGCGGCGATCGTTGTTGCCGGTCTTCTGCACGATGTAGCCTTCGTCGAGCAGCTGCTTGAGCACGCGTCCGAGCGACTGCTTGGTGATGCGGAGAACGTCGAGCAGATCGGCGACCTTCAGGCCGGGATAGCGTGTGACGAAATGCATCACGCGGTGATGCGCCCGGCCGAAGCCGAACGCCTCCAGCTCATGGTCGGCATCGCCGACGAAGTCGCGGTAGGCGAAGAACAAGAGCTCGATGATGTCCCAGCGCAGCGGCTCGCCGCCGGCGGCCGCGGAGGGCTCAGCCGCGCGCAGCTCGGGGCTCAACGTCGGAGACGAGAAATTTATGTCAGCCATATTGACGTTTCTGCGGTTCAATGTTACAAAACAATCGTCCGCTACGAAATTTTAGATCGTTTCATCGGCGGGCGATGGGTCTCCAGGCGTGTCTGAACGGGCCGTAGGCAACCCCGACGGGCAGCCTGGGCCGCGCATCGAACTACCGTGTGATGTCGAGCGGCATTTCGGCAAACCATACTGGACTTCCGCCGGGCGCAAAAGCATGTCCTGTAGTGGCATGCTTGCCCGGTGACCGGCTCAAAAGCCGGTCGCGGCAGGTCCGAAATTCAAAAAGCCGACTGGCCCGATCGGACGGGTCGGCGCCAGAACTCGCGAATGGCGATCAAGCGGGGGAAGCAAGGACATGACTTTGACATTCGACATCAAGCCGACGACGAACCCGACCTCCGACCAGGAGCGTGCTGCCAAGCTCGCCAACCCGGGCTTCGGCCGGGTGTTCACCGATCACATGGCCGTGGTCCAGTACAGCCAGGACAAGGGCTGGCACAGCGCGCGGGTCGAATCCCGCGCCAACTTCCCGCTCGATCCGGCCGCGGCCGTCCTGCATTACGCGCAGGAGATCTTCGAGGGCCTGAAGGCCTACAAGCGTGACGACGGCGGCGTGAACCTGTTCCGCCCCGACGCCAACGCGAAGCGGTTCTGGAACTCGGCCGAGCGCATGGCGATGGCGCAACTGCCGCCGGAGGTCTTCATCGAGGCGGTCGAGCAGCTCGTCCGCATCGATCGCGCCTGGATCCCGGGCGGCGAGGGCAGCCTCTATCTGCGCCCGTTCATGATCGCCAACGAGGTGTTCCTCGGCGTCAAGCCGTCGGCGGAATACATCTTCGCGGTCATCGCCTCGCCGGTCGGCTCCTATTTCAAGGGCGGGCCGGCCCCGGTCTCGATCTGGGTCTCGGAGAACTACACCCGCGCCGCGGTCGGCGGCACCGGCGGCGTCAAATGCGGCGGCAATTATGCCGCGAGCCTCAAGGCGCAGGCCGAGGCGATCCAGCATGGCTGCGACCAGGTCGTGTTCCTTGATGCGATCGAGCGCCGCTATGTCGAGGAGCTCGGCGGCATGAACGTGTTCTTCGTGTTCGACGACGGCTCGCTGTCGACGCCGCCGCTCGGCACCATCCTGCCCGGCATCACCCGCGATTCCATCATCAAGCTGGCGCGCGATGCCGGCCGCGAGGTGCGCGAGGAGGCGTATTCGATCGACCAGTGGCGGGCGGACGCCAAGAGCGGCAAGCTGAAGGAAGCGTTCGCCTGCGGCACCGCCGCGGTGATCTCGCCGATCGGCAAGGTGTGCTCGGCGAGCGGCGACGTCCTGATCAACGGCGGCGAGGCCGGCCCGGTCGCCATGGGCCTGCGCAAGCAGCTCGTCGACATCCAGTACGGCCGCAGCCCGGATCCGCATCAGTGGATTCGGGACGTGAAGTAGGGGCATGCCTCCCTAGCGCTTGCAGGTTCTGGGCACAGTCTAGCCGCGATAACGGTTTGCTCCCTCCCCCGCTTGCGGGGGAGGGCTGGGGAGGGGGAAGCCCCGTAAAGACTGCCGCTGGGGCGCCCCCACCCCAATCCTCCCCCGCAAGCGGGGAGGGGCGCACTGAATGCGCGGCGCAAGCTTGGCTCTTACTGAAATGCTGGAAACGGTGCCACGCGCCGGCGCCTGACCTGGCCTTCGGGTTGCCGCACCGGGCCCCGGCTGCTACCAACCAAGCAACGCATTCCATCCCGTAGGGTGGGCAAAGGGCCGCGTAGCGGACCGTGCCCACCACTTCGGCGTTTATCAGCCATGGTGGGCCCGCTGCGCTTGGCCCACCCTACGTTCCGGTCCCCATGTCCGACAAACCCAAGAAACCCCAGAAGCTGAAGGCGCGGCTGCCGCGCGGGCTCGAGGATCGCGGCCCCGCGGCGATCGCAGCGACGCGCGAGATGGTCGAGAAGATCCGCGCCGTCTATGAGCGCTACGGCTTCGAGCCGGTGGAGACGCCGGCGTTCGAATACACCGATGCGCTCGGCAAATTCCTGCCCGACCAGGACCGTCCGAACGAGGGCGTGTTCTCGTTCCAGGACGATGACGAGCAGTGGATCTCGCTGCGCTATGATCTGACCGCGCCGCTGGCGCGCTACGTCGGTGAACGCTACGGCACTGATGGCCTCGTACTGCCCTATCGCAGCTACCGCTCGGGCTACGTCTTCCGCAACGAGAAGCCCGGCCCCGGCCGCTTCCGCCAGTTCATGCAGTTCGACGCCGACACGGTCGGCTCCGCATCGCCCGCGGCGGACGCCGAGATGTGCATGATGGCGGCGGATACGATGGAGGCGCTGGGCATTGCGCGCGGCGACTACGTGATCAAGGTCAACAACCGCAAGGTGCTCGACGGCGTCATGGAGGCGATCGGCCTTGGCGGCGACGAGAATTTTGGCCGCCGCCTGACGGTGCTGCGCGCCATCGACAAGCTCGACCGGCTCGGCGAGCGCGGCGTCCGTGAGCTGCTTGGACCGGGCCGCAAGGACGACAGCGGTGATTTCACCAAGGGTGCTGGTCTCGACGAGGCGCAGATCAAGAAGATCGAGACCTTCGTCAATGCGCGTGCGCTGGTCGCGCCGCCGCTGCTCGCCTATGCCGGCGACAAGGATGTCGAGCGGCGGCTGGCCGGGGATCCCGACCGGAAAGAGAGCGAGTATGACATCGCTCGCCGTATCGCCGACATGCTGCGCGAGACCTTTGCCGACTCGAAATTGGCGATCGATGGCTTGAACGAGCTCGTCGAGATTGCGCGCCTGGTTGATGCGGCCGGCTATCAGAGCCAGATCACGGTCGATCCGTCGGTGGTGCGCGGGCTCGAATACTACACGGGGCCGGTGTTCGAGGCGCAGTTGCTCGCCGAGATTCCCAACGAGAAGGGCCAGCCGGTGGTGTTCGGCTCGGTCGGCGGCGGCGGGCGCTACGATGGCCTCGTCTCGCGCTTCCGCGGCGAGCCGGTGCCGGCGACCGGATTCTCGATCGGCGTGTCGCGCCTGCAGGCGGCGCTGACCTTGCTCGGCAAGCTCGACACAAAGCCAGCGTTCGGCCCCGTCGTCGTTACCGTGTTCGATCGCGACCGCGTCGCCGACTATCAGAAGATGGTCGCGACCTTGCGCAATCACGGCATCCGTGCCGAGCTCTATCTCGGCAATCCGAAGAACATGGGCAACCAGCTCAAATATGCCGACCGCCGCAACGCGCCCTGCGTCATCATCCAGGGCTCGGACGAGAAGGAGCGCGGCGAGGTGCAGATCAAGGATCTGATCGAGGGCGCCAAGGCGGCGGCTGCGATCGCCTCCAACCAGGAATGGCGCGAGAGCCGCCCGGCGCAGTTCTCCTGCAAGGAGGACGAACTCGTCGCCGGCGTCCGCGAGGTGCTCGCGCGTCATGACGTGAGCTGGGGGTAACAAGACTCGTCATGCGCGGGCTTGACCCGCGCATCCACCTCCTCCGACGATGCTTGTTGATTTTGAAAGATGGATTGCCGGGGCAAGCCCGGCAATGACGCGGCTGAGATAACTAACAGGGAGCAACGAATGCCCGAGATCACCGTGAGCATGGCCGCCGGCCGCACCGACGAGCAGAAGGCCAACATGATGCGCGACATCACCAAGGCCCTGGTGACGCATCTTGGCGTCGATCCGGAAGCGGTGGTGATCCAGATCAACGAGGCGCCGCTGACGCACAAGATGAAGGGCGGCAAGACCTTCGTCGAACGCCTGGCCGAGCAGAAGAAGTAGTTGGCCGTCGTCCTGGCGAAAGCGAGGCTATGACATCTGTCTCGACGATCACCGCCGTCGTCCCGGCGAACGCCGGGACCCATACCCCCAGGGAGCGGTTCGAGGCACGCTGGTCATTGGCCCTTTGCCCATCACGACCGCCACGGCGTATGGATCCCGGATCGGCGCGCGCGTGCCGCGCGCTTGTCCGGGACGACAGCGGAGTTTGGAGCAGCCATGGACGCACGTGAGATCATCAAGCCGGGCATGCGCGCCGAGCGTTTGCTCGTCGTGCCGCCGGAGCGCACCGTCGGGCATTTCGTGCCGCACATGCCGATGGTGTATGCGACGCCGATGATGATCCTGGAGATGGAGATGACGTCGGGCGATGCCATCAACCCGGTGCTGCCGCCGGGCTGGGTCACGGTCGGCACCGAGGTCAATGTCCGCCATCTCGCGGCGTCGCCGGTCGGCGCCACCATTCGCACCGTCGCCGAGGTGATCGATGTCGAGCGCCGCGTCATCCGCTTCTCGGTCGAGGCCTATCATGGCGAGGTGAAGATCGGCGACGGCCGCCACGGCCGCGGCCTCATCAATGTCGAGCAGTTCAAGAAGCGCTTCGGCGTGACGTAGCCGCACCGCGCTAGACCGACTGGCCCGTCTTCAACAGTGAGCAGCCGGTGATCTTGAGGCTGCCGTCGGGCTGGGTCTGCAGCGTGTAGAGCGCCTCCCAGGCCTCGCCTTCGGCATCGACGATATGGACGCGCTGCGCGATGCTGCCGTCCTCGACCTGCGCGGCGCCGAACTCGAAGCTGCGATGACGGTAGACCGGCGGGTAGCCGCTCTTGACCATCGCCATGAAGATCTCGACGCTCGGAAACAGCGCCTGGACCTCCGGCGCCGCCTGGGCATAGGCGGTCGCGCCGTCGTCGCGCGCCAGGGCCTGCTCTTGGGCGCGAATCACGCTCTGCGCCGCGCTGGCGTCGGCCGCGGCGGCGGGGCGGACCAGCAGCGCCAGCAGCAGGACGAGCGGCACCAGAATGCGCATGTCGTGTCCTCCATCGGCGGTTCGGATCGATCTATCATGCGCCACGCGCCGCCCGTGACAAGCCTGCCGTGGCGCGTCAATGTCGCGGACCGGCGGCGATCGACCGGCTGGATTGTGTCGACATCGTCACGTCTTCGCGAGCCATGCGGCCGACGCGGTGCCGGTCGCGATGGGACCGGCTTGATCTGGTCCGACCCGGCGCGAATCATGCATGCAGGGCGGCGAACCACACAGGGGCAGCATGACCGATTTTTCCAGGACCCGATCGCTCTTCACGATCCCTGAAGGCGTCATCTATCTCGACGGCAACTCGCTCGGCGCGCTGCCGTCAGCGGTGCCGGCGCGCGTCAACAGCATGATCGAGGCGGAGTGGGGACGGGAGCTCATCCGCGGCTGGAATAGTGCGGGATGGATGGTGCAGCCGCGCCGCGTCGGCGACCGCATCGCCCGGCTGATCGGGGCCGCGCCCGGCACGGTCGTGATGGGCGATACGCTCTCGATCAAGGTGTATCAGGCGCTCGCCGCGGCGCTGTCGCTCAATCCGGGCCGCCGCGTGATCCTGTCCGACAGCGGCAACTTCCCGTCCGATCTCTATATGGCGCAGGGCCTGGTCCGCATGCTCGGCGACCGCGCCACCTTGAAGGTGGTCGAGCCTGAGCAGGTGGAGGCGGCGATCGACGACAGCGTCGCCGTGCTGATGCTGACCGAGGTGGATTACCGCACCGGCCGCATGCACGACATGACGGCGCTGACGACAAAGGCGCACGCAGCCGGTGCGCTCACGGTGTGGGACCTCGCGCATTCCGCCGGCGCCGTGCCGGTCGACCTCGCCGGCGCCGAGGCCGACTTCGCGGTCGGCTGCACCTACAAATATCTCAATGGCGGGCCCGGTGCGCCGGCCTTCATCTATGTCGCGCCGCGTTACGCAGACATCGCGCCGCCGGCGTTGTCCGGCTGGATGGGGCACGAGGCGCCGTTCGCCTTCGATCTCGACTACCGCCCCGGCGGCGGCATCGAGCGCATGCGCATCGGCACGCCGCCGATCATTGCGCTCGCCGCGCTCGACGCGGCGCTCGACGCCTGGGACGGCGTGTCGATGCAGGACGTGCGCGCGGCCTCGATCGCGCTGTCGGAATTGTTCATCGCCGAGGTCGAGACGCGCTGCCCCTCACTGACGCTGGCGTCGCCGCGCGATCCGTCGCGGCGCGGCAGCCAGGTGTCGTTCCGCCATCCCGACGGCTATGCGATCATGCGGGCGCTGATCGCGCGTGGCGTGATCGGCGACTTCCGCGCGCCGGATGCGCTGCGCTTCGGCTTCACGCCGCTCTATCTCGGCGAGGCCGAGGTGCGCGGCGCGGTCGACATCCTCGCGGAGGTCCTCGACAACAAGCTGTGGGACAGACCCGAATATCGCCAGAAGGAGCTCGTGACGTGAGCAACGGTCCCTACGATCCCGCCACCGAAGGTGCGCGGATGAACTTCAAGGGACGGATGTCCTATGGCGACTATCTGATGCTGGATCGCCTGCTCGACGCCCAGGCGCCGCTGTCCTCGGCCCATGACGAGCTGCTGTTCATCATCCAGCACCAGACCTCCGAGCTGTGGATGAAGCTCGCCATCCACGAGATCAAGGCGGCGATGGCGGCGATCGCCAAAGACGACGTGCAGCCGGCGTTCAAGATGCTGACGCGGGTGTCGCGCATCTTCGAGCAGCTCAACGGCGCCTGGGATGTGCTGCGCACGATGACCCCGAGCGAATACACGCTGTTCCGCGACAAGCTCGGCGAGTCCTCGGGCTTCCAGTCGTTCCAGTATCGCTCGATCGAATTCCTGCTCGGCAACCGCAATCTGGCGATGCTGCGCCCGCATGCGCATCACCCCGAGCTGACCGCCGAGCTGGAAGCGATCCTGGCGAAGCCGAGCCTCTACGACGAAGCGCTGCGGCTGCTGGCGCGGCGCGGCTTCTTCATCGGCGCCGACGGGCAGCGCAGCGACTGGCGCGGCACGCGCAGCGAGAGCGCGGAGGTGGCGGCCGCCTGGACCAGCGTCTATCGCGATCCGCAGCGGCATTGGGAGCTATACGAGCTCGCCGAAAAGCTGGTCGACTTCGAGGACTACTTCCGCCGCTGGCGCTTCAACCACGTCACCACGGTGGAGCGCATCATCGGCTTCAAGACCGGCACCGGCGGCACCAGCGGCGTCAATTATCTGCGCAAGATGCTGGAGATCGTGCTGTTCCCCGAGCTCTGGAAGCTGCGCACCGGGCTGTGAGGCCGCGCACTGATCATTCGACAGGAGATTTTCATGCTCTATGCCGTCAAGGACTGGGACAATGCCTACGCCAACGGCCCCAACATCGCCGGTGGCGAGCGCTGGCCCGGCCTGTGGGTCGCGCCGGCGGAAGCCTATCGCACGACATTGGCGGGGCAGGGCCGGGCGAAGCTCGACATCGCCTATGGCGCGCACGACCGTCAGCGCCTCGACCTGTTTCTTCCCGAGGGGACGCCGAAGGGCCTCGTCGTGTTCGTGCATGGCGGCTACTGGATGCGGCTCGACAAGAGCTTCTGGTCGCATCTCGCGCAAGGCTCCATCGCGCGCGGCCATGCCGTGGCGATGCCGTCCTACCGGCTCTGTCCCGAGGTCGGCATCGCCGATATTTCGGCCGACGTGGCGCAGGCGATCGCGCGGGCGATGGACGAGGTCGCGGGGCCGGTGGCGCTGACCGGGCATTCCGCCGGCGGCCATCTCGTCAGCCGCATGATCTGCCGCGGCGCGCCGCTGCCGCCGGAGCGGCAGGCACGGATCAGCAACGTTGTTTCGCTCTCCGGCCTGCACGATCTGCGCCCGCTGCAGCGGACCGCGATGAACGACACGCTTCATATCGATGACGCCACCGCGCTGCGCGAGAGCCCGGCGCTGCTGGTGCCGGTCGATGCTGCGCGTGTCACCGCCTGGGTCGGCGGCGCGGAGCGCAACGAATTCCGCCGCCAGGCCCAGCTGCTCGCCAACATCTGGACCGGGCTCGGGGCCTCCACTGCCTATGTCGAGGCGCCGGACCGGCACCATTTCGACGTGATCGACGAGCTGGCGGATCCGGAGAGTGGGTTGGTGCAGGCGCTGGTGGGGTAGTCTCAAGTAGCGTCGATTGCAGCGCTCGCCCCGTGCTCCGTGCATGCGTTCTGCGGTGACGGCGCAGCGACCTCATCTCCCCTCCCCGCAAGGGGGAGGGGAGCTCATCGTCATCGTGGCGATATCTCGAATCCGGCGACGATCGCGTCAGCTCTCCGCCACCGCATCTCCCCACGCATGGAAGATCTCCGTGGCGCCGCTGTTCACGTCGCCCTCGCGCATCACGACGCTGGGGCAGGCGAATTTCATCGGCAGGGTCTGCACCGGTGCCGGCACGGTCTCGAACTTCGCCGTGAGGGCGTCCATCACCTCCTCCGGCAGGCGCGTATCTGCGCCGACCACGTCACCCTCGCTGGCGTCGATGCGCGGCTGGTGGATCGCCGTATCGAGATCCATGCCGAAGTCCATCACGAAGGAGAGCATCTGCGCCACGGCGGGCAGGATGCGGCGGCCGCCGGAGGCGCCGAGTGCGAGGCGGCGGCCATCGGCCGCCTGCGCCAGCACCGGCGTGTAGTTGGTGAGGCAGCGCTTGCCCGGCGCCAGCGAGTTCGTCGTGCCGGGCGTCGGGTCGAACCACATGATGCCGTTGTTCATCATGACGCCGCTTTGCGGCGCCTGGAATTTCGAGCCGAAACCCGACAGCAGGGTCTGCGTCACCGCCGCCATGTTGCCGTCGCGGTCCACCACCGAATAGTGCGTGGTGCAGGCCGGTGCCAGATATTCGGCGCCGAGCGCGCGCTTGCCGGGCGCATCGCCCATGTCGTTGAGCCGTTCGCGATAGGCCGACTGCATCGCTTCGGCATAGGCGATGAAGGCGCTCGCATCAGGTGTCTTTCCTGATGCCTTCACGCGCGCCTGCATCAGCCGCAAGGCGTGTGCGAGCGTCGGGCCGGCCGTCAGCTCCGGTGTCGCGAACACCGTGCCGCCGCGATAGGGAATGCGCAGCGGCTCGCGGTGATGTGCCTCGAACGCGGCGAGGTCATCCACTGAAAGCGCGCCACCGGCGGCCTGGATGTCGCGGCTGAGCGAGCGCGCAATGTCGCCCCGGTAGAAGTCGCGCGCGCCGGCGCTGGCAAGATGTGCCAGCGTCGCCTTCAACTGCTCCTGCGGCAGCCGCGTCACCGCCTTCGCGCCCCATTGCGGATTCGGCGGCAAACCATCCTTCAGATAGGCCGCGGCGCTGCCGGGATAGCGGCGCAGGTCTGCGGCGCAGCTCGAGATCATCACGGTGGTCCACCAGTCCACCAGCAGGCCCTCGGCGGCGAGCTTCACGCTCGGCGTGACGAGATCCTGCCACGGCAGCCGCGCGTAGCGGCGATGCGCCGCCTCCATGCCCGCGACGACGCCGGGCACTGCGATCGCGCCGGGGCCGTGCAGATTGCGGTCGTCCTTGACGCGGGGCCAGGGGAAGATGTCGGCTGCGACGCTGCCGTCGTTGGCCAGCGGATAGTCCGCGACGTCAAGGCTGTCAGGGGCGCGCATGCCGTAGTCGATCACCTCGACGTGGTTGTCCCTGGCGCGGTACAGCAGCATGGCGCCGCCGCCGCCGAGGCCGCTCATCCACGGCTCGAGCACGCCGAGCGCAAAGCCGGTCGCCACCACGGCGTCGACGCAGTCGCCGCCCGCGGCGAGCACCTCGGCCCCGACCTCGGCGGCGCGCCGTGACTGTGCCGCGACGATGCCGCCCTTGCTGGTCACCGCCGGCTTGCGGATCTGCTGACGATTGGAAAACTGGTACGGCATGGCACTCCCCGATCCCGCCTGATTGTCCGGCGAATTGACACCGCCAAGCCTCGGCACACAATCGGCAACAGCGGGACGCTCCCCAGCCCGGATCGAATGACGGTTGCCTGCGTTGAGGAGATGTTTACCAATGGGTATTATGGTCTTCGGCAGACCAGATCGATCTCGATCAGCGCGTCATAGGCGAGACCGGTGACGCCGACGCAGGTGCGGGCCGGCAGCCGGCCCGGTGGGAAGAATGAACGGTAAGTTTCATTCATTGCCGTGTAATCGCGCTTGAACTCGGTCAGGTAAATCCGAGACATCACAATATGTTCGAGACCAAGATTGAGACCTTGGAGGATGTACTTCAAGTTCTGCATCACAGCCTTCGTCTGCTCCACGATGCCGTCGGGCAGCACGCCCGGTGCCTCCGGTGAATCCGGCATCTGACCGGTGACGAACACGAAGCCGTCGGTCTCGACCGCGTGACTGAACGGCGCCACGGGTTTCGTCGCGCCGGAGATCATGTGGAACTGCATCTGATGTCCTTTTCTTTTTAGGTAAACCGGGAAGTCCAGCTGCAGTCGTCATTGCGAGGAGCGAAGCGACGAAGCAATCCAGAGCCGCGCGTGACGCCCTGGATTGCGTCGCTTCGCTCGCAATGACGGAATTCTGAGAGCCGGCGCAGTCAACTCAGCCCGCATCCTCGAACAGCCGCTTGCTGAGGATCGCGTGCACGCCCCAATTGCCGTCGACGACCTGGGTGACGCCGAAATCCACCGCCGCCGACATCAGCGCGACCGCCTCGTCCTCGCTGAGGCCTTTGATGTGCATCAGGAAGCGGCGCATCTTGCGGAAGGCATCCTTCATCGCGAGGTCGAGCGAGGAGGTCGCGTAGACCTCGCTTTGGCCTTGCGCGCCGAACTCGGCGAGATAGTTCGGGTGGCTGAAGCCGGTCAGCACCCAGTCGGTCGCGGTCTCGATCAGGGGATAGCTGAGGTCGGCAAAGGGCTGTCCGGCGAGTTGCGTCTTCTTGTGCAGGATCACCTGGAACGTGCCGGTCATCGAGCATTCGATCGCGGTGCCGCCGAGCTCGCCGTCGCCCTGCGTGGCGTGGGGATCGCCGACCGACAGCAGCGCGCCGGGAACCGCGACCGGCAGATACACGGTCGCGCCCTTGCCGAGCCGCCAATTGTCGAGATTGCCGCCGAAATAGGACGGCGGAATCGAATCGACGAAGTCGGCCTCGCGTGGCGCCACGGCGATCACGCCGAAATGCGGCCGCAGCGGAATGCGGATGTTGTCGAGCACGCCGTGACGGCGCTTGATGCTGCCGGACGCCACCGGAACGCCGGGATAGTCGTAGGTCGCGTGCACGATTCCGGCCGGATCGGTCTGCGGCTCCCAGCGGTAGGAATAGAGCGCCCGCGCATGCGGCTCGGCGTCGCCGGCAAAGATCTCGTAGATCGTCACCGCCTCGCGCGGCGCCGGCGCCGCAATCAGTTCGTTGTAGTGATAGCCCCACCACGCGGCGACGCTGGAGCCGAAGACGCGGCCTTCATGTTTCGGATTGCGGCTCGGCCGCGGCACGATGTCGAGGATGCGCACCTCGAGCACATCGCCGGGCTGCGCGTCCTTGATGGCGACTGGGCCGGCGCAGATGTGGACGCCAAAGCCTTCGCCGGCGCCGCGGCCGAACACGCTGGCGTCCATCGGACCGGCGCCGCGGCGGTCGACGTTCTTCTTCGCCTTGGTCCAGCCGAACACGCTGAGCGCAGCGGCATCGCCTGAGATCATCAGCTCCGGATCATCGGAGGCATGCTGGGTCAACGTCTCGATCGTGATCGTGTCGCCGGACGAGACCTCCATCTGCGGCGGCAGCGAGCGGCTGAAATAGCCCCAATGCACGCGCTCGGCCGACACCGCCAGATGATGGTGATGCCGCCGCGCGTCCTGGTCGTTGGCTGGCGCGGGCAGGGCGATATCGCTCCTGGCCGCCGCCGGCCTCTCGCAGACGCGCTGCTGCGCCAGCGCATCCTGCGGCCAGCCGCGCTGACCGCGCGGGGCCGCCGACGTCATCGCCTGTTCCGCCTTCTGCTGCCGGAACTCGCGCGGCGACAGGCCGAAGCGGGCGCGGAAGCTGCGGCTGAAATGCGCTGAATCGGCGAAGCCGTAGCGATAGGCGATCTCCGAGATCGAATGGTTGGCTTCGGCTGGATTGGACAGGTCGGTCCAGGCCCTCTGCAGCCGCCGTTCCCTCACGTAGTGACTGAAATTATCACCGGCGCCTTCGAACAGTTTTTGCAGATAGCGCTCTGAGATGCCTTCGGCCTGGGCCACCCGCGCCGGCGTCAGCTCGGCATCGTCGAGCCGCCGCTCGATGGTCTGGCAGATCCGGTGCAGGATCGCGGCCTGCGTCGCGCTGCTGCCGGCCTCCGTTGCTGGCACCGCCTGCTGATGCGCGAGCGTCAGCAGCAGATCGACCAGGCTCTGCGCGACCGTGCTCCATTCGGCGTCGCTGAGCGTTTCGAGCGCCCGCGCGGTGGCCTCGATGGTGCGGCAGATTACGTCGGCAAGGCCGCTTGGCGCGATCACCTGTGGGGCGGCCAATTTCAGCTTGCCGCTGATGCGGCCATGCAGGGCGTCTGATGTCACCGATAGCCCGATGGCGCGCAGATCGCGCTGGAACGCGATGTTCCAGTCGCCGACGCGCGGCAATAGCATCAGATGTCCCGCGGGGACGATGCGATGGCTGTCGCCGCTGCGGAGCACGGCGCCGTCGTCGATCGCGAGCAACGCAATCGGCAGGTCCTCATGGGCTTGCGGAACCGCGGTGATGACCTGCGAGCCCGCCGCCAGCCGCGACAGCGCGATACCCGGCGCGCTGCGATGCGAGGCGGTCGCATGGCCGTCATAGAACGGCGCCTTGGCAGCCGGCTGCAACCCGACCGCGTTCAGGACATCACGCCACGCCTCAGGACGCTCGTCCCGCGCGTAGGATTCACTGGTGAACGGACGAAAACTCATGGCACGACCCGGGTCCGGGAATTCGAAGCAACCCCCGTGCCAGATGAGTTTGACGGTCTGTGGTGTGCTGGTGTTGCTCAGTCGTTGGCTCCGAAACTCGTTGCGGTAGGCGCTGTCGCCGCGAATGCAGTCTGTTCCCCTCCCCCTTGTGGCTACGGGATGCCCGAAAGCGATTCCAAGCGATTTCTGGATGTGATTCAAAGTTTTCGACCGGTTCGGTGGAGAGCTTTGAATGTCATTTGGCGATATTCGAGTTGCGGAGCGGGCTGACTGGCTGATCGAACGGGTGGCGACAGCAGGCACGCTGGTCTTGCGGAAGTTGGGGGAGACGCGAGCCGGCGAGAAGGCCATTCACCGATTTCTGTCCTCGCACCACGTCTCGGTCGATCGGATCGTCGAGACGCTGGCGGCTCGGACTGCGGCTCAATGCGTGGGACGGCGTATTCTGGCGATCCAGGACACGAGCGAGATCAATTTCTCCGGCCGTGACAAGAAGCGGCGCGGCTTCGGTCCTGGCGGGGACGGAAAAACACCCGGCTTCTTCATCCATCCCGTGATTGCCCTCGACGTCGAGAGCGAGGCGGTGTTGGGACTTGTCGACGCGGAAATCTGGACGCGCTCAGCCGGACGAGTTCCGGCTCGCCGCAAGCGAGCGATCGAGGATAAGGAGTCGATACGCTGGCTGTATGGCTGTCAGGCGGCTGCCGGCGTCTTATCGGAGGCGGCCAGCGTCACGATGGTCGCCGATCGCGAAAGCGACATCTACCCGTTGTTTACGCGTAAGCCGGAAGGGCTCGATCTGATCGTGCGTGCTGCGCAAGATCGCTGCCTGTCCGATGGCAAAATGCTGTTTGCAGCGCTTGCCGAGACGAAGGTGCTGAAAACAAGCCTCGTCAAGGTGGCGCCGCGCGGCCCCGGCGATAAAGGGCGCGGGGCGACCGTCGAGCTTCGCGCCGGAAGCGTGTCTCTTGCCCGGCCACAGAGCCTGAAACGATCAGAGGCCTGCGATGCCACCGAAATGACTTTGATTCAGGCGCGTGAGATCGATGCGCCCGCCGGCAAAACACCGTTGTTGTGGCATCTGCTCACGACCCATTCCGTTGCCAGCGCGGCAGATGCCGAACAGATCGTGCAACTCTATCGATTGCGCTGGCGCATCGAACAGGTCTTCCGTGCTCTCAAGAGCGATGGCTTGGCTCTCGACGACAGTCAGGTCATCGATGCCGATCGCATGTTCAATCTCGCGGCGATCGGGCTTGCTGGCGCTATCCGGACCATCCAGCTTGTCGACGCCAGAGACGGCAGTCCCCGTCCCATGAGCGACGTGATCGACCCGGCCTTCAGACCAGCTCTGGGGCACCTATCAAAAACGCTCGAAGGCAAGACCGCGCGGCAGCAGAACCCACATCCTCCCGATTCCCTCGCGTTCGTCGCATGGATCGCGGCACGCCTCGGCGGCTGGAATTGCTACGGTAAACCACCAGGGCCAAAGACAATGCGAGACGGCTGGGATCGTCTCGCTGCAATGCTTGAAGGCTATCTACTTGCAACCCAAAGCATAAAACCGGGAATCCCGTAGCCCCTTGTGGGGAGGGGCTAGGGGAGGGGGCCCACAACGGCGGTCTCGCCGCGTGGCGCCCCCCTCCCCAGCCCTCCCCCACAAGGGGGGAGGGAGCATACCGTCCGTGATGTGAGAGTTTGCGCCACGTCGAATCAATCACACCGGAACACGTTCTTCCGGATCGTGCCGTGGACGCCCCAATTGGCATCCACCACCTGGGTGACGCCAAAGTCGGCACCGACCGACATCAGCGAGATCGCCTCGTCCTCGCTGAGATGATGCACCGTCATCAAGAAGCGGCGGAGCTTGCGGAAGGCGTCGCGCATCGCGCGGTCGAGGCTGGAGTGGCTGGCGATCTCGGTCTGCGCGTTGGCGCCGAGCTCGGCGAGATAGTTCGGATAGGTGAAGCCGTAGACGGACCACGCCTGGTCGGTCTCCAGCAGCGGATGGGTCAGTCCTTCGAGCTGGGTGCCGCCGAGGTCGCTCTTCTTGTGGAGGATGAACTCGAAGTCGCCGGTCAGCGAGGTCTCGATCGCGGTGCCGCCGAGCTCGCTATCGCCTTGCGCGGCATGGGGATCGCCGACCGAGAAATACGCGCCGGGCACGGCGACCGGATAATACATCCGCGCGCCCTTGCCGATGCGCCAGTCGTCGATGTTGCCGCCGGTGTAGCTCGGCGGAATCGAGGAGACGTAGTCGGCCTCCGACGGCGCCAGCCCCATGGTGCCGAAATGCAGCCGCGCCGGCACCTTGATGTTCGGCAAAATGTTCTCGCGCCTCCTGATCGTGCTGTGGTCGACCGGCACGCCGGGATAGTCGATGGTCGGATGCACGATGCCGTCGGGATCGGTCTGCGGCGTCCAGACGTAGTTGTAGACCGCCTTGGCGAACGGCTCGCCCGATGTGTCGAGCTCGAAGATGGTGATGACCTCGCGCGGCTTCGGTTCCTCGATCAGGTCGTGATAGTGGAAGCCCCAATTGGCGGCGGCGTTGGAGCCGAAGCACTTGCCGGCATGGCAGCCGCACCGGCTCGGCCGCGGCTTGATGTCGAGGATGCGCACCTCCAGCACGTCGCCGGGCTCGGCCCCCTCGATCGCGACCGGGCCGGTCAGCAGATGCACGCCGACGCCCTCGCCGGAGCCGCGGATGAACGGGCCTTCGGTCGGGCCCGAGCCGCGCCGTGCCACCGCCTTGTGTTCCCTGGTCCACTTGAACACGCTCTCGGCGCCGGGATCGTCCTTGATCATGCGCTCATAGTCGTCATTGGCGTGATGCGTCAGCGTCTCAATCGTGGCGCGGTCGCCGGAGCGCAAGGTGAGAGCCGGTGTCACCACCTTGGAAAAATACCCCCAATGGATGGTCTTCGGGGATACCGGCAGCAGATGGTGCTTCATGCAAGGGCCTCATGAAAGATCGGACGCGAGATCGTTGATGTTGATGTGAAGGATGAACTCATGCGACCGCATCCTTCGGCCGCTCTGCCTCCATCACCGAGAGGAAGCGCGCGGTCAGCGGGTGGCGCGGGTTGGTCAGCACCTCATGGGCCGGTCCGTCTTCGAGGATGACGCCGCCATTGAGGAAGGCGACGCGGTCGGCGACCTCGTCGGCGAAGCGGACCTGATGCGTCGAGATGATCATGGTCAGACCGTCGTCGACGGCGAGGCGGCGGATCACCTCCAGCACCTCGTTGACCAACTCGGGATCGAGCGCGGAGGTCGGCTCGTCCAGCAGCAGCACGCTCGGGTTCGGCGCCAGCGCGCGGGCAATCGCCACGCGCTGCTGCTGGCCGCCGGAGAGATGCCGCGGCAGCGCATCGGCGCGATGCGACAGGCCGACGCGGTCGAGCAACTCGGCCGCGCGGCGGTCGGCCTCGAACCGGCCCAGGCCGTGCACCCAGCGCAAGGGGCCTGCGACGTTCTCCTTCGCCGTGAGATGCCCAAACAGGTTGAACTGCTGGAACACCATGCCGACGCCGACGTTGGCGCGCTCGTTGGCGACCGCGCGCGGCGTCAGCCTGCGCCCCTGCTCGTCGAAGCCAAGCTTGCGGCCGCCGACGCGGATCTCGCCGGCGTCCCAGTTCTCCAGATGATTGATGCAGCGGAGCAAGGTGCTCTTGCCGGAGCCGGAGGGGCCGAGCAGCGCGATCACCTCGCCGATGCGCACCGTGAGATCGAGCCCGTCCAGCACTTTGTTGCCGTCATAGGCCTTGCGCAGCTCCTTGACCTCGACCGCGACGTTGTTGCGGGCGATGGTCGCGGCGCGCCTGGCGCGATCCTCGATCGACAGGGCGAGGGGCGGCGTTTCTTTCAGTTCGGCGGGCTCCGGCGGAGCGGCCTCGACGGTAGGTGCGGTCTTCGCAAGGTCCAGCTTTGCCGCCGGATCGACGCGGCGCCATGGCAGGTAGTCCGCCAGCTTGCGTTGTTTGGCCGTGCGGTCGAGATCGAGCAGCCATTCCAGCGCGAGCTGGATGACGCTGATCGCGCCGGTCAGCACGAGATAGATGAGACCCGAGGCGAAGAAGATCGAGAAGAAGTCGAAGGTGGAGGAGGCGAGCTGCGTCGAGCGCAAGGTCAATTCCTGCACGGCGATGACGGAGGCGAGCGAGGAGTTCTTCAGTGCGCTCACCGCCTCGTTGCCGAAGGCGGGGATCATGGTGCGGATCGCCTGCGGCGCGATGATCCGGCGCATCAGCACTGATGGCGTCATGCCGAGCGCCTGGCCGGCCAGGAGCTGGCCGCGATCGACGCCGAGCACGCCGGAGCGCAGCATCTCGGCGATGAACGGCGCCTCGTTGCAGGCGAGCGCGAGGCCCGCCGCCAGCACCGCCGGCAGCTTGATGCCGATATGCGGCAGCGCGTCGTAGGCGAACACCATCTGCAGGATCAGCGGCGTGCCGCGGAAGATCACGGTATAGCCGCGCGCAATCGCGGCCAGCAGCCAGAACCGGCTGAGCTGCATGCCGGCGAGGATGAGGCCGAGGACCAGTCCGCCGATCAGGCCGAGCGCGGTGACCTGCAGCGTGAGCTCGATGCCCATGAGCAGATACGGCATGCTGAGATAGTGCAGGAAGAGGGACATCGGTGATTGCAGCCTGATGAGTGCCGTAGGGTGGGCAAAGGCGCGAAGCGCCGTGCCCACCGTGGTGTTTCGGAACAGCGTTGGTGGGCACGCTGCGCTTTGCCCACCCTACGAAGTTGGCTCACATGCACACGTCAGCCGCTGAACTTGGAGTGTCGCCGAGGAGCCGGTGCGCTCCCTCCCCCCTTGTGGGGGAGGGGTGGGGAGGGGGGTGCCCAGCAAAGACCGTCATCTGTGGACCCCCACCCCCTCCCCGCAAGGGGGAGGGGAGCGCGCCGTCTTCGCCGCTATCTCTCGCGTCGAACGGAGCGGTGCTCTTAGTCCGCCGTCAAAATATCCGGCTCCTTGAAGTTGGCGGGATCGAGCTGCCACTTCTTCAGCAGCTCCTGATGGATGCCTTCCTTCTGCACCTCGATCAGCGCGGCGAGCACGGCGTCGCGGAACTTCGGCTTGTCCTTCGGCACGGCGATGCCGACCGAATAGGGGATGGTCACGGCGATCGCCTTCTCCAGCTTGTCCGGATAAGCCTTCACCGCCTGGTCCACCGTGTTGACGTCGTTGACATAGGTGTCGGCGCGACCGGCGAGGATGGCCTGGATGCAATTGGCGTTGTTGTCGTAGAGCTGCAGCGTCGGCTCCGGCTTGCCTTCGGCCTTGCACTTCGGCGCGAGGTCCTGGATCAGCGGCACCTCGACATAGCCGGTGTTCTCGGCCGCCGCCGCGCCGCACATCGTCATGTTGATCCCGTTGATGCCCTTCGGATTGCCCTTCGCGACCAGCACGCCGTCGAACACCTTGGAGTAGGTGATGAAGTCGGCGGCCTTGGCGCGCTCCTTGGTGGCATAGATGTCGGAGATGACGATGTCGGCCTGGCCGCTCGCCAGCGTCGTCAGCAGCGCGGCGAACGTCACCGGCTTGTAGGTCAGCTTGAAGCCGAGGCAGTCGCCGATGGCTTCGCCGAGGTCGATGTCGAAGCCGACATATTTGCTCGGATCCTTCGGGTCGATCGATTCGTAGCCCGGTGTATGCGGATTGATGGCGTTGACGAGCGTCTTGCCCTTCCAGTCCGGATATTTCTCCTTGAGCGCCGCGCACCCTGCGGGCGTCGCCGCCTGTGCGTCGATCGGCGCGAGAAGTCCCGTCGCAATGATGGCGCAGAGCGCGGCAAGCCACGCGCGCCGCGCTCCAGTGAATAGCCTCGTCTGCATGTTGCCAGCTCCTTCGAACGATGTGTCGCGCTGGTCCGGCGGTGAATTGGTGCCGTCGCCCCGGTCCAAGCTCGACGGCAAGCTTAGGTGCGAGCCTGCGCGGATGGCTTGTCCGTAGGCGCACAAAATATTGGATCGTGCCGGCGCAAGAATTGAGCACGCATTGCTCAAATCCGCGCCGCCGCGACGGACCGGCGCGCACGCGTCAAGTCCGCCTGCGCGGTCCTCGAAGATTCCGAAAGTCGAATATCGGTCACGCCGGCGACGGGGCAGGTGCGCACGGCGCTAGCGCCAAGATGGAGGTGGCGCCACGTCACGCGTCAGGATCGTGGCGTCGCTGCGTCGCTCCGCCCATGCGTATGTGCATTGCGATAACTCGTGTCGCAGGCTTGGCGGCAGCGGAGCTGCCGACTACGATGCGGCCGCACAAGTTGCTGATCTGTTTGTTGAGGTGTCTGCAATGCTGTTCCGTTTTACGGGACAACCATCACTCGGCCAATTCGCAGTGCGGACACTGATCGTCGTCGCCTACGCAATCATCTTCGCGCCCGTGATCATGATCGTGGTGACCAGCTTCTTCGCGCAGGAGATCGTGAGCTTCCCGCCGCCTGGCCTGTCGCTGAAGTGGTACGCCAACGCGCTGAGCAAGCCGGAATTCCTGCGCGGCCTCGTGACGAGCTTCCAGGTCGCGCTGCTCGCGACGGCGATCGGCGTGCCGCTCGGTACCGCCGCGGCGCTGGCCATCGTGCGCGGCGAGTTCCGCGGCCGGCAGGCGCTGAGCTCGTTCCTGCTGGCGCCGCTGGCGGTGCCCGGCGTGGTCGCCGGCTCCGGCCTCTACATGTTCTACGTGCTCGCCGAGGATCTGCTCGACCGCGACATCAAGGCGACGACGGAAGGGCTCGTGGCCGCGCATACGCTGCTCGCGATTCCCTGGACGGTGCGGCTCGTCGTCGCCAGCCTGCAGGGGCTCGACCGTGCCGCCGAGGAGGCCGCCGCCAATCTTGGTGCGAGCCCGTTCACGGTGTTCCGCCGCATCACCCTGCCGATGATGCGCTCAGGGATCGTTGCGGCCGCGATGTTCTCCTTCATCCAGAGTTTTGAAAATCTCGATCTGTCGATGCTGCTGGTCGGTCCCGGCCGCATTACGCTGCCTGTTGCCATGCTGAACTATCTCGAATTCCGCATCGATCCGACGCTCGCCGCCGTCGCCACCGTGCAGATCGCGCTGGTCGGACTGCTGATGGTGGTGACCGATCGCTTCGTCAAATTGTCGCGGGTGGTGTGATGGCGCAGCTCACGCTCGAGAAGCTGACCAAGCGCTTCGGCACCTCCATCGGAGTGGAAGGATTGGATCTCTCGGTCAACGAGGGCGAGCTGGTCGCGCTGCTCGGGCCCTCCGGTTGCGGCAAGACGACGACCTTGCGCATGGTCGCGGGCTTCCTGCCGCCCACGAGCGGCCGCGTGCTGTTCGACCGCGAGGACGTCACGCATCTGCCGGCCTACAAGCGTGCCACCGGCATGGTGTTCCAGTCCTATGCGCTGTTTCCGCACATGAGCGCGGCCGACAATGTCGGCTTCGGCCTGGAGATGCGCGGCCTCAACGCGGTCGCGCGAAAGATCAAGGTCGCCGACGCGCTCAAGCTGGTACGGCTGTCGCATCTCGCCGACCGGCTGCCGCGGCAATTGTCCGGCGGCCAGCAGCAGCGCGTGGCGCTGGCGCGGGCGCTGGTGATCAATCCGCGCATCTTCCTGCTCGACGAGCCCTTGTCGAATCTCGACGCCAAGCTGCGCGCCGAGGTGCGGCTCGAGATCCGCGCGCTGCAGCAGCGGCTCGGCCTGACCACCTTGATGGTGACGCATGACCGCGAGGAGGCGCTGACCATGGCCGACCGCCTCGTGGTGATGGAGGGCGGCCGCGTCCGCCAGATCGGCACGCCGCAGGAGCTGTACGACTCGCCGAAGGATGCGTTCGTCGCCGACTTCGTCGGCCGTTGCAACATCGTGGCGGGCCGGCGGGCGAACGAGAGCCAGTTCCGCACCAACGGCGGCCTGCTGCTACCGGTCGATGTCGCCAGCGGCGAGCGCGGCGATGCCGATGCTTTCGCGCTGCGGCCTGAACGCATTGCAGTGGTGGCCGGTGAGTCCGGCGAGGTGCGCGGCCGCGTGCTGGCGATCACCTATATGGGCGCGCAGAGCGAATATGTGGTGGCGATCGGCGACGAGACGCTGGTGGCCGTCAGGCCAACGCCCGACGCGAGCGAGCCGCTGGCAACACTCAAACCGAACGATCCCGTGTCCCTGGAATGGGACCGCAAGGTCCCGCGTCTCGTGCCGCAGACAGCTTCGTAAACACCATCCATTCACAGCAAGAGGTTCTCCCATGATTTCGCGACGTCACTTTCTCTCTGCCAGCGCCGGTGTCGCCGCGCTGGCGTCCGGCATGCCCTCTGCGCGCGCCGAGGGCGGACAGGTCGTGGTCGGCACCTGGGGCGGCGACTACGGCCAGTTGCTCTCCGATATCATCGACAAGCCGATCATGACGCCCAGGGGTTTTGAGATCGTGCAGGACGTCGCCAATGCCGATCCGCGCAAGACCAAGCTGCTGGCCGAGCGGCAGAGCCGGCGCGGCTCGATGGACGTCGCCTGCCTGTCCGACAACGACGCCTACATCGTGTCGCAATCGGATGTGTTCGAGAAGGTCGATGCGGCGCAGGTGAAGCGGCTGGACAAGGTGTTCCCGGAGCTCCGGAGCGAGATCGCGATCCCGCACATCTATTCGGCGCAGGTGATCCTCTACAACACCAACCAGGTGAAGACGCCGCCGCAATCCTTCGCGGATCTGTGGGATCCGAAATGGCGCGGCCGCATCGGTCTCGCCGACATCCTCTATCCCAACAACACGCTGGCGGCGGCGCTCGCCGGCGGTGGCGGCGTCAGCAATCTCGATCCGGCCGAGAAGAAGCTGATGGAATGGCGCTCGCTCGACGTGAAGATCTATCCGTCCAACGAGGCGCTGGCGGCGGCGCTGAAGTCGGAGGAGGTGTGGCTGACCACGATGTGGCTCGCCCGCGGCTTCATGTGGAAGAAGTCCGGCATCCCGCTCGCCCATGTCGTGCCGAAGGAGGGCACGCCGGCGATCGTGTTCCAGGCCTCGGTGCCGAAGAACGCCAAGAACAAGGCCGGCGGCTTCGCCTATCTCGACGCGATGCTGGACGCCAAGGCGCAAGGCGGCTTCGCCGACAAGATGGGCTACGTCCCGACCGTCACCGACGCCGTGCTGCCGGAGGACCTCGCCAAGCAGGTCAGCCTGACCGAGGCTGAGCGCGCCCGCCTGCTGAAGCCGGACTATGCCTATGCCGCAGGGCGCTCGCAGCGCACGCTCGACTTCTGGAACAAGGAGTTCAAGGCGTAAGTCTTGAACTCCCGCTCCTGCGGCGCAGGCCGCAGGAGCATGCGGCTGATGCGCCGCTCATCTGCAATCGGAGCTCGCGCGATGGCGCTGCTGGTCGTTCCTGCCTGTCTGCTGGTCCTGGCGCTGCTGGTCGGGCCGATGATCCTGATGTTCCGGATCTCGCTCAACCAGTTCAGCCCGACCCAATTGATGGTGCAGGCGCTGTCGCCGGACAACTACATCAAGGCGGCGACCGATCCGTACTACCAGCAGATCATCCTGGCCACGCTGGGCATCGCGCTGCTGTGCACCTTGCTCACGCTGATCCTGGCGTTTCCGGCGGCCTATTGGCTCGGCCGCATGGAGAGCCGCTGGAAGAGCCTGGTCGTGATCGCGACGCTGTTTCCGCTGCTGGTCGGCAATGTCGTGCGCTCCGCCGGCTGGATGGCGCTGTTCGCGCGCGACGGGCTCGTGAATACGAGCCTGATGAAGCTTGGCCTGATCTCCGCGCCGCTCGAGATCATGTACACGACCAAGGCCGTGATCATCGGCATCATCGCCGTGGTGCTGCCCTACATGATCCTGACGCTCTCGGCGGTCATCGAAAGCATTCCCCGCGACCTGGAATATGCCGCCGCCAATCTCGGCGCCTCGGGCGCGCGGGTGTTCTGGCGTGTGATCCTGCCGCTGTCCGGCCCCGGCGTGGCCGCCGGCTCGATCCTGGTCTTCGTTCTGTGCATGAACACCTATGCAACGGCGGTGCTTCTCGGCGGCCCCCGATTCAAGATGATGGCGCCAGCGGTGTACGACCAGTTCGTGCGCGGCAACAACTGGCCGTTGGGGGCCGCGCTCGCCTTCATGCTGCTCGCTGTGACCATGGCCTTCACGGTGTTCGGCAGCGTGGCGTTCGCACGGCGATATCGGACGGGGTAGGGCGTTAGGCGTCATTGCGAGGAGCGCAGCGACGAAGCAATCCAGACGTTTTTCTCGACCCTGGATTGCTTCGCTGCGCCCGCAATGACGGGATTACAACTACGTAGGGTGGGCAAAGGCGCGAAGCGCCGTGCCCACCATCTCGACAGAGGCTAGACGCATGGTGGGCACGCTGCGCTTTGCCCACCCTACGTTTCTACAATGAGGACACGCGGGAATGACGGACCAAGCCACGACGCTGCCGGGCGATGAGCTCGCCTTCATCCGGAACAAGGGCGCGGCGCCGATCGTGCCGAAGGCCACGTCGCGCGATCGCGGCATCGGGCCGTTCAAGCGGCTGGCGCTGCGCAGCGCCATTGTGATCGACGGCACCGGCGCGCCGCCAATCGGGCCGGTCGACATCATCGTCGAGGACGGCCGCATCGTCAGCATCAAGAAGGTCGTTGGCTACGGCTATGCCGGCAACGCCGGCGAGCCCGCCGATCACGAGATCGACTGCCGCGGCAAATGGGTGACGCCGGGCTTCGTCGACTGCCACGCCCATGCCGGCGTGGCCTATCACTCCGCCAATGGCTGGGTGCCACCGGTCGACTATGTCTACAAGCTCTGGCTTGCGCACGGCGTCACCACGGTGCGCGAGATGGGCTCGATGAACGGCCTGTCCTGGATGCTCGACCAGAAGCAGCGTGCGGCTGACAACACCATCGCCTCGCCGCGGCTGCTGGCTTACGCCTATTTCCCGGCCGTCAACGACATGGTCAAGACGATCTACACGCCGGAGCAGGGCCGGAGCTGGCTGCGTGCGGTGAAGGAGCGCGGCGCCGACGGCATCAAGTTCTTCGGCGCGCCGCCGGCGATCATGGAGGCCGCGCTCGACGAGTGCAAGACGCTCGGCTTGCGCACCGGCTGCCATCACGCGCAGATGGCGGTGTCGCGCATGAACGCCCTGACCACGGCGAAATGGGGCCTCACCAGCGCCGAGCATTATTACGGCCTGCCGGAGGCGCTGTTCGAGGATCGCGTGATCCAGAACTTCCCGCTCGACTACAACTACACCGACGAATATTTCCGCTTCTCGGTGTCGGGCCAGATGTTCAGGCAGGGCGCCGAGCCCGGCTCGGCCAAGTGGAACGAGGTGCTGGAGCAGTTCCTGGAGATCGGCTTCACCTTCGTGCCGACCTTCACGATCTACGACGCCAATCGCGACCTTATGCGGGCGCGCCAGGCCTATTGGCACAAGGAGTACACCTGGAAGTCGATGTGGGACTACTTCACGCCGCAGCGCGGCGGCCACGGCTCCTACTGGTATCGCTGGTCGACCCAGAACGAGATCGAGTGGAAGGAGAACTACCGGCTCTGGATGGCCTTCATCAACGAATACAAGAACCGCGGCGGCCGGATCTGCACCGGCTCGGATTCCGGCTTCATCTATCAGATCTTCGGCTTCGGCTATGTCCGCGAGCTCGAGCTGTTGCAGGAGGCCGGCTTCCATCCGCTCGAGGTGATCCGCTCGGCGACCTCGCAGGGCGCGGCGCTGTGCGGCCTCGAGAACGAGATCGGTACCATCGACATCGGCATGCGCGGCGACATGCTGGTGCACGACCACAACCCGCTGACCGATTTCAAGCTGCTCTACGGCACCGGCGCGATGCGCTTCAACGACGCCACCAACGCGGTTGAGTGGCATCGCGGCCTGAAATACACGATCAAGGACGGCATCATCTACGATACCGAGGAATTGCTGGCCGACGTCCGCGAGCTGGTGAAGGCGAGCTGGGAGAGCGACGTGCCGGAGAAATACGCCGCCAAGGATAAAGACAAGGACGCCGCGGCGCCATGAGCGCCGGTGCAATCGACTTCTTCGTCCTCACCGGCTTCCTCGGCTCGGGCAAGACCTCGCTGCTGCGCGACGTGCTGAGCGCGGAGACCGGCTCGGACACCGCCGTGATCGTCAACGAGGCCGGCGAAATCGGGCTCGACGGTGTGCTGCTGCGTGAGAGCGGCGACGACGTGCCGATGGCGATGCTGTCGAACGGCTGCGTGTGCTGCCAGGTCGGCAGCGATCTCGCCTTCACCATCGACCGCCTGATCATGGCGCCGCGCCCCGCCGGCCTGCCGCCCTTGCGCCGGATCATCCTGGAGACGTCGGGCCTGGCGATGCCCGGCCCGGTGCTGCGCCAGCTCGCGACGCTGGCCGAGCACCGCATGCGCGTCGCGGTCGTCGCAACCTATGACCTGACGCGAGGGCTCGCCGTCGCGACATTCGAGGAAGCTGCGGCGCAATGGGCGGCGGCGCATCGCATCGTCGCGACCAAGGCTGATCTTGCGCCGCAGGCGCTGACTGAGGCGCCGGTTACGATCGCGCAGCTCAACCCGGTGGCGGAGGTCGTTGCCGGCGCTGATCGGGCAGCCATCGTCTCGGCCGCCTTCGCACCCCTCGTAGCCGCGTTGCCGCTACGCGAGGTCGCCCCCGATCTGGCAACCGCGCATCCGCGCCTCGCGCTCTGCCTCGTCCGCCCGCGGGCTGAGATCGCCTATGCCGATCTCTCCGGTTGGCTCGACAATGTCGCCGGCGCGCTCGGCGAGCGGCTGCTGCGCATCAAGGGTCTCGTGAAGGTCCAGGAGGCGCCGCGGCCGCTGCTGGTCGAAAGCGTCGGCACGATGTTCGCGCCGCCACGGCAATTGACGGCCGAAAAACTGCCGGCGCCCTTCATCGTCGTGATCGCGCGCGACATTGTCCGCAATGAGCTCGAACAGGTCGAGCCGTCGGGCCTGTTCGCATTCTCCTGGCGCGAGCCGGACAGCGCGGCAGCCCGGCCGCGCGGCATCCGCGCCGAGTGGGTCACGTAGATTGCGCGCCGCCGATCGTGCTCAGACTGCGTGACGGATAGCGCAGAGCCACGTCGAACGGGTTGAGCTTGCCGGCCAGCGCCTGCGCCTCGCCCTGCAGGATCTTGACCACATGCGGCAGGCGATCGGCGTTCAGCCGTTCGGCCAGCGTGCCGACACTGAGCGCCGCGACGGCGCGGCCCTGCGCGTCCAGCACAGGCACGCCGACGCCGGCCATGCCGGGAATGAGCCCGGTGCTGGTGTTGACCCAGCCCTGCGCGCGCGCCTGCGCCAGCGCACTGCGCAGCGAGGCTTCGTCGAGGAAGCCGCGATCGAGCAGGCGCGGGATGTTGAAGCGGATCACCGCCTCCCGCTCGTCCTCGGGCAGGTTGGCGAGAATGGCGAGACTGCCCTGGCCGAGTCCGAGCGGCACCTTGCCGCCGATGTCGCCGGTGAAGGAGCGGATCGGAAACGGACCCTCGACGCGGTCGAGGCAGACCGCATCGAAGCCGTTGCGCACCAGCAGGAAGATCGTGTCGCTCAGGGTCGCCGACAGCCGCAGCAATGCCGGCCGCGCGGCCTCGCGCAGGCCGCTGGCCTGGCCGGCGCGCGCGGCAAGCACGTAGAAGTCCAGCGCGAGGCGATAGCGCTTTCCGGCCGCCTGCTCGGCGAAACCCTCCGCGGCGAGGTCCTGCAGCATGCGGTGCGCGGTCGGCTGGCTGCAGCCCGCGACCTCGGCGATGTCCTTCAGCCGCAGCCCGTCGGGGTCGCCCTCGGCGAGAATGCGCAGCAGCTTCAGGGCCCGGCGAAGGCTGGAGGCAGAGTCGGTGTCGGATGCAGTCATCTGATTGATTGAATGGGAGCGCGTAGTTTGAAGATAAGATTTCATATATCAAAATTCGAAAGAGATAAATTCAGGATATCGGAATTCACGATTGACCATCTGGTTCGCTCCCCGCATGAAAGAGCCCCAGGGCGGCGATCCCTGCCGATGGCGAAGGGAGCCTCCCGCGCGAGGACGCATGGGTTTCCTGACGCTGGACGGTCTGACGAGGCTCTACGGCGATGTCGCTGCGGTCAGCGATGTCAGTCTCAGCGTCGCCAAGGGCGAGTTCATCTCGCTGCTCGGTCCGTCCGGCTGCGGCAAGACCACAACGCTTCAGATGATCGCCGGCTTGGTCGAGCCGACGTCCGGGCGCATCACGCTCGATGGCCGCGACATCACCCATGAGAAGCCTGATCGCCGCGGGCTCGGCATCGTGTTCCAGAGCTACGCGCTGTTTCCGCACATGACCGTGGCGCAGAACATCGCCTTCGGACTCGAAATGCGCAAGGTGATCAGGGCCGAGCGCAAGGCGCGCGTCAAACAGGCGCTCGCGCTGGTGCAGCTCGCATCGCTCGCCGACCGCTATCCGCGCCAGCTCTCCGGCGGCCAGCGCCAGCGCGTGGCGGTGGCGCGGGCGCTCGTGATCGATCCGCCGGTGCTGCTGCTCGATGAGCCCTTGTCCAATCTCGACGCCAAGCTGCGCGAGGAGATGCAGTTCGAGCTGCGCGGCATCCAGCAGCGCATCGGCACCACCACGATCATGGTGACCCACGACCAGAGCGAGGCACTGTCGATGAGCGACCGCGTCGTGGTGATGGAGCACGGGCGCATCATGCAGGTCGATGCGCCCTATCGTCTCTATGAGAGCCCCGCGACGCCCTTCATCTCCTCCTTCGTCGGCAAGATGAACCGACTGTCCGGCATCTGGCGCAACAATGGCGTCGAGATCGGCGGCCATGCGCTGCTTCCTTGCGAGGGCGCTGGTCTCGCCGAGGGCGCGGCTGCCGTGCTGGCGATCCGGCCGGAGAAGATCGGTCTGGCCGCTCCCGGCGCCGGCGTGCTCGACGGCCGCATCAAGGCGCGTTTCTTCCTCGGCAGCGCCTGGTTCTTCACCGTGGAGACCCCGGCCGGGGTGATCGGCGTCTCCCTGCCCAATGCAGGCGGGGAGCCGGCGCGCGAGGGCGATCAGGTCGGGCTCGCCTGGAGCAGCGCCAGCGCGCACGCGTCCAAGCCGGACGGAGCGTCACCGGCATGAGCAGCGGGCGCGCCAGTGCGACACCATGGTTGTTGGCGGCGCCGGGCGCGCTGCTGTTCGCCGCATTGGTCGTCGTGCCTCTGGCGCTCACGCTGATCCTGTCGTTCCACGTCTATGACGCCGCGACCGGCGTCAAGGACGAGACCACGCTGACGCACTACATCGCCATCCTCTCCGACAGCTACTTCCTCAATATCTTCTGGCGCACCCTGCGGCTTGCGGCGCTGACGACCTTGGTCTGCGCAGCGATCGGCGCGCCCGAGGCCTACATCCTGGCGCGCATGCGCGAGCCCTGGCGCTCGGCGTTCCTGCTCGCGATCATCGGCCCGCTGCTGGTCTCGGTCGTGGTGCGTGCCTTCGGCTGGAGCATGCTGCTCGGCCCCACCGGCCTCGTGAACGAGGCTTTCCGCGCGGTTGGCCTCGGCACCGTCAGGATCCTCTACACCGAGACGGCCATCGTCATCGCGCTCGTGCATGTGATGCTGCCCTTCATGGTGATTCCGGTCTGGACCTCGCTGCAGAAGCTCGATCCGATGGTCGAGGCCGCCGCCTGGACGCTCGGCGCCTCGCGCTTCACCGCGCTGCGCCGGGTGGTGTTGCCACAGGTGACGATGGGCCTGCTGTCGGGGTGCCTCGTCGTGTTCGGACTATCAGCGTCCGCGTTCGCAATCCCCGCGCTGCTCGGCGGCCGTCGGCTGAAGATGGCGGCGACGCTGGTCTATGACGAATACATGCACGAGCTGAACTGGCCGCTCGGCGCGGCCATCGCGATCCTGGTGCTCGTCATCAATCTCGTCATCATGCTTGTCTACCAGCGCTTGGTCGAGGCGCGCGCCAGGCGGACGCTGGGGTGAGCGGCATGCGCCACAATGGTCCCATAGCGCTTGTCTTTCACGCGCTCGTCGTCGGCTTCGTTCTGGCGCCGCTCATCGTGATCTGCCTCGTCGCCTTCACGCCGGCGAACACACTCACCCTGCCGACCACGCAATTTTCACTGCGCTGGTTCGCGGCCGTGTTCGCGCATCCGGATTTCGTTGCCTCCTTTCTCAACAGCCTGTGGGTCGCAGCGACAGCCGCGACGATCGCGGTCGTGCTCGCGGTCGCCGCCGGCCTCGCGCTCGATCGTTACGAGTTCCGCGGCCGCGCGGCGCTGAACGCGCTGTTCCTGTCGCCCTTGATGATCCCGCATCTCGTGCTCGGCGTGGCGCTGCTCAGATTGTTCGCGCTCGTCGGTGCCACCGGCAGCCTGCTCTGGCTCACCGCAGGCCACATCGTCGTGGTCACGCCCTATGTGCTCCGGCTGGTGCTGGCGGCACTGTCCGGCCTCGACCGCAGCGCCGAGCAGGCGGCCGTGACCTTGGGCGCCTCGCGCTGGATCGTATTTCGCCGCATCACCGTGCCGATGATCCTGCCCGGCATCACCGGCGGCTGGCTGCTCGCCTTCATCAACTCCTTCGATGAGCTCACGATGTCGATCTTCATCACCTCGCCCGCCACCGTCACCCTGCCGGTGCGCATGTACATGTACGCGACCGAGTCCATCGATCCGATGATGGCGGCGGTATCGGCACTGATGATCGCGGTGACGGCGGCGGCGATGCTGCTGCTCGACCGCATCTTCGGTCTCGACAAGATCCTCGTCGGGCAGGGCTGACACCATGCCGCTGCTGCATCGCCTGGTCCGCACCGACAGCGCCGTCATCTCCTTCACGATCGATGGCGTGCCCTACGACGGCCGCGCCGGCGACACCGTTCTGACGGCGGTGCTCTGTCACGTCGAATGGCTGCGCCACAGCGAGTTCTCCGCCGCGCCGCGCGCCGGCTTCTGCCAGATGGGCGCCTGCCAGGACTGCTGGGTGCAGCTCGCAAGCGGCGAGCGGCTGCGCGCCTGCACGACGCCGCTCACCGCGGGCATGCACATCGTCACGCAGCGGGGACGCAGCCATGGCTGAGCGCGCGCCGCCCCTGATCGTCGGCGCCGGTCCGGCCGGCATCCGCGCCGCGATGACATTCGTCGCCGCCGGCCTGCGGCCGGTCGTGATCGACGAGGGCCACGCCTGTGGCGGCCAGATCTATCGCCAGCCGCTGAGCCCCGACGGCCGCGATAACCGCGCGCGCTACGGCTCGGAGGCTCCGAAGGCCGCGCGGCTGCATCACGACTTTGCGGCGCTCCGTACTGCAATCGACTATCAGCCAAATACGCTGCTGTGGAATCTGCGCGACGGCGCGGCCGACATCTTGCGTGGGGGTATCAGCCAACGGGGCAGCTATGACGGGCTCATCCTCGCGACCGGCGCGACCGATCGCGTACTGCCGATCCCCGGCTGGACCCTGCCGGGCGTGTTCACGCTCGGCGGCGCGCAGATCGCGCTCAAGGCGCAGGGCTGCGCGATCGGCCGACGCGTGGTGTTCGCCGGCTCCGGCCCGCTGCTCTATCTGGTTGCCTGGCAATACATGAAGGCCGGCGTCGATGTCGCTGCCGTGCTCGACGCGGCGCCCTTGTCTGCGAAGCTCAATCTGCTGCGCGCATTGCCGCTCGCGCCGGGCATCGTGCTGCGTGGGTTGCGCATGGCGGTGGAGTTGACGCTGCGCGGCACTTGCGTGCGGTTCGGCGTCTCCCGGCTCCGGATCGAGGGCGAGGGCAGGGTGGCGCGCATCGTCTATCGGGCCGGTGGGCGCGAACACGCGATCACCTGCGACGGCGTCGGCTACGGCCTCGGTCTGCGCTCGGAGACTCAGGCTGCTGATCTCGCCGGCTGCGCCTTTCGCTTCGATGCGCGCGACCGCGCGCATCGTCCGGTTCGCGACGTCAGTGGCCGCAGCAGCGTCGCGGGCGTGTACCTCGCCGGCGACGGCGCCGGCATTGCCGGCGCCGATGCCGCTGAAGCCGCCGGCGAGCGTGCCGCGCTGGCATTGTTGGAGGATCGCGGCCAGCCGCATGATTCCATGCGCGCCGCCGCCCTCGAATATGCGCTTGCGAGGATCGACCGGCTGCGCGACGTGCTCGAAGCCGCCTTTCCCTATCCATCGCATTGGGCGGGCGACATCGCCGATGACACGCTGCTGTGCCGCTGCGAGGAGATCGATGCCGGCGAGGCGCGGCGCGCGATCAGGGATTTCTCGCTCACCGAGATCAATCGTCTGAAGGCGGTGACGCGCATCGGCATGGGCCGCTGCCAGGGCCGCATGTGCGGCGCGGCCGCCGCGGAGCTCTTGGCTGCGCAGACGCGCCGCGACATCGGCGCCGTCGGCCGGCTGCGCGCGCAGGCGCCGATCAAGCCGATCCCGGTGGCCGCCAGCCTTTCCCTCGACGAGAGGCAGCATGACCCGGCGCATTGACTGCGATGTCGCGATCGTCGGCGGCGGGCTGGTCGGCAGCTCCGCCGCGCTGGCGCTGCGCGCCATGGGCTTCTCCGTCACGCTGCTCGACAAGGGCTTCTGTGGCGCGCAGGCGAGCGGCGTGAACTATGGCGGCGTGCGCCGCCAGGGCCGCCCGCCCGAGCAACTGCCGCTGTCGCAGCGCGCGCATGCGATCTGGCCGCAGCTGAAGGCGCTGATCGGCATCGACGGCGAGTTCCTGCGCTCGGGCCATCTCAAGCTCGCGCGGACGCCTGCGGACATGGCGAGCCTGGAGCGCTACGCCGCCGAGGTCGCGCCGTTCGGGCTCGCTCTCGAGCTGATCGGCCACAATCGACTGCGCGAGCGCTTCGGCATCGCGGGCGGCGTCGTCGGCGGCTCGTTCTGCCCCGGCGACGGCCACGCCAATCCCCGGCTGGTCGCCACCGCCTTCGCCGCAGCGGCGCGTCGCGCCGGCGCCGAGGTTCTGGAGAACACGGAGGTCACGGGCGCCACCAGGACGTTCGAGGGCTTCGTGGTCGAGGCCGGCGACGTTACCATCAAGACGCGTACGGTCATCAACAGCGCCGGCGCCTGGGCCGACGGCTTGGCGCGCGCGTTCGACGAGCCGGTGCCGCTGGAGCGCACCTATCCATCGATGATCGTGACCGAGCCGCTTGATCCATTTCTCGGCGTCAATATCGGCATCGAAGGCGGCGGCATCTATGCGCGGCAGGTGGCGCGCGGCAATGTCGTGGTCGGCGGCGAGCGCGCTGCGCCACTCGACGATCCCGACTACTCGCGCCCGCGCAGTGACGGCGTGCTTGCGATCATGCAGCGCGCCAGCGCGCTGTTTGGTCCGCTCCGCCATGCCCAGGCGATCCGGTTCTGGAGCGGCACCGAGGCGACGATGCCCGACCGCAACCCGGTGATCGGCCCGAGCGCCACGACGCCGGGACTGATCCACGCCTTCGGCTTCTCTGGCGCCGGCTTCCAGATCGCACCGGGGGCCGGCGAGGTGCTGGCCGAGCTGGTGCGCGACGGCGAGACCTCGACGCCGATCGCCCCTTTCGCCATCACCCGTTTCTCACCCGCATCGCAGCCGGGCGATGCATCTCAAGCAGCAATGACGACAGGATCGAAGGAGACCTCGCCATGATCGATGCTCGCGCCGCGCTCGGCTCAGCCCTCGCGCTCGTGCTTGCAACCGCCTCCGCGTACGCCGAAACCAAGACGCTCTATGTCGGCATGAACGGCGGCAATTTCGAGCGCACCTACACGCAGGCGGTGTTCCCGGAGTTCGAGAAGGCCAACGACGTCAAGATCGTCGTCGTGCCCGGCACCTCCTCGGAGATCCTCGCCAAGGCAATCGCGGCCAAGGACAGGCCGCAGATGCATGTGATGTTTCTCGACGACGGCGTGATGATCCGCGCCGCCGGTCTCGGGCTGTGCGAGAAGCTGAAGCCGAGCGATGGCTTGGCGCAGCTCGAGCCGTTCGCACGGCTCAAGGACGACATCGCCGCCGGCATCGACATCGGCATGACTGGCCTTGCCTACAACAAGAAGCTGTTCGACGAGAAGGGCTGGGCGGCGCCGACCTCCTGGCTCGATCTGGCCGATGCCAAATACAAGGACAAGGTCGTGTTCCAATCGGCCTCGGTCTCGACCTTCGGCCTGCACGCCTTCCTGATGTTCAACCGCATCAAGGGCGGCAACGAGGCCAATGTCGAGCCTGGCTTCAAGGCGTTTCCCGACACGATCGGCAAGAACGTGCTCGAATACATCCCGAACTCGGCCAAGATCTCCGAGATGGTGCAGACCGGCGAGGCCGCGATCTTCCCGCTCACGCCGACCGCGGTGTCGACATTGAAGGAGAAGGGCATTCCGGTGGAGTATGCCCAGCCGAAGGAAGGCTCGGTCGTGCTGATGGTCGCCGAATGCGTCATCGCCAACAACTCCGAAGCCGAGCTGGCGCAGAAGCTCGCCGCCTATCTGCTGTCGCCGGAAGCGCAGGCAAAGGCGCTGGCGGCCGGCAACATCGTGCCGTCCAACACCACCGCGAAAGCCACGACTCCGGTAGCCGAGCAGAAGCTCGCGACCTTCCACGTCTTCATGAAGAGCGCCGTCACGCTTGACTGGGACGTCATCAACGCCAAGAGGCCGGAGTGGAATACGCGCTGGAACAGGATGATCGAGCGGTGAGAAGAGTCGTAGGGTGGGCAAAGGCGCTCCGCGCGATGCAAAGCATCGTGCGAAGCGACGTGCCCACCGTACCCGCCACGCGTCGCGGTGAAATGGTGGGCACGGCGCGGTCAGGCAGCACGTCGCAAAAGCAACGAGCGGGCGCGCCTTTGCCCACCCTACATTGCCGCGCGTGAACTAGGGCGCCGGATAGCTCGTCGCATAGGCCTCCGTCAGCGTCTCATCGAGCCGCCGTCCAGCGCTGAAACCTGCCAGCGTCGCGGGACGGGTGACGCCCCGCAGCAAGCGGCCATCGGGCTCCGGCGGCCCGATCAGGGTGTGCACCGGAATGCGCTCGGCGTAGATCGGCAGCGCATAATCCTCGTCATCATCGATCACGCCGGCCGCTCGGATCTTTGCCGATGCCTTTTCGATCTCCATGGTCACGACTGACGTAGCCTTGAGCTCCTGCTCCGTGGTCGGGCGCAGGCTTGCAGTGCGGCCGGGAAACAGGCGATCGACCATCATCACCAGCGCGCGCGCCTTCTCGGCCTGATCCTCGATCAGCTTGGCATGACCGAACGCCATCACCGAGCGATAGTCGGCGGAGTGGTGGAAGGCGCTGCGTGCCAGCACCAGGCCGTCGAGATGGGTGACGGTGAGACAGGCCGGCTGTCCCTCGGACAGGCTGCGCAGCATGCGGCTGGCGCTCGATCCATGCCAATACAGCGTCGTTCCCTCGCGCCAATACAGCGTCGGCGTGCAATAGGGCTGGCCGTCGATGACATAGGAGACGTGGCACAGCGTTGCGGAGTCGAGCAGGGCATGGACGGTCGCATGATCGTAATGGGCGCGCTGATGCCGCCGCTTGACCCGGTTGGTGTCGTCGACGGGATAGCTCGGCATCTGTTGCTCGGACATCGTCAGTCTCCTGTTTCCGCCGACGTCATGCCATGGCAAAGTGGTTGCCGGGAGTTCCACTTCGATGCGAAAGCAAGCAACCACTTCGCGGCGCCGCGACGACGTGCTGGCGCTGCCGATCCACCTCGACCGCACCATCCGCAGCCAGTCGCAGCAGGTGCACGGTGCGCTGCGGACCGGCATCGTCGATGGCCTGCTCCTGCCCGGCCTTCGTCTGCCTTCGACGCGAGGGCTTGCCGAGCAGCTCGGCGTCCGCCGCAACGCGATCGTCACAGCCTATGAGGCGCTGCTGTCGGATGGCCTGGTCGAGGCGCGCCACGGCGCCGGCACCTATGTCGCCGCCCGGCTGCCCGCACCGCAGGTCGCCGCGCCGGTCGCCGAGCTGGATGTTCGCATTCCGCCGCGCCGGCCGTTCGCGCTCGGCTACACGCTGGTCGATCCCGCGCTCTTGAGGCGACTCGCCGCAGCCAGCCGGCGCCGCATCGCCCACGCCGCGCCCGACGAGCTCGGCTATGGCGATCCGCGCGGCAGCCTGCATCTGCGCACCCAGGTCGCGCACTACCTTGCCGCCAATCGCGGCGTACGCTGCGACCCAAGCTGCATCCTGATCGTGAGCGGCACCCAGCATGGCCTGCGGCTGTGCATCGACGCGTTGCTTGCGCCGGGCGATCCCGTCTGGTTCGAGGATCCCGGCTATGTCGCCTCGCGCCATACGTTGAGCACGACCGGCGCGAAGCTGGTCCCGGTGCCCGTCGATGATGAAGGCATCATGGTGAGCTCGGGCGAGGCGGCGTACACGGCGGCCAAGGCCGCCTACGTGACGCCATCGCATCAGTTTCCGACCGGCGTTGCGATGAGCATGGCGCGGCGCATCGCGCTGCTCGACTGGGCGCGCAGGGCGGACGCCTACATCTTCGAGGACGACTACGACAGCGAATACCGCTTTGCCGGCCCGCCGCTGACGGCGCTGGCCGGAATCGGCGGTGAGCGCGTGATCTATCTCGGCACCTTCGGCAAGACGCTGCTCGCGGGACTGCGGCTCGGCTACCTCGTGGTGCCGCCGGCGCTGGTCGGGCGGGTCGTCGCAGCGCGCGCGGCGCAGGACCGGTTTCCGCCGGCCTTCATGCAGGACGCTCTGGCCGACCTGATGGCCGACGGCGTGCTCGCAGCCCACATGCGGCGGATGCGCCCGCGCTACCGCCAGGCGCGCGATGTCGTCGCCGAGGCGCTCGCCAGGCATGGCAAGGGGAGCCTGCAACTGGCCGCGCCGTCGCAAGGGTTGCATCTGCTGGCGACCTTGCCGCCCGCAGCGCCGAAGGGCGCAGCGAAACTGATCCGCGACCGGGCCGGCATCGAATGCCGGCTGTTGTCGGATGCGCGGATCGTGCAGCGCGGGCCCGACGGTTTCATCCTGGGCTATTCGGGCTTTGCAGCGAAGGATCTCGCCGATGCCGCGAGGCGGCTCGGGCGCGCCACACAGGACATCCTGGGCGCGGCCGCGCGCCCGCGCTGAGCGTCATCGATGCTGCGGGTGTGGCCGAGCCGGCACGACGAGGCTGGGCAAGAACTCAGTGTTCACGGTAAGATTTGGGGGCATGACGAATCGGCCGTTCAAGAGCGGCGAGAGCCGCGATCAAAAGAGCCTGCTTCCGCCTCGGATTGAGGATTATGTCGGGCCGGACAATCCGGTTCGTGCGATTGACAGCTACGTCAACGCTCTCGATCTGGCCAAGCTTGGCTTCCGCCACGCCAAGCGGAGGGGATCGGGTGTCGGGCAGCCGCCGTACGATCCGGCGGACCTGCTGAAGCTTTATCTCTATGGTTATCTGAACCAGATCAGATCGTCGCGCCGGCTCGAGCGTGAAGCCGGCCGCAATCTGGAGCTGATCTGGTTGTTGAGGAACCTGAAGCCCGGCTATCGGACGATTGCGAACTTCCGCAAGGAGAACTGGGCTGCCTTGAAGGCGGCGAACCGTAGCTTCGTCCTGTTGCTGCAGGAGATCGGGTTGATCGGCGGGACCCTGGTCGCGGTCGACGGCGCGCTGTTCCACGGCAATGCCAGCAAGGACAGCATCTTCACGCGCGGGAAGCTCGCCAAACAGATCGCCAAGCTCGATGAGGAGATTGAGGCGTACGGCAAGTCTCTCGACACCAACGACGCGGCGGAAGCCAAGCAGCCCGACGACGGCAAGGATGGCAACAAGGATGGCGGCGATGTCGGGGACAAGATCAAGGAGCTGATGGCCAGGCGTGAACGCGCACAGTCCGATCTGGAGAACCTGGACAAGGGCGACAAGGGACAGGTGTCGAAGACCGATTCCGATGCGCGACTGCTGAGCAAGGGCGACCAGACGATCGCAGGCTACAATGTCCAGAGCGTCGTCGACGACAAGCATAAGCTGATCATCGCCAGCGAGGTCGTCAATCGCAGCGATACAGGACACCTTCATATGATGGCGAAGGCGGCCAAGGAGGGCCTCCAGGTCGAGGCGCTGCAGATACTGGCAGATGTCGGCTATTACAACAGCGAGGATATCAAGGCTTGCGAGGATGACGGCGTCACCGCCTATGTCCCGCTGCATCACGGCAATGGCAAGAAGCACGGTCGCTTCACGCGAGGTGACTTCACCTACAATTCCGCGACCGACACCTACCAGTGTCCCGCAGACCAAGCGCTGCATCCAACAAAGAAGCTCTGGAAGAATACGAGCGGCAGGATGGAACGCCGCTACCTGGCCTCCGTGGCGACTTGCGGCATCTGCCCCCTCAAGGCGTCTTGTCTCTCTGCGAAGGAAAAAAGCCGCCGCGTCTCTCGATGGGAGCACGAAGAGGTGCTGGATCGTCACCGCCAGAGGATGGCGAGCGAACAGGCCGGCCAATTGATGCGCCGCCGCTCGGCCATCGTCGAGCACCCGTTCGGCACGCTCAAGTGCCGCGCCGGCTATCAGCACTTCCTTGTCCGCGGCTTCGACAAGGTTCGCGGGGAATGGAGCCTCATGGCGCTCTGCTACAATCTCACCCGCGCCCTCAACATTCTCGGCTTCGACGACTTCCTCGCCCGCATCGCCGAATGGGCTCTTGCAGCTCTACATGCCACTTCCGGCGAAGCGAGGGGCGCATCGGAGGCGGTTTCGCTTGCCCTGATCCGATTCTGGACCATGATGCAGTCATGGCTCGAAATTGCACCGCGCCGAGCCCTCTCACCCCCCTAATTCGGATTCTTGCCCAGCCTCGTCGGGCAAATCACCTCCACATTTCCGCGCATCCCGGCTCGCTGAAGAGGGACGTTTCGCGATCGTCACGAGCGTCGAGCCGGAAGATGCGATGGGCGCGTTGCTCTGCAGCCGGGTGTCACAGCCGGGCCGACGAACGGAGCGATGCGACGGCGAAATGGTGTGGTCCTGGCATCGCGGTGCTGATGCGAAGGCGGCGGTGATGATGATCCGCCGGCGACGGGGGCAAGACAGCCGATCCCCGGGGAGAGCGCCTATAACGTGCGCCGTGGAAAGGCGCGGTTCTTGAGAGGGTGAAAGTCCCTTCCGGCAAATGTCGTTCCAGCCGGTAGCAATCGGAGCAGTCGGCGAGGTAACGACCCGGCTGAAGCCTCCGGTGGAGAGGGTCACGAGGTGACTTGGCGAGTGGGCGGGCTGTAACACGAGTGAACGTTGAGCAGGCCTCGAAAAGCTCGATGTGGAGGCTGACCTGGCCTTATTACAGGGAAAGCTGACATCGCTGGGGAAGAGAGCGACACGCGCACCCAGCGGCTCCACCGGGGTAGTGACGACGGCACGTCCACAACGAGAACCGAAGCAACACGGGAGACCCCATCGCGCGGTCGAGCGAGAGACCAACCGGAGGCCTGTGAAGGTCAGGCCGGGCGCGGCGGGGAGTCGGATGGGCTCGTAGTACCGGGGAAGCCGGGTAATGCCGGTGGAGGGAAGGAGCCCTCGTTCAGGCCAATGTAGAAAGTGGCGCGGGAGGGGAGATTGGGTCACCTCGAAACTCCACCAAGTGTCCGGAAGCTGCAGACTGCGTTACATGCGAAAGCGAAGGCAGAACCCGGGTTCAGGTTCTATCTTCTGTACGACAAGGTGTCTCGGGCGGATGTTCTGAGCTTCGCCTATGCCAGATGCAAAGCCAATGGCGGCGCGGCTGGTGTGGACGGTCAGACGTTCGAGGCCATCGAGGCGTATGGAGGCCAAGGTGCGTCGTCCGCGGATCACAAGAACCCGGATGTCGACAATGGCTGGAATCCGTGGCTCGGAGAACTGGCGGAAGAGCTCAGGAACAAGACGTATCGGCCGCAAGCGGTCAGACGGGTCTACATTCCGAAGCCGAACAGCAAGAAAATGCGACCTCTGGGGATCGCGACGATACGCGACCGGGTGGTTCAGACGGCGGCGATGCTGGTGCTCGAGCCCATCTTCGAAGCCGATCTGGAGCCCGAGCAATATGCGTACCGCGCCGGCAAGACTGCGCTGGACGCGGTGGAGACCGTGAACCGCCTGCTCAATCTGGGGTACACGGCCGTCGTCGACGCGGACCTGCGTGGCTACTTCGACGAGATACCGCACGGACCGCTGATGAAATCAGTGGCGCGCCGGATCTCCGACCGGCACATGCTGCATCTGATCAAGATGTGGATCGAGGCGCCGGTCGAGGAGACGGACGATCGCGGGCGCAAGCGTCGGACCACGTGGAATCGGGACGAGCACCGCGGCATCCCGCAGGGCTCTCCGATCTCCCCGCTGCTGGCGAACCTGTACATGCGACGGCTGGTGTTGTGGTGGAGACAATCGGGCGCGCGGCGGCGGCTGAAGGCCGTCATGGTCAACTATGCCGACGACTTGGTGATCTGCTGCAAGGGTACGGCCGACATCGCCATGCAGACGATGCGAGAGGTCATCAAGAAACTGCAACTGGCGGTCAACGAGGACAAGACACGAATCTGCCACCTGCCGGAAGAGCGGTTCGACTTCCTGGGCTACACGTTCGGACGGTGCTACTCCCACAAGACCGGGAAGGCCCACCTCAACTCGAAGCCATCGAAGAAGAGCATCAAGCGAATCTGCGATGCGATCAGGAACGAGACGGGCCGGCACAGGACGTTGTTATCAACCGAGAAGGTGGTGAAGCGGCTCAATGCCAAGCTCACCGGATGGGCGAACTACTTCCGTCTCGGGCCGGTCTCACCGGCCTACAGGGCGGTCGATGCCCATGCCATCCATCGGCTGCGCCAGTGGTTATGCGAAAAGCATCGGGTTCAAGGCCAGGGGTACAATCGCTTCCCCGACCGGTACCTCTACGAGACGTTGGGGCTGGTACGGCTGCCGAAGTCGACGCGTAACCTGCCGTGGGCGAAGGCATGAGAGCTTGCCCGGGAGCCGGATGCGCGAAACGCGCACGTCCGGTTCGATGAGCGGGGAAGGGAAACGGGGCGTTGCCGAATGGCCCAAGCCACCGCGCCCTTCCTCGACTCTACCGTGAAGACCATCGCGCAGGGAATGCCGGGTTGAACCGGCTTTGCCTGTGGTACCTGCCGCCTGCATTTTTTTCGCAGGCGGGCCATGGGTGGGGCCTTCACCCGGCATTCCTTGCGCCCTTTGCACTTCTGAGGGCGAGACGGATCGCAAGCCTCGGGCATCATCTGCCGCGAGAATGCGCCCTCATGTTCGTGGCTGTGCGAGATGTGGTTTGGAACAGATGCGCGTCAAGCAGCCCGGATAGGCATTGTCGCACCCGCGGCGCGTTCATTCATAGGGATTGTGCTCGGCGTTCGTCATCGTCTGGCGCACCCGGCGCAAGGTGATGGGCGTGCCGTCGGAGACGAACTGCAGCTCATAGGCGCGGCCGCTGTCGTCCTTGGCGGAGCAGGTCACGCTCGTGACCTTGAGCATCGCGAAATTGCCGACCTGACGGCACACGCCGGCCGAGCTCTTCGTCGCCGGCACCGGGATGCCATCGACCTTCGGGCGATGCTTGGAATTCAGCAGCATGCGGTCGATCGGCAGCTCGTAGACGTTCTGAATCGACCTGCGGCCATTGATGCCGGAGAACGCGATGATGTGGCTCTCGTCGGCCGGATCGTCGAGCGCGACGGTGAAATGAGCGCGCCCCTTCTCGCTGTGAAAGAACGCCACCGTCCTGCACGAAAATTCGCGGCCATCGACCTTCGCGGACCGGCAGGTGCCGGACATCAGTGCATAGAGATCGATGTCGGGCTTGTTCTCAGACGTGCTGGCAGCCGTCATCGGCGCCTGGGCCAGACAGGACGAGCCGAGGCAGAGGCCGAGCGCGACGGCGACAATACGAGAAAAATGCAGGGACATCCGCGGCGTCAGGCCCGATGGGAAAATCAGCGAATTAGAACTCGATCAATGGATGTGTCAACTTTGCGGCAAAATGAGGTCGGTGATCGCCGGACGCTATTTGCCAATCTGTATCCTCTGCCGCCACAGCGTCCAGGCACGGTCCATGATCACCATGTTGACGGCATCGGCCTTGGTGGCCTCGTCGGCACTGAGATAGGCGACCTCGGCGCCGAGCCCGAGAGCCTGGGCCTGGAGCTTCGCATTGACGTCGGTGTAGTAGGCGCGGAACACGGCGGCCTGGACTGCAGGACCGACGGTGACGTCACCATGGCCGCGCATCAGCACCACGGACTTGTCGCCGAGCGCGGATGCGAGCGACCTGCCGATGGCGTTGTTGCGCACCAGCATGTCGGTCGCGCCGAACTCCTTGCCGATGTCCCACACCGGGGCGCCGTCGCCGAGAAAGGCCGCATTGTGATAGAGCGGCTTCAAGGGTGTACGGCTGACGCTGAAGGGGACGACGCCGGGCGAATGCGTGTGTACCACCGCGTTGACGTCCGGGCGGGCCTTGTAGATCTCGGCATGGATGAAGCGTTCGAGGAAGACGGCGCGGTTCTTCGCATCGACCGGTTCGCCGTTCTCGTCGAACTCCATGATGTCATTGGCCGTGACCTGCGCCGGCGCGATCGAGCGCGCCATCAGGAAGTGGCGCGGATTGGTGGGATGCCGCGCACTGACATGGCCGAAGGCATCGACGACGCCGAGATCGGCGAGCACGCGGCTGCCGGTCGCGATGTCCTCGAGCAGCTCGCGGGGAGCGCCGGGGATGGAGTCTTCGGCGCGAGAGGGGGCGGCGGAGAGGAGGAGGGCGGTGACGGCAAGCGCGGCGAAGCGGCTGAAGCTGGACATCTGGCTCTTCCTCCCGGCCTTCGTTGTCTAGGCTCGTTGCTTCAACATACGCGTCATTGCGAGCGAAGCGAAGCAATCCAGGATGGTGGTCGGGACCCTGGATTGCTTCGCTTCGCTCGCAATGACGGGGAGAGGTTTGAGCGAGGCAACTGGCATGGCAGGGTGAGCGCTCCCTCAGGTCACCGGCGCCGGATTGAACAGCGTCAGATCGTTGTGGATGCCCCAGCGGTCCGACCACGGCTTGGTGCGGCCGCTCGCAACGTCGAGGATCAGCTTGAACAGCTCCCAGCCGGTCTCCTCGATCGTCATCTCGCCGGTGGCGATGCGGCCGGCGTCGAAGTCGATCAGATCCTTCCAGCGCCGCGCCAGCTCGCTGCGGGTCGCGACCTTGATCACGGGCGCGGCGGCGAGGCCGTAGGGCGTGCCGCGGCCGGTGGTGAACACCTGGAGCGTCATGCCGGAGGCGAGCTGCAGGGTGCCGCAGATGAAGTCGGAGGCCGGTGTCGCCGCGAACAGCATGCCCTTCTGCTTGGCCTTCTCGCCCGGCGCCAGCACGCCATGGATCGGACCGGAGCCGGACTTGACGATCGAGCCCAGGGATTTCTCGACGATATTGGCGAGCCCGCCCTTCTTGTTGCCCGGCGTCGTGTTGGCGCTGCGGTCGGCGCCGCCGCGGGCCAGATAAGAGTCGTACCAGTCCATCTCGCGGATGAGCGCGCGGCCGACGTCCTCGTTGATCGCGCGCCGGGTCAAGAGCTGGATGGCGTCGCGAACCTCCGTCACCTCGGAGAACATCACGGTCGCGCCGGCGCGCACCAGCAGGTCGGCGGCGAAGCCGACCGCAGGGTTGGCGGTGACACCGGAAAACGCATCACTGCCGCCGCATTGCAAGCCGATCACGAGATCGGACGCCGGGCAGGTCTCGCGCGTGCGCTTGTTGAGCTGCGCGAGGCGCCGGTCGGCCTGGGTCATGATGGCGTCGACGATGGCGCCGAAGCCGTCGAAGGCCTCGTCCTGCATGCGGACGATCGAGTCTTCGGTGCCCTCCGGCAGCAGCCGTTCCGGCGCGAGCTTCTCGCAGCCGAGGCCGACGACCAGGATCTCGCCGCCGAAGTTCGGGTTCAGCGCCAGGTTCTGCAGGGTGCGGATCGGCACCACGGCATCGGGCGCCGTGATCGCGACACCGCAGCCATAGGCGTGGGTCAGCGCGACGACGTCATCGACATTGGAGTACTTCGGCAGCAGCTCGCTCTTGATGCGCTTGATCGCATATTCGAGCGTGCCCTTGACGCATTGCACGGAGGTCGAGATGCCCAGCACGTTGCGGGTGCCGACCGAGCCGTCGGCATTGCGGAAGCCCTCGAAGGTGTAGCCTTCGAGCGGCGGCAGCGGCGCTGGCACGGCGGTGGAGATATCCAGCTTGTCGAGGGCTGGGGCCTCGGGCATGTCGATGCGGGCCTCGTCGACCCATTCGCCGGCCGCGATCGCCGACTTGGCGGTGCCGATGATCTCGCCGTAGCGGATGATGGGGCCGCCCTCGGGAATGTCGACCAGCGCGGTCTTGTGGCCCTGCGGGACGAAGCTCCTCAGCGTCAGGCCATCGGGAAATTTGGTGCCGGCAGGCAGGCCGAAATCGTTCACCACGATCGCGACGTTGTCGCGCGCGTTGAGCTTGATGATGCGGGGCTCTTGGTTGGCGACGACCTGCTGGTTCATGCTCGCTCCGTGCTGCTCCGTAGGGTGGGCAAAGCGAAGCGTGCCCACCGTCTTTCGTTCGTCTCCGAGCCGTCGGTGGGCACGGCGCTTCGCGCCTTTGCCCACCCTACAGGTCTTGGTTTCCGTCATTGCGAGCGAAGCGAAGCAATCGAGGGTCGAGAAGGAGGTCTGGATTGCTTCGTCGCTTCGCGCCTCGCCATGACGGCGCTCACGACGGGCGAGGTCTCACACCGGATAGGTGTAGGCCGTCTTGACCGTCGTGTAGAACTCGCGCGCGTAGGAGCCCTGCTCGCGGGCGCCGTAGCTCGAGCCCTTCCGGCCGCCGAACGGCACGTGATAGTCGACGCCGGCGGTCGGCAGGTTGACCATCACCATGCCGGCCTCGCTGTTGCGCTTGAAGTGCGAGGCGTATTTGAGGCTGGCGGTGCAGACGCCCGCCGCGAGACCGAACTCGGTGTCATTGGCGATTGCCAGCGCCTCGTCGTAGTTCTTCGCACGGATCACGCAGGCAACCGGCCCGAAGATCTCCTCGCGGGCGATGCGCATGGTGTTGGTGGCCTCGGTGAACAGCGCCGGCTGCATGTAGAAGCCGGGCGTCTCGCGGTTCAGGAGCTCGCCGCCCCAGGTCAGCTTGGCACCTTCGTCCTGGCCGATCTTGAGATAGCGCTGGTCCTGCTCGAGCTGATTGCCGTCGACCACCGGGCCGATATGGGTGCCCTGCTTGACGGCGTCATCCACGACCAGGCCCTTCAGCCGCTCGGTCAGCGCGGCAACGAATTTGTCGTGGATGCCCTCGGTGACGATCAGGCGCGAAGACGCGGTGCAGCGCTGGCCGGTCGAGAAGTAGGAGCCGTTGGCGGCGGCCTCGACCGCGACCTTGACGTCGGCGTCGTCGAGCACGACGAGCGGGTTCTTGCCGCCCATCTCAAGCTGGAACTTCTTCATCGGGTTCGACAGCACGCAGGTCTGCGCGATCTTGCGCCCCGTGCCGACCGAGCCGGTGAAGGAGATCGCGGCGACGTCCGGATGCTCGAGCAGGGTCTGGCCGACCACCGAGCCGGAGCCGACGACGAGGTTGAACACGCCGGCCGGAAGGCCGGAGCGCGCGATGATCTCGGAGAGCGCATGCGCCGAGCCCGGCACCAGCTCGGCCGGCTTGAACACCACCGTGTTGCCGTAGCAGAGCGCGGGCGCGATCTTCCAGGCGGGGATCGCGATCGGGAAATTCCAGGGCGTGATCATGCCGACGACGCCGACCGCCTCGCGGGTGATCTCGACGTCGAGGCCCGGACGGACCGAGGCGCCCTTCTCGCCGGTCAGGCGCAGCGCCTCGCCGGCAAAGAACGCAAAGATCTGCCCCGCACGCGCCACCTCGCCGATGCCCTCCGGCAGCGTCTTGCCTTCCTCGCGCGCCAAGAGGCGGCCGAGCTCTTCCTTGCGCGACAGGATCTCCGCCGAGATCTTGTTGAGCGCGTCATAGCGCTCCTGCGGGGTCGAGCGCGACCACGCCGGAAAAGCGGCCTTGGCGGCGGCGATCGCCTTCTCGGTCTGCGCGCGGTCGGCCTTGGCATATTCGCCGACGACGTCGTTGGTGTTGGACGGGTTGATGTTGCGGGTCACCCCGCTGCCGTCGACCCACTCGCCGGCGATGAAATTCTTGAGGATCGCGTTCATGTTGTTCTCCAGACTTTTGCGCGATTGCTCGGACAATCTAACCGATCGCCCCCGTCATCGCACGAGACAGGGGCGCTTGTCGTCGAAGGTCCAGCCGGGGATCAGATACTGCATTGCGACGGCGTCGTCGCGTGCGCCGAGCCCGTGGCTCTTGTACAGCGCATTGGCCTTTTCGATGGCGCCGCGGTCAACCTCGATGCCGAGCCCGGGTTGCTCGGGCACGGCAATCCTGCCGCCCCTGATCTGCAGCGGCGCCTTGGTTAGCGCCTGGCCGTCCTGCCAGATCCAGTGGGTGTCGATCGCGGTGACCTTGCCCGGTGCGGCGGCGGCCACATGGGTGAACATCGCCAGCGAAATATCGAAATGGTTGTTGGAGTGCGAACCCCAGGTCAGGCCATTGTCCTTGCAGGTCTGGGCGACGCGGACCGAGCCCTGCATGGTCCAGAAATGGGGATCGGCCAGGGGGATGTCGACCGCGCCGAGCCGCAGCGCATGGCTGAGCTGCCGCCAATCGGTGGCGATCATGTTGGTCGCGGTCGGCAAGCCCGTCGCGCGGCGGAACTCGGCCATGATCTCGCGCCCGGAGAAGCCGGCCTCGGCGCCGCAGGGGTCCTCAGCATAAGCAAGGATGCCGTGCATGTCCTTGCACAGCCGGATCGCCTCGTCCAGCGACCAGGCGCCGTTCGGGTCGAGCGTGACCCGCGCCTGCGGAAAGCGCCTGGCGATCGCGGTCACCGCCTCGATCTCGGCCTCGCCTTGGAGCACGCCGCCCTTGAGCTTGAAATCGGCGAAGCCGTAGGCGTCGTGCGTGGCCTCGGCCAGCCGCACCACGGCCTCGGGCGTCATCGCCTCGTGGTGGCGCAGCGTGAACCAGCCGTCCTTCTCGCCTTCGCCGGTCGCGTAGGGCAGGTCCGTCTTCCTGCGGTCGCCGACGAAGAACAGATAGCCGAGCGCCTCGACCGATGTGCGCTGCTGGCCCTCGCCGAGCAGCGCTGCGACGGGCAGGCCGAGGTGCTGGCCGAGCAGGTCGAGCAGCGCCGACTCCACCGCGGTGACTGCGTGGATCATCACGCGCAGATCGAACGTCTGCTTGCCGCGGCCGCCGGCGTCGCGGTCCGCGAAAGTCGTGCGCATGGTGGCGAGGATGGTGTTACAGGCGCCGATGCTCTGGCCGACGATCAGGCCCTTGGCATCCTCCAGCGTCTGCCGGATCTTCTCTCCGCCGGGCACCTCGCCGACGCCGGTGTGGCCGGCATTGTCGGTGAGGATGACGAGGTTGCGGGTGAAGAACGGCCCATGCGCGCCGCTGAGATTGAGCAGCATGCTGTCACGGCCGGCGACCGGAATGACCTCCATGCCGGTGACGACCGGTGCACCGGAGATTCCTGTGCTGGTGGCTGCGTAACTCATGTGCTCCTCCGTCGTCGTCTCGTTTTGTTGTCGTCATTCCGGGGCAGCCCGTCAGGGCTGAACCCGGAATCCAGAGATTGGCTTGCGCCTCTTATCCATCAACTCCGAGATTCCGGGTTCAAGGCCTTGCGGCCTTGCCCCGGAATGACAACAAGATCACTCCGCCGCCTGCTGTGCCGAGACGGCGCCCGGCAGCGCCTTCACCAGCGCCGTCAGCTCCGCCATCTCCTCCGCGGTCAGATCGGTCAGCGGCAGGCGGACAGGACCGGAATCGCGGCCGATCACCTTCATGCCGGCCTTGATGATCGAGACCGCGTAGCCCTTCTTGCGGTTGCGTATCGCGATCAGCGGCAAAATGAAATCCTTCAATCCGGCCTGGATGGTGGCGTGGTCGCGCTTGCGCACTGCGGCATAGAAGTTCGTCGCGAACTCCGGTACGAAGTTGAACACGGCCGAGGAGTAGGTCGTCACGCCCATGTCGAGATAGGGCAGCGCGAAGGTCTCCGCGGTCGGCAGGCCACCGATATAGGTCAGGCGGTCGCCCATCTTGGTGTAGACCCGGGTCATCAGCTCGATGTCGCCGATGCCGTCCTTGTAGCCGACCAGGTTCGGGCAGCGCTCGCACAGCCGCGCCAAAGTGTCAGGCTGCAGGATGGCGTTGTCGCGGTTGTAGACGATGACGCCGATCTTCACCGACTTGCAGACCGCCTCGACGTGGGCGGCGAGGCCGTCCTGCTCGGCATGGGTCAGATAGGGCGGCAGCAGCAGGAGGCCGTCGGCGCCGGCCTTCTCGGCGCCAATGGCGATCTCGCGCGCGATCGCGGTGCCGTAGCCGGTACCCGCCAGCACGGGCACCCGGCCGCGGGTCTCGTGCACCGCGACCTCGACGACCTCAGGCACCTCCGCAGGAGTGAGCGAGAAGAACTCGCCCGTGCCGCCGGCGGCGAACAGGCCTGCGACCTCATAGCCGCACAGCCAGTCCATGTTGGCGCGATAGGTGGCCTCGTCGAACGAATGGTCGGCCTTGAACGGCGTCACGGGGAAGGAGAGCAGGCCGCTGCCGATCTTCGCAGCCATTTCCGTCGGGGTCATCTTGCTCATCGCGCGGGTCCTTCACGAATGTCCTTGGGAACGGGCGCGGCAGGCGCCGGCGCATTCCCCGGGCGATGTCGTAGGACCAAGTTCGATGCCGGTCCAAGCCAATGACGGTATCGATTGATGCAGATCAGATATCAATCTTCCGCTTGCTGCACGGCGAGATTGCCGGCCAGCTCGACCAGTGCCGGCAGCAGCGGATTGTCGTGATCGCGCCGCCAGACCAGGAACAGCTCGGCCGGCGTCGGGTTGCGCAGCTTCAGCGGCCGCAGCCGGACATCGGCGATCTTCAGGCTGGAGGCAGCTTCGGGCACGATCGCAAGCCCGAGGCCGGCGCGCACCATCGCCAGGATCGAGTGGATCTGGCTCAGGTGCTGCACGTAGCGCGGCAGCACCTCTGCGCGCATGAACTGCGACACCAGGAGATCGTGGAAATAGCGCGCCTCGGTCTGCGAATACATGATGAAGTTCTGGCCGTCGAAATCACGGATCGACACGGTCTCGGCCGAGGCCAGCCGATGCCGGCGCGGCAGCGCGGCGCAGAGCGGCTCGGCGACGACGCGGCGGGTGGCGAATTCGGGCCGCGCGATCGGCGGCCGCAGCAGGCCGGCATCGATCTGGCCGGAGGCGAGCGCCTCGATCTGGTCGCCCGAGACCATCTCCTTCAGCGACAGATCAGCTTCGGGCAGCTCTGTTCGGCAGGCGGCGACGAGGTCGGGCAGGAAGCCGTAGGCCGCGGCCGCGGTGAAGCCGATCTTCAGCGACCCGCTCTTGCCGCTGGCGATGCGCTGCGCCACCTGGGCGGCGCTCTCCGCCATCTTCAGGATGCGCCGCGCCTCCGGCAGGAAGCTGCGCCCGGCCGGCGTGAGCTTCACCGAGCGGCTGGTGCGCTCGAGCAGCACCGCATCGATGATGTGCTCCAGCACCTGGATCTGCCGCGACAGCGGCGGCTGCGTCATGTTGAGCCGGATCGCGGCGCGGCCGAAATGCAGCTCCTCGGCCACGGTGACGAAGCAGCGCAGCTGGTTGAGGTCGAACATCGATGCTTCCTCGGCATGGATAGGGCCGGTGGTGCGAGTTTGGTAGCATCGATTGGGGGCAGTGGGAATATTGGCGGGATCGTCGGCCGCGGCTTTGGCAGACGCGCCAAACTCGGCGGTTGGCGTCAGGCAGGGCCACTGCTTGACGCCCCCGTCATGCGCCGGCTCACTTGCTGGACGCAGCAGCGCGGGCATCCGCAATGGCCTGCTTGAAGGCCTGTGCATTGGGGACGCCGGGGATGCGGAAATGGCCGATGATGAAGGCCGGCGTGCCGCGGAAGCCGAGGCCCGCGGCCTGCTCGTGGTTGCGCGCAAGCACGGCGTCGATGTCGGCGCGCTTGGCCGCGAGGTCGGCCTTGGCGCGGGCGAGGTCGATTCCGGCGCCGCTGAGCGCCGCATCGACCTTGGCCTCCGACAGCTTCTCATTGAGCGAGATCAGCGCCTCATGGGCTTCGGCGAACTTGTCCTGATATCTCGCCGCCAGGGTGAGACGCGCCGCGTAGATCGAGGCGCCGCCGAAGATCGGCCAATCCTTGAAGACGAGACGGACGTGACCGTCGTCGCGAACCACCTTGGCGAGCTCCGGGCTGATCTTGCGGCAATACGGACACTGATAGTCGAAATACTCGACGATCGTGATGTCGCCATCGGCGTTTCCGACAGCGGGGATGGCGGGATCGTGCAGGATGCGCGCTTCGCTCAGAATGTCGGTGTCGTCGTCCTCGGCGCGAGCCTGGAGCGGCAGGATGGCCGCGGTCAACAGCAGCAGCATGGCGATCGATGCGGCAAAGGTCTTCGTGGTCATGACTTGTCGTTCTCCTGATGAGGGATAGTCGATGCGGTGTCGATGGCATCCAGCACGGTCTGCGGCGTCAGCAGTTCGGGGAGCAGGATGCCGTTGGGAGCTCCGGGGCCGTACACGATGTTGAACGGCAGGCCGTAGCGGCCGAAGGATCGGAGATAGGTCGCGATCGCGTCGCTGGGCGAGGTCCAGTCCGCCTTGACGGCAACGACACCCGACGCGAGTCGGCTGCGCACGGCCGTGCTGTCGAGCACGAGCTTCTCGTTGACCTTGCAGGTGACGCACCAGCTGGCGCCGATGTCGACGAAGACCGTATGGCCGGCACGCACCTGTGCCGCGATCTCGGCCGGAGCCAGCGGCTGCCAGGCGATCTCGGCCACCCGGTCCCTGCCGTCCGGCGCCTTGATGTAGGTTGCTGCCGTCAGCGCCAGACCTGTCGCGATGGCGAGGCTGGCTCCAGCGATCGTTCGCCGCAACGGGAAACGGAGCGCCGCCGTGATCAGCGCAGGGACGAGCAGCGCAGCGGCGAGGATGACCGCAGTCGGGGGGCCACTGATGTCGGCGAGCACGATCAGCAGCCAGAGCGCGGTCGCCGCCATCGCGGCCGCTGCGACGGCGCGCAGCTTCAGCATCCAGCGGCCGGGCCGCGGGAAGAGTGCGGCAAGGCCCGGCGCCGCGGCGAGAGACAGATACGGCGCAGCCATGCCGAGCCCAAGCGTGGTGAACACCAGCAGGATCTGCGGCGCGGCCTGCGACAGCGCAAAAGCGACGGCGGTGCCGACGAATGGCGCCGAGCACGGCGTGGCCAGCAGCGTCATGACGAAGCCGTTGATGGCATGACCTGCCATCGTCCTGCGGCTCGCAGCGTTGCCGAGGCGGCCGGCGATCCACCACGGCAGGCTGATCTCGAACAGGCCGAGCAGGTTGGCGCCGAATGCCGCGAGCGCGATGATCATCGCGATGAGGAAAGCCGGCTGCTGAAACTGCAGGCCCCAGCCGACTTCGGCGCCCGCGGCCTTGAGCGCGGACAGGATGATGGCAAGGGTCACGAACGAGGCGACGATGCCGGCGGCCGTCGCCAGGAATGCCCGACGCGGCGAGGGCGCGTGTGCGGGATCGTGATCGACCAGCGAAACGAGCTTCAGCGACAGCACCGGAAACACGCAGGGCATGAAGTTGAGGATGAAGCCGCCGAGCAGGGCCACGCCGAGAATGGCCCAGATCGATGCCGCCGAAGGACGCGGTGCCGGTGTGGCTGCTTTGGCCGCAGAAGCGTGAGCAGCTTGATCGACATCCACCGGAAGCATGGCTTCTATCGATCGGTCGCCATCGACCAGGGTGACCCGCAGGCGTTGCACCGGACCGGCCCGATCGAGGCCTTGCACCGGCACGGCGATCCGTACGCCGCCGTCCGACATCGTGCTCACCTGGGGACGGCCGCCGGACACGGCGTCGTCCCCATCAAGGAAGACGTCGGGCGCGTGCAGTGGCGGCGTCGCATGCGCTTCGAGCAGCAGTTGCGGCTTTGGTTGCCGATCGATGCGCAGCGCCGTGATGGAAAGTCCGGGCGAACTCGCCCGCGGGACGCTCTGCCGCCATTCGTCGATCAGCGCCTGATCGTTCGGCCGACGCGAAACGGCGGGGATGTCGGCCTCGAGATCGGCCTCCTGCTGGGTGCAGATGACCGAGCAGACGAACAGCACGGCCTTCAGCGTGAGATGTGCGGGCGCCGCTCCATCCTCGAGCCGCACGCGCAACGGAAACAGCACGTGCTCGGCATAGCCGAACGTGTCGATATCCTGCTCGCTGAAGCGGCTCGGCGCCGGCCATTCGACGGTGACATCGGCGACGTTGCGCGAGCCGCTCCAGTCGAATTGCGGTGGTGCGCCGGCGTCGCCGGGCGAGCGCCAATAGGTGTGCCAGCCTGCATCCAGCCTGACATCCAGTCCCGCCCACGCCGTGGCCGGGCGGTCGTCTGCTCGCGTGATGTCGCCGACCAGCAGGCGCGTGTCGACGTTCGCCTGCGGCCGCAACTGACCCGCGGCGGCGGTCGTCGCCGCAAGATGGAGCAGGCCGAGCAGCAATACGAGCCGGCCAAGATGACGGATGGACATGATGATCTCCCGCGCGCTGATCGCACATTGCGGTGGCCGTTGCGCCGCGCGATCCGGCGCAAGGCACGCCTAGAGACGGGCACCACGAGCCGATCCGCGTGACCCGCGATCGATGTTGGATATTCGTTCGCTCAAGTCACGGCGTTACGCTGCCCGTGAGCCGATGAGCACGGAACGGTCAGGCGTGGCGACAGGGAGGACGGTAGGGCGAGGACCCGTGGCATTGCGTCGTCAGCGCCTCGTCATAGGGGCGCCAGGACAGCGTCCGGGAGGCGGCAACCGGCTGTGCCGCAGGATTGTCGTTCGCCGGGACGGCGGTCAGACCAGCCGCGGCAAACGGACAGGTGTTGACCATGCCCGGAAGGACGGCCTTCCTGCACGGCTTGGGCGCGCTCGTGGTCGTTCGGGACCATTGAGGGGCACCGGCACCGGTGTCTGCCGTGGCAACCTCGAACGTTCCGAGCAGAGGCGCCAGACTCAAGACGAGCGCGATCAGCGCCGCCATCAGGCGGCGTGTCATCGCGGGCATCTCGAAATCAGCATGCCTCATCTTGGATCATCTGCTCCAGCTTGGACTGGTCGCGCAGACCGGCCGCTCTTGGCAACTGACATCTTCGTGACGCCGCGAACTTGCGGCCCAGGCCGGCATCGCGTGAGCAAAGCGAGTGGTTCTCAAAGTACGTTGATCGGTACCTTCAGGAATGTCTTTCCCGTCGCGTCCGCGGGAGGCAGATGTCCGGCGCGGATATTGACCTGAAGCGATGGAATGATCAGGCGCGGCATGCCGAGCGTCTTGTCGCGGGCCTCGCGAAGCGCAACGAACTCGTCCTCGGTCATCCCGTCTCGCGCGTGGATGTTGTGGAGCCGCTCCTCGCCGACGGTCGTTTCCCAGCGCACCGCGCGGCCGTTGGGGGCATAGTCGTGACACATGAACAGCCGGGTCTCGCGCGGCAGCGTTTCAAGGATCTTCCGGATCGAGCGAAACAGCGTGCGCGCATTGCCGCCTGGAAAGTCGGCCCGCGCCGTTCCCCCGTCGGGCATGAACAGGGTGTCGCCGACGAAAGCTGCATCGCCCATCACGTGCGTGGCACAGGCGGGCGTGTGACCGGGCGTGTGCATCACGAGGGCCGTCATCTGTCCCACCTGATAGGTGTCGCCATCCTTGAACAGCCGGTCGAATTGGCTGCCGTCGCGGCGAAACTCCGTGCCCTCGTTGAAGACCTTGCCGAAGGTCTCCTGCACGGTCAGGATATGCTCGCCGATGCCGATCTTGCCGCCGAGTTTGTCCTGGATGTAGGGCGCAGCGGAGAGATGATCGGCATGCGCATGCGTTTCGATCAGCCACTCTGGCCGGAGTCCGTTGATCTTCACGTAGTCGATCAGCATGTCGGCGGAACGGGTGCTGATGCGGCCGGCCGCGTAGTCGATGTCGAGGACGGGATCGACGATCGCGCAGCACGGCGATGACGGGTCCTTCACCACATAGCTGATCGTGCTGGTGTCAGGATCGAAAAATCCGGCCACCTTCGGCTGCACGCGGAGATCGATTGGATAGGACATGGCTGCTGCTCCACGATTTGGCTCCGGGGCGGCATCGCCGCCCACGCCGCGTTTGTCGTCCTGCGCGGTCTAAGACATCGGACTGGATTTCGTTCCGCAGGTATTGATGCCGAGCATCGCGTAGGGCGGGCACCAGCCGATCAGTGCGGTGCCGAGCGGGATCAGGCCCAGAAGGCCCCACAAGGTCTGCGGCCCTACGACCGTGAGACTGAGGATCGCCAGTCCGACGATGATCCTGAGCAGCCGGTCGATCTTGCCAATGTTCTGTGTCATGTCGCGCTCCCCTTTGGCTTGCGATGATGCAGACGATAGGGCGGGATACGGCGCGCGTATGTAACTAAGTCACCAAGAGGAGCCGGTTCCTAATCATGCTGGGCCAGCTGGACAAGCGCCGGTCTGTCGGTGATCTCGACGATTCCGCGAGCCATTCGCAACCAGCCGCGCCGCGCGAATTCATTGAGCTGGCGGCTGATGACCTCGCGTGCGCTGCCGAGCTCGTTGGCGAGATCCTGATGCGTTGCAACGATCTGCTGCTTTGCCCCGGCAAGCTCGAGAAGCTTCTGGGCGAGCCGCACATCGATCCGCTCGAACGCAACCTCCTCGATGATGCGGAAGAGATTGGTGACGCGGCGGCTGAACGCGGTGAAGACGAACTGACGGAATTCGCGCGAGCTGGCGATCAGCCGGTCGAACAGCGCGCGCGGGATCGCCACGGCGCGGATCCGGGTCTCCGCGATGCCCTCGGCCTGGTATTCCTCGTAACCCATCAGGCAGGCCGTGGTCAGCGCGCAGCTTTCGCCTGCCTGGACGCGGTAGAGCACGATCTCGCGGCCGGACTCGGACGTCTGCTGCACCCGGATGGTCCCGTCCAGCAGCAGCAGGAAGGAGTCCGGCGCCTGGCCGGGGCCGAAAATCCGGCTGCCTTCCGGAAGCTCGACAATGAGGCTGGCCTCGCGCAACTGCGCGAAGATCTCCTCCGGCAGTTGTCGCAACGGCGGGAAAGCGCTCGTCCAGTCCTGCTCCGACGACATCACGACATCCGGCTGCGCCACATCGGCGTCGTCCAGACTTGCCATAGGATCGCGCGTGGGTCGAGGGACGGGATCTGCCCCCCGACCCTAATCTTCGGCACCACGAGGGAGCTCGCATGGACTCCGGCAGCGCGTTGCCTTGCAACCGATCGGCGTCTCACGCATGCGCGGCCGTTGCAGGCGGGCCAGACCAACAGGTTGCCGCACCTGCCGGCAGAGCAAGGCCCGCGCACTCTCGGACCGCGCCTTTCCTCGCTCTTTGCTCTTAGCTCTTGGTGCTTGCCGTCTTGTCGAGCGCCGCCCGCAAACCCTTGGCGAGCTTGATCGCATCATCGTTCGCCCAGAAGTGCATGAAGAAGAGGCGGGGGTGTTCGTCCAGCATGTGGCTATGCAGCGCCGTGACCTCGATGCCGTGGGCACGGAGCGTCCGGATCACGGGGTTCACCTCCTCCCCGCTCAGCACGAAGTCACCGGTGACGGCGGCCTTGCCCGCGCCGGTCGGCTGGAAGTTGATGCCCGTCGCGACGCCCATCGCCGCGACGGGAGACAAGGATAGTCCGCCCTCGACAATTGGATCGCGTCGCGGCACGTTGAACTGATAGACCCCGCCATTGGCCTGTCCTTTGACCGCCAGGATCTGATCGAGCTGTGCCGTATCGAGATCGATGGCCGGCGGCGTGGTCGGCGACGCCGCAATCGTCAACGGTGTCTTGCTGTCGGCGAGGGCGTCGCGGATGGCGGACGCGAGGTTGACGGGATCGCCGTGACCGGCGACATGCATGTAGAACGTTGCTGGGCTCGCGCGGAGCAGATGGTTGTGCACGGCGCTGATTTCGAGCCCGCCGGCGATCATCTTCGCCATTACCGGATTGACCTCTGATTCCAGCAGGACGAGATCGCCCATGATCATGGTGCCGCCATGCGCTGGCTTGAACGCGACCCAGCCGCCGAGCGCGAGCGCCGGCCTGATGGTTACGCCGTCCAGAGTCACCGCGAGATCGGTGCGCGGGAAGCCGTACCGGCGGACGTCTCCCGCCACGGATGGTTTCCGGCCCAATGTCTCGTCGACCTTCTGCCAATCGGTGTCCTGTGCGCGCGCCGTCGAGACGATCGGTCCGGCGCCGTGTGCGAGGAGGCAGGCGCCGAGGCCCAACAGACTCCAGATCGTGCTTCTCATCGTTCGCTCCTTTTGGTCTGTCACTGCCCCATGTTCCGTCGCAGCGTGCTCTCAGATGACGCCCGCAAAGCGCATCAGGATGCCCGCGATGCACGAGGCGGCGAGCACGACGAGCATTCCCACGTTGAAGCGGAAAATGGCCGTAGCGGCCGCAACCGACAGGACAACGGCCGGCAGGTCGATGCTCATCGGCCGGGGCGCGTCGAATGACAGTCCAAATCCCTGGATCGGAAAGGTCTCGCGGAAGAGGGTGTGCAGCGCGAACCAGATCGACAGATTGAGAATCACGCCCACGACGGCGGCGGTGATGGCCGAGAGCGCGCCGCCGAGCGCCTTGTTTCCCCGCAACGCCTCGATGTAGGGCGCGCCGACGAAGATCCAGAGAAAGCACGGCGCGAACGTCACCCACGTGGCCAGCAGTCCGCCCAGCGTGCCGGCGAGCATGGGAGACAGCCCGCTGGCGCCGCGGAACGCGGCCATGAAGCCCACGAACTGGACGACCATGATCAGGGGACCGGGAGTCGTTTCCGCCATGCCGAGGCCGTCGAGCATCTCGCGCGGAGCAACCCAGTGATAGTACTCCGCGGCCTGCTGCGCGACGTAGGCGAGCACGGCGTAGGCGCCGCCGAACGTCACCATCGCCATCTTGCTGAAAAAGATCGCGATCTGGCCGAAGACGTCGTTCGGCCCGAGCAGGATCAGCAGTGCGAAGACGGGGACGAGCCAGATCGCGAGCCAGACGGCCGCCACGCGCAGCGTGCGCGCAGCGTTCGGACGGACGTGATCCGGCACGGCCTCGCCGAGCATGCTGTCGATCGCGCCGGCGCTCTTGCCGCCGTGCTCGAGGGCTGCGAACTCCGGCCGGCCGAGGCGGGCACCGACGAAGCCGATGACTCCGGCGGCAATGACGATGATCGGAAACGGCGCCCCGAAGAAGAAGATTGCGACGAAGGCTGCGGCCGCCAGTCCGATCATGATCCGATTGCGCAGCGCACGCTTGCCGACGCGGACGACGGCCTGGATCACGATCGCCAGCACGGCCGCTTTGAGGCCGAAGAACAAGGCTTCGACGACGCCGACATTGCCATAGGCTGCATAGATGTAGCTGAGGCCCATGATGGCGAAGATGCCGGGCAGAACGAAAAGCGTTCCTGCGACGATGCCGCCCGTGGTCCGGTGCAGCAGCCAGCCGATATAGGTCGCAAGCTGTTGCGCCTCCGGGCCGGGCAACAGCATGCAGTAGTTCAGGGCGTGCAGGAAGCGGCTCTCCGAGATCCAGTTCTTCTCCTCGACGAGGATGCGATGCATGACCGCGATCTGGCCGGCGGGGCCGCCGAAGCTCAGCACGGCCACCCGGATCCAGACGAGAAGCGCCTCATTGAAGGAGATGCCGTGGGCGAGCTCCTCCGCGATCGGCTTCCGGGATGCTGCGACGTCCGTCATGACTTCACCTTGCTGGTCGGCCAGTTGTGCGCCTCCTTCGTGGCGTCGCGGCACCAGCGGTAGAAGGCATCATAGAGCAGCAGGCCGGCGCTCAGCTGCTCCAGATCGTCGTCATACATTCGCGATAGGCCGAGTGAAGCGGCAAGGAGGCCAGGAGCCTCGGGCGAGAGATCAAGTCGCGCCGTATCCGCGGCACGCACCAGCGTGGCGAGTCGTTCCAAGGGTGGTGTCCGCAGACCGAGCTCCTCGACCATGATGTCGAAGGTACAAAGCTCGCCGCGGTGGCTCCAGAAGACATTCTCGATGTCGAAGGGAGTGGCTTGGAAACGCTCGGCGACGGCTTCGACTTCGGCCGGCGTCACGAACAGGAAGACCGCGGCGGGGTCGACGAAGCGACGGATCAGCCATGGACAGGCGATGCGGTCGATCTTGGGGCGTGATCGCGTGACCCAGACGGTGCGGCCGCGGTCGTCCCTGCTCGGAATTCTGTCGGCTGGCACGGTCGGGAGTTGTGCCTCTGTCCAGCCGACGTGCCCGCCCTCGAGGACCTCGGCTGCGACGTTGCTGCACCGGAGCCAGGCCGCGGTGCCTTCGCTCAGCTTCTTGCCTTTCTGGCAGATCACGACAACCGATTGGCCGGTGAAGCTCGGTGCCCATTGCTGGACGTCGAGATGGGAGCGCCTGACGGCGCCGGGGATGAGGCGTGGGTCGGCGGCGAAATCCTCGTCGACACGCACGTCGACGAGCCGTGGCGAGGTCGCCGTGCCGATCAGTCGAGACAATTTTTCGGATGATATCGAGGTGTATGATGATGACATGTTGCGCCCTTGGTGACCAGGACGCGATTCTTGGGCATGTCGCCTCGCGGGGAGATCGCACATCCCCGTAAGCGAAATAAAGCGCTCGATGGCTCGGCTGTCAACTGCCGGATGGGCCGGGAACGCCGCGGAGGTAACGCGCTGATCTCTCCCTGTCCGGCTGGATCCCGGATCGCGGGCCTCACGTGATGAATTCGTGCAGACCCAGCCACCCCGTATAGACCCCGACGAGCACGATCAGAGCCGCCGAGACGTAGGGCGCACGGTGGGCGAAGCGACTGAGCCCGCTCCAGTGCCGCTCGACGTGCCGCAGGCTAAGGGCCGCCGCGACGCCAACCGAGACCATCGTGATCGCCAGACCGATGCCGAAGCACAGCACCAGAATGAAGCCGAGGGCGAACTGCTTCAATTGGATGCAGAGCAGCAAGACGGTGATGGCGGCGGGGCAGGGGATCAACCCGCCCGTGAGACCGAAGGCGACGATCTGCGCGGTCGTGACCGTGCGTCCCGCAAAGCGCTTTCGAATGTCGTCCGCATGGGCGCGTGCGTGGGCATCGTCCTCATCGCCGAGGTCCATGTGATCGTGCCCGTGTTCCTCGAACAGGATCTCGGCAGTGTCACCCGCAAGCGCAAGCCGTGCCTTGAACGCGTGCGGCTCGGGAATCTCCTCGATGCTCTCCAGGTAATCGTTTGCGGCGCGGAAGCTGAAGCTCTGCGCGTCGCCATCTCCGCGAATGGTCGTGAGCTGGAGTTCGCCGGCCGGAGGGAGCGCGCCGGACTCGGTCCGGACTCGCCAGCGTGGCGGCACGCCGTCTTCGAAGATCTCGAGCAACAACGTACGTCCGGTCAGCACGACGGATGTCGGCGCGTCATGATGATGATGACCGTGATGTTCATTCTTATCCTGCCACGTGCGCCAGACCATCCACACGGCGATGCCGATGATGACGACGGCCGAGATCAGTTGCAGATAGGCTTCGCTCCGCGCCCCGGAGAGTTCCTGGCCAAAGTGAAGCCCGGCCAGCGCGATCACCCACACGATCGCGGTGTGGGAGAGGGTTGCCGACAGGCCGAGCAGCACGGCCTGAAAAACGGTTCCTCGAATCGCGACGATGAACGCAGCCATCATGGTCTTGGAGTGACCCGGCTCGAGCCCGTGCAGCGCACCCAGAACGATGGCGCTGGGGACGAACAGCCAGGCGTTCGCGCTGCCTTGTTGCAGAAGGTGAGACAGGTCGGTCATGCGAGTGTCATTTCAGATAGGTTCGAACCACTTCGATGAGGTCCGCGGCGCCCTTGGCCTTTTCAGGATCCTTTTCATGCGCCGGATCGACGACATGGTGGCGGATGTGATCCTCCAGCAGCTCGGTGGTCAGGCCTCCGATGGCGCCCCTGACCGACGCCACCAGCATGAGGACGTCGGCGCAGCCCAGCTCCGCGTCCAGCGCCCGTTCCACGGCATCGATCTGTCCTTTGATGCGCCGGACGCGCGCAAGCAGCTTCGACTTGTGTTTGATCGTGTGCGACATCTCCATAAGATAGGGGGGTACCCTACAGAGGTCAACAGGACTCCGGGACCCCGACCGGTCTTTCGCCCGTGGCAGGAGCGCTTCTCGAGCCAGCCCGGCTCGACATGGACGACGTTGCGCACGACGTGCGTCCGCCGTCCTCGACGCATGATCGGACCGTCCAGCCCGCCTCAGATCAGCAAGGGCAGCTGTGCGTCCGCCCCGGCGTCATTCTGCTGCTGCAAGGATGACAGCGAAACGCCGAGGAGCCGCACCGGCTTCGGCAACGGCATCTCGCTCTGCAGGAGAGCAACGGACAACCGGGCCAGATCCTCGCGACTCCCGACCGCGTGGGCGACGGACCTGCTGCGCGTCATGATGTCGAAGTCGGCGAACTTGACCTTCAGCGTGACCGTCCGGCCTCGGTTGCCGCTGGTTTCACAATGCTGCCAGACCTTGTCGATCAGGGGCTGCAGCTCCGCCAACATCGGCTCGAATTCCGTCAGGTCCGTCGAGAAGGTGTTTTCGGCGCCGACGGATTTTCGGATGCGATTGGCTCGGACCGGGCGATTGTCGATTCCGCGCGAGATCCAATAGTAGTGGTTGCCCGCTTTGCCGAAGTGCTGCTGGAGGAAGGGCAGGGTCTGATTGCGGATGTCGAGGCCGGTATGAATTCCGAGCGCGTTGAATTTCGCAGCGGTCGCCGGGCCGATGCCGTGAAACCTGCCGACCGGCAGCCCCTCCACGAAGACCGGACCCATCTCCGGCGAAATGACGTATTGCCCATTGGGCTTGCGATGGTCCGAGGCCAGCTTGGCGAGGAACTTGTTGTAGGAGATTCCCGCGGAGGCATTGAGTCCGGTTTCGGCCTTGATCTTGGCCCGGATCTGCAACGCGATGTCGCGCGCCAGCGGAATGCCTCGCAGGTTTTCGGTGACGTCCAGATAGGCCTCGTCCAGCGACAGAGGTTCGATGATCGGCGTGTGCTCGGCGAAGATGGCGCGGATCTGCTGGCTGATGGCCTTGTAGACCTCGAAGCGCGGCTTGACGAAGATCAGGTCCGGGCACTGGCGCTTTGCCGTCACCGACGGCATGGCCGAGCGCACGCCGAACGCCCGAGCCTCGTAGCTTGCGGCTGCCACGACGCCGCGCTCGCGCGATCCGCCGACGGCCACGGGTTTGCCGCGCAGCTCGGGATTGTCCCGCTGCTCGACCGACGCATAGAATGCATCCATGTCGATGTGGATGATCTTGCGAATGGCCGGCGGCGCGGCATCCTGTTCCGGACCGGAGCTTGGCATCGCCAAGCTCTATCAGAGCGTGGCGATGAAGTCTGCCCGGCCCGAGCGCTGCCTGCGACGTCCCTTTGACGGCGGCGTTGCGATGAGATCTGCCCGTCAGGCCATCAAACGGCGGCTGGGGAAAAGCGCTCAGAAAAAAGGATGGCCTACGGTGATTGAAACGAAGCAGCGCAGCCGGGACCCGTTGTCAAAACGGGTCACGCCGCCGCGACCGAAATTCGCCTGGCCCGGCTGTGATGTTTGAGCTCACGTTCCTGGGGACCTCGGCGAGCGTTCCGTCCGCGGACCGCAATCATCCCGGCCTTCTCGTTCGAGCAGGCCGGGATCGCATTCTCGTCGATTGCGGCGAGGGGATCCAGCGTCAGCTGCTCCGCGGTGGGGCAGGCTTTCGGCGGCTCGATCGGATCCTGCTCACCCACGGCCATTTCGACCATGTCCTCGGCATTCCCGGACTGTTTTCCACCCTGCGGCTGCGCAGGAGCGCTGACATCATGCGCGTCCACGGCAGCCCCGGCACGCTCGATGTGGTGGTCCGAATGCTCGCGGGGCTGTGGGGCGAGGGCCGCGCGCCAATCCCGCTTGAGTTCGTACCGCTCAGGCGCGGGGAGGTTCTCGACGCCGGTGAGTTTACGATCAACTGCTTTCCCGTCCGGCACCGCGACACCGACAGCTTCGGCTTCGAATTTGTGAGTCGAGCGCGCCGCCATCTGCTGCCAGAGCGTCTGGCAGCGCTCGCCGTGTCCGATGGGCCCGTGCGGAAGGCCTTGGCGGAGGGCCGGCCGGTCACGCTGGAGGATGGCCGAACCATCGATCCTGAGGATGTTCTGGGGCCTCCGCAGGGACCAAAGAAGCTCGTCATCGTCGGCGATGCGGAAACGACCGAGGGTCTGCATGAGTACGTCCGCGACGCGGACATGCTCGTGATCGAGGCGACCTTCCTCCGGCGCGATTCTGCCATGGCTCGCGACTACGGCCACCTGACGGCCGCGGAGGCCGCCGGCCTCGCGGCGTCCAGCAACGTCAGGCAGCTCGTCCTGAACCACATCTCCGGCCGCTATCCCGACGAGGAGATCCTCGCCGAGGCGCGGGAGATCTTTCCTGACAGCCGAGTCGCGATCGATTTCGACCGGATGGTGGTCTAGCGGCTCGTTCGGGCACGTCTGCTACGTCGCACCCGAGCCGCTCTGCAAACGGCTCTGGGCGAACGCGATGTACCAGTCGAGGCAACCGGGATTGGCCATCGCATCGCGGTTGATGACCTTGTCGAGGGGCTGCCCGAGCAGGAGCTTCTTGATCGGGAGCTCCTGCTTCTTGCCGGACAGCGTGCGCGGGATCTCGGTAACCGCGAAGATGTCGTCAGGCACGAAGCGTCGCGACAGGCTGCTTTCCACCGCCATGTTGATCTTCCGCTTCATCGCTGCATCGAGCGCGACGCCGTCGCGCAGGACCACGAACAGCGGCATGTAGCTGTCTCGGCCGAGATATTCGAGATCGACGACCAGCGAATCGAGGATCTCCGGCAGCGCTTCGATGGCCGAGTACAATTCGCTCGTCCCCATGCGCAGCCCGTGGCGATTGATGGTCGCGTCGCTACGACCATAGATCACGCAGGAGCCGTCCGGATTGACCTTGAGCCAGTCGCCGTGCCGCCAGACCGGCCCGCCCTCGCGCGTCTCGAAGGCGTCGAAATAGCTTGCGAGATAGCGCACATTCCCCGCGTCGTTCCAGAACCGCAGCGGCATCGACGGCATCGGCGCGGTGCAGACGAGCTCTCCGACCTCGCCGATGACAGGCTTGCCCTGGTCGTTGAAGGCCTCGACCGCTGCGCCGAGGACGCGGCACTGCATCGTTCCGGGCACCTGCGGCAATTCGCGATTGCCGCCGATGAAGGCGCCGGCGAAGTCGGTGCCGCCCGAGATGTTGGCCCACCACATTTGCGCCTGCGCCCGGCAGCCATTGACCTGCGACAGCGCCGCGAACCGCTGATCGAACCAGGCCTGCGTGTCGGCGCTGAGCGGCGAGCCGGTGGACCCGAGGCAACGCAGATGGGACAGATCGCCCGCGTCGGCCAGGTTGATGTCCGCCTTGACGCAGCTCGCGAAGAACGCCGCGCCCGCACCGAAGAAGGTGGATTTCGAATTCGCCACGAATCGCCACAGCGTGGTCCAGTCCGGACGATCCTTCGGTCCGGCGGGGCTGCCGTCGAAGATGCAGCACGTGGTCCCGTTCAGAAGCGCGCCGACCTGGTTGTTCCACATGATCCAGCCGGTCGAGCTGTACCAGTGATAGCGCTCGCCGAACGAATTTGGCTGATACGAGCAGCCGATGTCGTTGTGCAGTCCGAGCAGGGCGAGTGTGACGATGATGATTCCGCCGTGACCATGCACGATCGGCTTCGGCAGCCCGGTGGTGCCGCTCGAATAGACGATCCAGAGCGGATGATCGAACGGAAGCCGCTCCGGTTCGAAGGCATCGACGCCAGGGCTTGTTCTTGCCAGAACGTCCGAGAGACGAACCCCGTCGCTCACCTGCGCGCCGGCATCGTCACTGTGCAGGATGACGTGACCGAGTGTCGGCAACGACCGGCGCAGCTCCTCGACGACACCGCGGCGATCGTGCCGGCGGCCGGCATAGGTGACCGCATCGCAGGCGATCAGCACCTTGGGTTCGATCTGCTTGAACCGGTCGATCACGGCGGGCGCGGCCATGTCGGGCGCGCAAACGCTCCAGATCGCGCCAATGCTCGCCGAAGCGAGAAACGCGATGATGGCTTCGGGTATATTGGGCAGATAGGCGGCGACCCTGTCGCCGGGCGCCACGCCTTGCTCGCGCAGATGCAGCGCCAGGGCGGCTGCCTTTCGCCGAAGCTCGGGCCAGGTCGTCTCCGTGAGCCTGCCGTCCTCGTGACTGCTGATGATCGCAGGCAGGCCCGCCGCATCGGCGGCGTCGACGTGACGAAAGACCTGCTGGGCGTAGTTGACCGAAGCGCCCGGAAACCAGACCGCTCCCGGCATCGTGCGCTTGCCGAGGACGGTCGAAGACGCGGTCGGCGACTGCAGGTCATGATAGTCCCAGATGCTGCGCCAGAATCCGTCGAGGTCGCGGATGGACCATTGCCGCATCTGCTCGAAGTTCTCGAAGTGGAGGCCGCGATTGTCCCTCAGCCATTGCCGATAGAGAGCCATTTGCGGGACATAGGGAGCTGTCATCATTCGTTCCGGCTTGTTTGCATGGTACGGCCAGGAGACGCCAAGAGGCGCTCATTTCGACTTCTGCTTCCGCCGCTTGTAGAGCGCGTTGAAGCCCCCGGCCATGAAGGTCACGAACCGCTCGCGGACCGCGGCGAAATCGTCGGACTTGCACAGGCCGCCGGACAGGCGGTCGATCCGGCCGGTCCGTGACAGGATCAGCGAGTAGGCGCCGGAGGTGAACTGGAAGCTCCAGAACAGGTCCTCAGGCTTGGCGTCGGGCAACGCCTTCTGCAGCAGCCCGATGAGACGCAGCACCAGCGGATCGAGATAGGTGTCCATCATCTCCACGCCATAGCCCGGCGCGTTGGCGACCTGCGCGAAGATGCGGCCGAAGTGTCGCCAGTTGTCCTCTTCGTTGACGTAGACGTCGAACGCGCCGTCATAATAGGCACGCAGCGCGCCTTCAACGGTCGGACGATCTCCGACCTTGGCCTCGTAGGCATCCAGCCCGGCCGTGCGCACCGTGACCGCGTATTCCATGCGGCGTTCGAACACGGCATCGAACAACGCCCTCTTGCCCTCGAAGTAGTAATGGATCAGCGCAGGATGGATGCCCATCTTGTCCGCCACATCCTTGATCGTCACGCCGAAATAGCCGAGCTGCGCGAACAGCTCCTCGCTGGTGTCGAGGATCAGCTTCACCGTCGTCGCGCGCTGTTCCGCGCGCGTGCGGCGCCCTTCGGGTTTCGGCTCTGCTGGCATGCTCTCCGTGGTCCCTGATCGGCGCACACAGGAACGGCACCGTTGGTGTTTTGACGATGAGGGGGTGGGCGCGCCCGGTCAAGCAGGACTTCGGGCTTCCAACATTTTCATTTAGTGCTAAATGAATGAACTTGACCGGCGGCCGGCCGGACGGTAGGTCTCGGAGACCTGATGGAAGGCGGTCGACGATCGGGCGGCGGGCAGCGCGTCGCCAGTCTCGTCGTGCGCGGACATCATCAAAAACAATCGGCTGGCCATGGATCAGCCGCTCACGGGAGGACACAATGACACGGATCAAGTCGACGGCGGCTGCCCTGCTGATGCTCGGCGTGGGCCTTTCAGCCCCGGCATCCGCTGAAAAGAAATACGACGTCGGCGCGACCGACACCGAGATCAAGATCGGCCAGACCAACCCGCTCAGCGGGCCGGCTTCCGCTTTCGGTGCCATCGGCAAGGCGGAGGCGGCCTATATCCGCATGATCAACGAGCAGGGCGGCGTCAACGGTCGCAAGATCAACCTCATCCAGTATGACGACGCCTATAGCCCGCCGAAGACCGTCGAGCAGGTGCGCAAGCTGGTCGAAAGCGACGAGGTGCTGACCACGTTCCAGATCATCGGCACGCCGCCGAATGCCGCGGTCCAGAAATATCTGAACGGCAAGGGCGTTCCGCAGCTTCTGGCGGGAAGCGGAGCGTCCCGCTTCACCGATCCCAAGAACTTTCCGTGGACGATCTCCGCCAACCCGAACTACCAGTCGGAAGCGCACATCTACGCAAGATACATTCTGGAGACCTATCCGAACGCGAAGATCGGCATCCTCTATCAGAACGACGACCTCGGCAAAGACTACGTCAAGGGCCTGAAGGACGGGCTCGGCGCCAAGGCCGGCATGATCGTGAAGGAGCTGTCCTACGAGCTGTCCGACCCGACGGTCGATTCCCAGTTGGTGACGCTGAAGGCATCGGGCGCCGACCTCTTCTACAACATGTCGACGCCGAAATTCGCGGCGCAATCGATCAGGAAGGCCGCCGAGCTCGGCTGGAAGCCCGTCCACATCCTGGAGGTCAACGCGACGGCGGTCGGTCAGGTGCTCGTGCCTGCAGGGCTCGAGCATGCCAAGGACATCATCTCGGTCGCCTACGGCAAGGATCCGCTCGATCCGCAATGGGCCGACGACGAGGGCATGAAACGCTACAAGGCGTTCATGGCGAAATACGCGCCCGGCGAGGACGCCAACAGCGGCTTTGCGACCTATGGCTACTCGACGGCCGCTCTGCTCGTCCACATTCTCAAGCAATGCGGCGACGAGCTGACGCGCGCCAACATCATGAAGCAGGCGACCAACATCAAGGGCTTCGTTCCCGATCTCGGGCTGCCGGGAATGTCGGTGACGACGACCCCCGATGACTACCGCATCAGCAAGCAATTCCAGATGATGAAATTCGATGGTCAGCGCTGGATCATATCGGGGCCGATCCTGACCGACGACTTCAAGGCGGACTGAAGCTTCTCACCGGGCCACGGCCTGATCGGGCGCTGCTTGTGCGCCCGGTCATCCCGCGGCCTCTGCTTTGCCGTCACGGTGCCGCGGCGAAGGCCGGTGGCCGAAGCTGACCCCTGTCCATCGGAGCGCCGCTCATGACCAGTGAAGCCGTCTGCCGCCGTCGCGGCTTCGATCCTGCGGCGCTTGCGGCGATCGGCCCGGAACTCGCCGCATTCGTCGATCGCGGCGAGCTCGCCGGCATCGTGTCTCTCACCTCGCGCGGCGGCGAGATCGTTCATGCCGAGACGATCGGCTGGCGCGATGTCGAAGCCAAGAGCCCGATGCGCCCGGATACGTTGTTCCGGATCGCGTCGATGACCAAGCCGATCACCTCGGTGGCGGCGATGATGCTGGTCGAGGAAGGCAGGATCGCCTTGGCGGACCCGATCTCCCGGTGGATTCCAGAGCTGGCCGATCTGCGGGTCCTGCGTGACGCCGCCGGCCCGCTCGACGATACCGTGCCCGCCCGGCGCGCGATCACCGTCGAGGATCTGCTCACGCACCGTTCGGGCATCGCCTATGCGTTCTTCTCGGAAGGCCCGCTCAAGCTAACCTATGAGCGCGCGCTCGGTGATCCCGCGATGAACCGGTCCACGCCCGACGAATGGCTCGCTGCGCTTGGCACGCTGCCGCTGGCGTATCAGCCCGGCAACCGCTTCCACTACGGTCATTCGACCGACGTGCTCGGCTTCCTGATCGGCCGGGTCGAAGGCAAGCCGTTCCGGCCGGTGCTGCAGGAGCGCATCTTCACGCCGCTCGGCATGGTCGATACTGATTTCTGGTTGCCGCACGCCAAGCGAGATCGTCTGGCGAGCCTGTACGGATATGACGAGACGGCGGGGCGGCTCGTGAAGGTCGAGCCGGTCATGTATGACGAGCCGCCGGCCTATACGCCGGGCGGCGGCGGGTTGATCTCGTCCGCGCCCGATTATCATCGGTTCTCGCGCATGCTGCTGAGAGGAGGCGAGCTGGACGGCGTCAGGCTGTTGCGACCCGAAACCGTCAACCTGATGCGCACCAACCGGCTGATTGACGCGCAGCGCCAGATTCCCTTCGCCGGCATGCCGCTGTGGCAGACCTCCGGATTTGGGCTCGGACTTGCGATCGCCGAGGATTCCACCGGCAATCCCTATGCCTGTGGCGCACCGGGCTCGATGACCTGGCCGGGCATCTTCGGCACCTGGTGGCAGGCCGATCCCGTCAATGACCTGATCATGATCTATCTGATCCAGCATCAAGTGCCGGTCTCGGCGGGGACAGGGGCCACGATTGCCACCGGGCGCGGCGCTGCCGGCCGCCGTGCTCTTCCCGTCTATCAGCGTGGAACCTACGCCGCGTTGTCCCACATTGTGGAACAAGCGACATGACCGGGGCAGCGCTTGTCACCCCCCGCGTGTCGGGCGGATTCGTCCAGGATGTGGACGCCAACATTCCGCCGAATGAAACGTCCGATCAGCGGCGAGCCGCCTGTCCTCACATTGCCGGAGCGGCAACATGCGTTCATGTCATGCCGAGCTTGTCATCCGGCCGTTATTCTGCTCAGTGCTTCTTCAAATTGCGCGATCATGCGCATCGATCGACTGAAGTCGACAGCCCGCGAGGAAACAAGACTATGCGCAAGCTAACTTTGGCCATTGCCCTGATCGTCCCGATGCTCGGTCACGCCGCGCAAGCCGAGGACACCGTCAAGATCGGCTATATCGATCCGCTGTCCGGCGGCGGCGCCAGTATCGGCGAGGGGGGCCTGAAGACGTTCCAGTATCTGGCCGACGAGCTCAACGCCAAGGGCGGCATTCTCGGCCATAAGGTCGAGATCGTGCCGTTCGACAATAAGACCAATCCGCAAGAGAGCCTGGTCCAGGCCCAGAAGGCGATCGACGCCGGCGTCCGCTACATCACGCAAGGCAACGGATCGTCCGTCGGGCTCGCGCTGGAGGATTTCGTCAACAAGCACAACACGCGCAACCCCGGCAAGGAAGTGCTGTACTTCAACTATGCCGCCGTCGACCCGAGCATGACCAACGAGAAATGCAGCTACTGGCATTTCCGCTGGGACGCCAGCTCGGACATCAAGATGGAGGCGCTCACCAACTACATGAAGGACATCCCTTCCATCAAGAAGGTGTATCTGATCAATCAGGACTATTCTTTCGGCCAGTCGGTCCGCAGCGACGCGCGCAAGATGCTCGCGGCGAAGCGGCCCGATGTCCAGATCGTCGGCGACGAGCTGCATCCGCTGCTGAAGATCACGGACTTCTCGCCCTACATTGCCAAGATCAAGGCGTCCGGCGCCGACAGCGTCATCACCGGCAATTGGGGCCAGGACATCGCGCTGCTGCTCAAGGCCGCCGCCGATGCCGGCCTGAAGGTCAACTGGTACACCTATTATGCGGGCGGCGCCGGCGGCCCGACCGCCATCAAGCAGACGGGTCTGGATCATCAGGTCTTCCAACTGACCGAAGGCTTCGCCAATTCGGGCCATCAGGCCGCGATGGACTACGAGAAGGCGTTCCGCGCCAAGGTCAACATGTCGCTGTGGTACCCGCGCGCGGTCAACGAGATGCGCATGTTCAAGGCGGCGGCCGAGAAGGCCAACTCCATCGACCCGGTGAAGGTCGCGGCCGCGCTCGAGGACCTCAAGCTCGAGGTGCTGGATGGCGGCACCGGCTTCATGCGCAAGGATGATCACCAGTTCTTGCAGCCGATCTACGTCTCGTCCTTCGGCAAGCTCGCGGCGAACGAGACGTTCGACGAGGAGAACACCGGCTGGGGATGGCACCTGGTCTCCAGGGTCGATACGCCCCAGGCCATGGTGTCGACGACGTGCAAGATGGCGCGTCCGTAACGATCCGCGCCGGCTTCCCGCACGAGGTCCGCGTGCGGGAAGTGGCGCCGGCCGTGCGTCGGTCCGTCAGAGAATGAGCGGCAGGGCATTGAAGCCCGGGACATTCGCGAGTGCGCCGTGCTTGAACTCATCGTCATTTCGACCCTCAACGGCGTGCTGTTCGGCATGCTGCTGTTCCTGCTGTCGAGCGGGCTGACCGTCATCTTCAGCATGATGGGGGTGCTCAATTTTGCTCACGCCAGCTTCTACATGCTCGGCGCCTTCTTCGGCTTCCAGCTCACGAAGTGGGTCGGCTTCTGGCCGGCCCTGCTGCTCGCGCCGCTGCTGGTCGGGGCCATCGGCATGGCGGTCGAGCGCTATGGTCTGCGCAACACGCACAAGCATGGCCACGTTGCCGAGCTGCTGCTGACCTTCGGCCTCGCGTTCGCCATCGAGGAGATCGTCTCGATGATCTGGGGCAGGACTCCGCTCGACTATCGCGTGCCGGCGCTGCTGGACTTTCCCGCGTTCACGATCTTCTCGACCAACTATCCGGCGTACAAGCTTTTCATGCTGGCGGTATCGGTGACGATCTTCGTGGTGCTCCTGATCGTGCTCAAGCGCACCCGCGTGGGCCTGATCGTGCAGGCCGCGTTGACCCATCCCCATATGGTGGGCCATCTCGGCCACAATGTCGGACGCGTATTCATGGTGGTGTTCGGGGTCGGCAGCGCGCTGGCCGGCCTCGCCGGCGTCATCGCCGGCCCCGCCTTGGTCACGCAATCCGACATGGCCGCCGCACTCGGGCCGATCCTGTTCGTGGTGATCGTGTTCGGCGGCCTCGGCTCGCTGCCGGGCGCCTTCATCGCCTCGCTCGTGATCGGCCTGGTGCAGACCTTCGCCGTCGCGTTGAACGGCTCGCTGGCGAGCGCCTTCGGACCGCTCGATCCCTCCGCAGGGCCATCGGTGCTCACCGACATCTGGAACGTGACGATCGCGCAGGTCGCGCCGATCGTTCCCTACCTGCTGCTGGTGCTCGTCCTGATCGTGCGCCCCGTGGGCCTGATGGGGACTCGCGAATCATGACCGCAGCAGTCACCTCCGCGTCTCATCTCGCGGCAAAGCCCGCCGGCTCCCGTCTCCGCTTCTACGCCGTCTGGCTGATCGGCGTGGCCGTGCTGATTGTGCTGCCGCTGCTGTTCAATTCGGGCGGATCGCTGACCTCGTTCAGCCTGATCGGGATCGCGATCGTGTTCGCGCTCTCCTACAACGTCCTTCTCGGTCAGACCGGATTGCTGTCGTTCGGCCACGCGGTTCACTACGGCCTCGGCGGCTTCGCGGCCTGTCACATGATGAACGCGGTGTTGGCGCATGGCTGGCCGATTCCGCTGCCCTTCATCCCCCTGTTCGGCGGGCTGGGCGGCCTCGCCTTCGCGATCATCCTCGGCTGGGTCATGACCAAGCGCGCTGGCACGGTGTTTGCGATGATCTCGCTCGGCATCGGCGAGCTCGTGGCGTCGTCGTCGCTGATCCTGCGCTCGGTGTTCGGCGGCGAAGCCGGCATCACCACGGACCGCACCGCTCTGCCGCGCATGTTCGGCTGGACCTTCGGCCCGCAGCTGCAGGTCTATTACCTGATCGCGTTCTGGCTGGTGCTGTCGGCAATCGCGATGTATGCGCTGACCCGGACGCCCCTGGGACGGATCAGCAATGCGGTGCGCGACAATCCCGAACGGGTCCAGTTCATCGGCTATGATCCGCACGTCGTCCGCTATCTCGCTTATTGTTTTGCCGGGTTCTTCGCTGGCATCGCGGGCGGACTCGCGGCGATCAGCTTCGAGATCGCGAATTCCGCCTATCTCGGTGCAATCCAGTCGGGCCTCGTGCTGTTCGCGACCTTCATCGGCGGGACGGCCTACTTCTTCGGTCCGATCCTCGGCGCGATCCTGGTGACCTATCTCCAGCTCGGGCTGACGAGCCTCACCAGCGTATGGCAGCTCTATTTCGGCATCATCTTCATCGGCATCGTCATGTTCTCACCCGGGGGCATTGCCGGTCTGCTGATGATGCACCGGCCGCTGGTCCGTGCCGGAACGCTCGGAATGGTGATCCCGTCCTATCTCGTGGCCATCGTGCCGACCGCGGCGCTCGCCTACGGCGTCATCCTGACCATCGAGACGGTCGCGCGCTATTCGGGTGGTGACGCCATCAACCTGTTCGGCATGGCGTTGAATCCGCAGTCGCCGGCGACATGGGGCGCCGCCGCGATTCTGGTGGTCGCCGGCTTCGTCGTCGGGCGGTGGACGTGGCAGCGGATCGCCGAAGCCTGGGACAGGGCCGCCACCGTGGCGCGTGACCGGGGGTATCTGGCATGACCGCAGCGATCGAAGTTCGTGCCGTCGAAAAGCGCTTCGGCAATGTCGGCGTGATCCGCGACCTCAATCTCAGCGTCACCAAGGGCGAGCGCCACGCCATCATCGGCCCGAACGGGGCCGGCAAGTCCACGACGTTCAACCTGATCAGCGGACACATCAAGCCGACCTCCGGCGAGGTGAGGCTGAACGGCGAGGTCATCTCGGGCCTGCGGCCGTTCGAGATCAATCGGCGCGGCCTGTCGCGCTCGTTCCAGGTCACCAACGTGTTCGCCCGCATGACCGTGTGGGAGAACGTCCGATGCGCCGTGCTGTGGGCGACCGGGCATCGCTACGCGTTCTGGAAGAACGTCGACAGTCTCCCGGAGGTGCGGGAGCGGACCGCCCAGATTCTCGACGACATCCATCTCACGCATCGGCGTGACATTCCCGCGGGATTGTTGACCTATGCCGAGCAGCGCGAGCTGGAGATCGGGGTCACCATTGCGAGCGGTGCGACGGTCGTCATGCTCGACGAGCCGACCGCCGGAATGAGCCACGCGGAAACCGAGCGCGCCGTGTCGTTGATCCGGCGGCTCACCGAGGGACGGACGCTGGTGATCGTCGAGCACGACATGAGCGTCGTGTTCGGCCTCGCCGATCGCATCTCGGTGCTGGTCTACGGCCACATCATCGCGTCGGGCACGCCGGAGGAGATCCGTCGCGACCCGAAGGTGAAAGAAGCCTATCTCGGCGAGGAGGCCCACTGATGCTCGAGGTCAGGAACCTCCACGCTTACTACGGCAAGAGCCATATTCTGCAGGGCGTCGACCTCGACGTCGCCGCCGGCGAAGTGGTGAGCCTGCTCGGCCGCAACGGCGTCGGCCGCTCGACCACCGTGAAGGCGATCATGGGCGAGGTCAGCCCGCAGGGGACGATCCGCTTCAAGGACCGGGACATTGCAGGTCTGCCGAGCTACAAGATCGCGCGCCTTGGGCTCGGCTATGTGCCGGAACATCGCGACATCTTTCCGAGCCTCACCGTCCGGCAAAACCTCGTGCTCGGCATCAAGGACACGCGGCGGCCGGGGAAGTGGCGCCTTCAGGACATGCTCGACATGTTTCCCAATCTCGCGGCGCGCGCCGATACGCCGGCCGGCGTCTTGTCGGGCGGCGAGAAGCAGATGCTGACCACCTGCCGCACGCTGATGGGCGACCCCGACCTGATCATGATCGATGAGCCCACCGAAGGTCTGGCGCCGCTGATCGTGCAGCAGGTCGGCGATCTGATTGCCCGGATCGCAGCGGCGGGCGTCGCGATCCTGCTGGTCGAGCAGAAGCTCTCGATCGCGATGCGCATTTCGAAACGGGTCTATGTTATGGGCCACGGCCGCGTCGTGTTCGAAGGGACACCGGATCAGCTCAAGGCCAACACCGCAGTCCGGCAGGAGTGGCTCGAAGTGTGAGGTGCGCGGACTGCGGGCACGCGTTCGCCGATGCAGCTCGGGCAGATGGGCCACAGACATCCTGCCGTGCCCGAATCCATCAGTTCAGGTCTGAGGCGCTGGATGTCCGAACATGCCGCGCGGAAACGAGGCGTCGCGCTCGCGCAGCCTCAGGGCAACGAGACGCGCGATGCAGATCGACGCCGTCGCGATCGCGATGCCGGCGATCATGTCGACGAGGAAATGCCCGCCGCCGATCGGGGTCGAGAGCAACATCGTGCCATGGATCAGGACATTGAATGGTCGCAACCAGCGCAACGACCACAGCGCCCAGCCGTCGAGGACCGCGGCCGCCGCGTGAAAGCTCGGAAAGGTCACGATCCCCGCGAGATGGCTGGTGTCCAACAGACGCAGCGTCCCGTCGCGAACCAAGGGCACCTCGCGCGCTGTGTCGAAATAGGCTTGGGGAATGAGGTTTGCGTAGGCCGACGGTGGTAGCTCCAGAGCGTGGTACACGCCGAGTGCGGGGACAAACAAGGTGATGATGCAGGTCAGCGCCAGCGTCAGGCTGATCGCGAGGTTGAACTCCGCGAACCGGCGATAGTGGCCCAGCAGGGGAAGGGCCACGACGATGATGCAGATCGTCCAGGAAATGGATCGATAGCCGAACGCGAGGCTCAGGACGGCCCACGGACGGTCATTAACGAACGATAAGTACTCGCGAAAGTCGAAGCCAAGGGCGCGATCGAGGGCGAGCAGGTTGGCGTCCTGAAGCGGCAGGTTGGCGGCCGTCGCAATGTAGGAAAGTGATGCCAGCACGGTGGATGCCAGGGTGGTCTGGGCCATTCCCGTCAGGAATGAGAACATCCAGGGTTTGGCACGCTGGGCCGACCGTGCATTGGCGTAGCCGATGAGACCATAGACGGCCGATGTCGACAGCACGACGACGTAGCCGATTGGTTCGATGCGAAAGTCCGTAAAGATCAGGCACAGTCCGAACAGCACCCAAAGTGCTGTCATGACAGCCCAGTTGAACCGGAACACGGCCCAGGCCGTCGCTGCATCCCCGCTGTCATGCGCCCGTTGCAAGACGCTCTTTGTCCAGGCGAGCCAGCGGCGGCTGAGATCAGGCAATAGACCACCGGCGGCGGTGTCCGACATTGTCGTCCGCTCTCACGTTTCAATGGATTTCGACTTGTTTCCCGTCGGTGTCTTGTTACGGCCAATCAGGCCAACAAATCAATCTTTGCGGGTAAAATACGGGGATACCGTGATGAGATGCTTAACTGAACGTAGCCTGGAATCCTGTATCGGTTGTGTCGAGACCGCATTCATGTCCGGAAAACGAAGCCGCTTTCGCGTCGACACAGCCCTCGTGTAAAGGGTCTTCACCATTCATCATGGGAAGCCACCCCTGGTAGTACTGTCGCATGCGCCGCAGCTCGCAGGCCGGCTTGCGGGAGGGCCGGTCGCCGCGGTCGCTGTCCGTGCAGCCGTCTTCCGTCCGATCGCCCCGGCGCGATGTCGCGTGCGATCACAGTTTCTGGCGGCCGTAGATCAGAAGCATCAGGATGATCACGGCGCCGTAGATCAGCTGGCGGCCGGCCTCGCTGATCTGCATCACCGACAGGATCGATTGTAGCAGGGTGATCAGCACGACGCCGGCGACGGTGCCGAGATAGCTGCCGCGGCCGCCGAGAATGTGCGTGCCGCCGAGCACGACGGCGGCGATCGAGGGCAGCAAATAGGCGTCGCCCATCGACTGCGCCGCCTTCGAGGCATAGCCCGCGAGCAGCACGCCGCCGAAGGCGGAGAGGGCGCCCGACAGCGCGAACGCCAGCATGGTGATGCGGCGTGTATCGATCCCTGAGAGATAGGCGGCGCGCTCGCGGTTGCCGATGGCGTAGATGGCGCGGCCGAACGTGGTCCGCGACAGCAGCCAGATCGCTGCGCCGCCGATGATCGCCCAGACCAGCACCGCGTTCGGAACGCCGGGAACAATGGTGCCGGTGGTGAGATAGCGCATCGCCTTGGAGGCGGAATCCTGCGGTGCGAAGCCGCCGGTGTAGGCGACCATCAGCCCTTGCGCGACCGCGTTGGTCGCCAGCGTGATGATCATCGAGGGGATGCGCAGATAGGCGACGCCGATGCCGTTCAACAGACCGATGGCGGCGCCGCAGAGAATGCCGCAGGGAATCGCGATGATGGCGCCGGTCGTGCCATGCGCGGCCGCCGCGCAGGCCATCATCGCACCGGTCGTGACGACCCACGGCACCGACAGATCGATCTGGCCGAGCAGGATCACCAGCATCATCCCGGTGGCGATCACGCCCAGGAAGCTCGCGACCTTCAACTGCTGCAGCAGATAGTCCGGCGACAGGAAGCTGCGCGAATAGAGACTGCCCACGAGCAGCAACAGCAAGATGCAGCCGAAGGAGGCGGCCACCGCCGGATCGATCCGGCGCAGCATGGCGATCCCTCGACGGGCCGGTTGTGATGCCGTTGCGTCGCTCATCCGAACCACTCCAGGCGATTGCGCACCCGCACCAGGCCGAACGCGCCGATCGAGACCGCGAGCATCAGCACGAGGCCCTGGAATAGCGGCTGCCACAGCGGATCGAAATCGAACACGAACAGGAGATCGCCGATGGTGCGGAACGCGAGGGCGCCGAAGATCGCCCCGATCGCGCTGCCGCGCCCGCCCATCAGCGACACGCCGCCGAGCACCACGGCCGCGATCGAGAACAGGGTGTAGGCGTTGCCACTCGCATAGGCGGCCTCGCCGGTATACGAGAAGAACGTCAGGAACAGGCCGCCGATCGCCGACAACAGGCCGGCCAAGGTGTAGGCGACAAACTTGGCCGCACGGATCGGCGCGCCGGACATGTAGGCTGCGACCTCGGAGGAGCCGGTCGCGAACGCGGCGCGGCCGACGACCGAGCGGCTATAGGGCACCCAGATCAGCAGCGCCGTCACAGCCAGAACCACGAGACTCGTGGGCAGCACGCCGAACAGCCTGCCGGTCAGGGCATCCGCCAGCGTCTCGTTGACGGATCCGCCGGGATTGGGTCGCAGGAACAGCGCGAGCCCGTAATACATCGCGCCCGTGGCGATCGTGGTCACGATCGGCTGCAGACGCCCGAAGATCACGATCGCGCCGTTGATCATGCCGCAGACGATGCCGGTGCCGAGCACGCCGGCCACGCCGAGCGCCGTCTCGGTGGCGGTTCCGACCACGATCCAGGACGCGAGGCAGTTGGTCAGGGTCAGGATCATGCCGACGGACAGATCGATGCCGGCGGTGATCACCACGATCGCCTGCGCCATGGCGACGAAGGCCAGCAGCGTCGCCTTGTTGGCGGCGGTCTGCACCATGTTGGCGCTGAAGCCGGCCGGATGATTGGTCGCATAGAGCACGAACATCGCGACGAAGATCCCGATCGCGAGCAGGGTGCCGCGCTGTTCGGAGAGCCAGTACCGCCACTCGGTCATGCCAGACTCGCTTCCGCTCGCTCGCCCTCGTCGACGTTGAGCGCGCTGCTGACCAGCGCACGTTCGGTGATCTCGGCGCCCGCGAACTCGCGCCTGATCGCGCCATCGTACATCACCAGCACGCGGTCGCAGCAGCCGATCAGCTCGTCATAGTCGGTCGAATAGAGCAGGATCGCGGCGCCCTCGTCGGCAAGCCGGCGCAGCAGCCGGTAGATCTCCTGCTTGGTGCCGACATCGATGCCGCGCGTCGGATCGTTGAGCAGGATGATGCGCGGCTTGTTCATCAGCCATTTCGCGATCACGACCTTCTGCTGGTTGCCGCCGGAGAGCGCGCTGACGGCGAGATCGGGAGAGGCGGTCTTGATCTCGATCAGGCGGATCATCTCGTCGATCAGCGTCGATTGCCGCTGCCGGTCGATGATGCCGAATGTCGCGAACCGGTCGAAGGCCGCGGCCGAAAGATTGTCGCGCACCGACATCGGCAGCATCAGTCCTTCGGTCTTGCGGTCCTCCGGAATGAGCGCGAGACCAATGCGCTCCGACTTGGCGGTGACGGGGCTGTCGATCGTCACCTTGTTGCCGTCGATCAGAATGTCGCCGCGACAGTCTCGCAGCACGCCGAACAGCGCCAGCAGCAGCTCGCGCTGGCCCTGGCCGTCGAGCCCGCCGAGACCGATGATCTCGCCGGCCTGCAGCGAGAACGAGATGTCCTTCAGCCGGTCGCCCCAACTGATGCTCCTGCATTGCAGCGCTGGCGGCCGGCCATCGATTTTCCGCGGCGGCTTTTCCGGGAAGGCATGCTTGTACTCACGGCCGATCATGAGCTCGATCACTTCGGCATCCGTTTTGGTACCGGCCGGGAAAGTCGCGATGCGGCGGCCGTTGCGGAACACGCTGCAGTCGTCGGCGAGCTCCGCGATCTCGTGCATGCGATGGGAGATGTAGAGCAGCGCCAGCCCCTCGCTGCGCAGGCGCTTCAGCACCTTGAACACCTTGGTCACGTCGGAAGCGGTCAGCGCCGAGGTTGCCTCGTCGAGGATCAGGATCTTGGGCTGCCGCGACAGCGCTTTCGCGATCTCGACCATCTGCCGGCGCGACAGCGGCAGGTCCTTCACCAGCGCACGCGGATGAATGTCGCCGGCGCCGGCGCGGTGCAGCGCCTCCTCTGCAAGTCGACGCTGGGCCCGCCGATCGATCATTCCGAATCGCGTCGGCGGATGAGAGATCATGATGTTGTCCGCGACCGACAGGTCGGGAATCAGCGACAGCTCCTGGAAGATGCAGACGACGCCGGCATCGTTTGCCGCGGAAGGACCGGTGAAGGCGACCTCGCGTCCCGCAAGCGTCATGCGGCCTTCGTCCGGCGTGACCACGCCGACCATGAGCTTGATCAGCGTCGACTTGCCGGCGCCGTTCTCGCCGAGAATCGCATGGATGCGGCCGGGATGGACCTCCAGGTCCGCACCGTCGAGAGCGATCACGCCGCCGTAGCGCTTGGACAATCCTTCGGCGCGAAACAGCGGCTCGGCCGCGATCATGCTTGCTCCCTCAGTTGTTTGGGCAATAGGGACAGGCTGGCCGCGAGAGAACTCGCGGACCAGCGATCGCGCCGGCCTATTGATTTTCCTTCGACTGACCCATGATCTCCTGCGCCGTGAAGTTGATGCCGCAGGTCGGGAAGGAGTTGCCGACGAAGAAGTTGTCGGACTGGGCCGGGAAGTAGTCCTGATCCTTCTTGAAGTTCGGATCTTCCACGACCGCGAGCGGCAGCTTGACCGATTGCGGCACCACCTTGCCTTCGAGGGCGGCGAGCGCGACCTTGATCGCGACCGCGACCTGCGCAGGTCCGGTACCGGCGGAAGAGCATTTCAGGCCTTCGGACGCCTTGGCGGCGCAGAACTTGCGGAAGCCGTTTTCGGTCTCGCCACCGAACGGCACCATCTTGTGCTTGGCGTCGAGCATGGCCTGCACGATGCCGGTGTCGCCGCCCTGGCCGGAGATCGCATCGAACGGGCCATTGGTCGCGATCGCATCCGCCGTGGCCTTCTGGGCGACGCCGTCGTCCCATTTGCCGACGACCTCGGTGACCTGCCACTTCTTGCCGGAGCCGTCGAGAACGGAGTGGAAGCCGTTGTGACGATCGGTGTCGACCGAGGTGCCGGCGACGCCGCGCACCTCGAGCACCTTGCCGCCGCCGGGCACGTTCTTGACCAGCCACTTCGCCCAGAGTTCGCCGAGACCCTTCTGGTCGACATTGACGTTGATCGCATCTTCCGTCGCAAGGATGTTGTCGAAGGCGACGAGGATGACGCCGGCCTGCTTGGCGCGCTTGATCACCGGCCCGAACGCGGTCGGGTTCTGCGCGTTGACGACAATCGCGTCATAGCCGGAGTCGATGAAGTTGTTGATTGCCGAGATCTGGGCCGGGACGTCCTCGCCGGTCGAGACGACCTTGAACTCCTTCAGCTTGGCCTTGACCTCCGGCTGCGCCGCATAGGCCTTCGCGGTCTGAATCATCTGGATGCGCCAAGTATTGGCGATGTAGCCGTTCGCCAGTGCGATGCGGTACGGGCCCTTCTTGGCCGGAAACTTGAAGAACTTGGTGTCCGCGGTCCACGGCACCATGCATTCAGGCTCGGTCGCCGGTCCCTTGACCATCTCCGGCTCAGCCAGCGCCTTGCCGGCAAACGCCGTGACCAACACCAGCGATGCACAAGTGGCAAGGCATCGCGCCCTCATCGACTTGGACGACATTCGTGACCTCCCCTGTTGTTGTGGCGCCAAATCAATGACGCATGTGCGAGACGCCTCTTTGTTTCCGGAGGTTTGTGCGAGCATTGCTCGTCGTCTCGACCCGCCAAGCGTTACTGATCAATGACAGCGCTGTCAATTACCGTCGCGCGGCTTTTGCCAAGCGGCCGGTCGCATGTCATGAATATGGTTCGGACAAATCCGCGTGAATCAATGTTGCAAGGATCATGTCTCAGAAGCGTCGCACCACGCTGGAGGACGTCGCCCGCATCGCCCATGTCAGCGCTGTCACCGTGTCGCGGGCGCTGCGGCGGCCCGATATGGTGTCGCCGGAGTTGCGCAAGCGGATCGATGCCGCGGTCGACAGGCTGGCCTATGTGCCGAACTTCGCGGCGAGCCGGCTCGCCTCGACCCGCACGCATTCGATCGGCATCGTCGTGTCGTCGCTCTCCAACGGCATCTTCGCGGACTACCTGCAGGCGATCTACGACACCCTGCTGCCGCTCGGCTTTCGCCCCGTCGTCGTCAGCAGCCGCTATTCGGCGGAGGAGGAAGAGGGCGCCATCAGGACGCTGCTGGGCCAGAACATCGAGGCGCTGATCCTGGTCGGGGTGAACCAGACGCGGGCCGCGCGGCGCGTTCTCGAACGTTCGCGGATTCCGGTGGTGCAGACGTTCGAGCTGACCGACGATCCGATCGATCTGAATGTCGGACTTTCGCAGCGCCAGGGCGGCTATGCCGCGACCCGCTTCCTGATCGAGCTGGGACATCGGCGGATCGCCTACCTCTCCGGACAGCGCGACGACCGGGCACGAGCCCGGCTGGAGGGTTATCGCGCGGCGCTGACGGAAGCTGGTTTGGACGGCGAGTTGCTGGTTGCCTGGCTCCCGGCACAGACGACGATCTCGCTGGGGCGGAAGCTGACCGAGGAGATGCTCGCGAGCGGAGCTCCCGATGCGATCTTCTGCTGCGATGACAACATCGCGCTGGGTGCGTTGTTCGCCTGCCAGCAGGCGGGGCTGGAGGTCCCGCGCCGGATCTCGCTGATCGGCTTCAACGACCTGGAATTCGCGGCGGCCTCCAATCCGCCGCTGTCGACCGTGCTGACGCCGCGCGCCGACATGGGGCGCGTGGCGTCCGAACTGGTGCTTCAGGTGATCGCCACCGGCAAGCGGCCGAGAACGCGTCGGATCGACCTCGGCTTCGAGATCGTCGCACGCGGCAGCACCGGACCGCATCTCGTGGCTTCGTGATGATGGTCGCGCCCTTTCGGGCGCAGTGCTGCACGTGGTGCGGCCGAGCACCCATTGCATCACCCACGAGCAGGCCAATCTCTCGCAAGGAGGCAGCGGCCGCGCTGGGCGAGATCGCCGCGCCGGCCACGAGCGTTCCCGACCGCCTGGCGGACCAGGCGGTAAGCCAGATGACGAGCCTTGCGACGACCATGTCGCGGCCGATCGCGCGCGAGCCCCGCAGGGCCGCGCGCCGCACGTTCTCGTGCGCCCCACGTCCCGTTCTGGACGGCTCCGATATTGTCTGACAGAAACGTCGGACGCATCCATCGGGCATCATGACCGCTGCAGCGCAAACGGGGGAGAGCGGCCGGCCAATCCGGCCATGGTGACACGCCTCCGTTGCCTCGGCCGTCGCGCGGCCGCGTGGTGATGCACCGTGCCGAGGTCTGACATGACCGAGGACGAGCTGCAAGAGAAGCCGGAGAGCTGCCATGAACGCCAATGTCAAACTGCCTGCCGCAAAGGGCGTCTTCATCGACAACACGTGGCAGCCCGCGCGGTCGGGCCGCACCATTGCGATGCTTGCTCCGGCGACCGGCCAGGTGATCGCTTCGATCGCGGCAGGGGATGCGGCCGACATCGATCTTGCCGTGGCGGCGGCGCGCCGCGCGCTCGAAGGCCCGTGGGGCCGGCTCGCCGCGGTGGACCGCGGGCGCTTGCTGTCGAAGCTCGGCCGCCTCGTCGAGGACAATGCCGAGGAGCTCGCGAAGCTCGAAGCGGCGGACACCGGCAAGCCGATGAAGCAGGCCAAGGCGGACGTCGTCGCGGTCGCGCGCTATTTCGAATATTACGGCGGCGCCGCCGACAAGGTGCATGGCGACACCATCCCGTTTCTCGACGGCTTCTTCGTCACCACGGTCTATGAGCCGCTCGGCGTCACCGGCCATATCATTCCGTGGAATTATCCGGGGCAGATGTTCGGCCGCACCGTCGCGCCGGCGCTGGCGATGGGCAACGCGACCGTGATCAAGCCGGCCGAGGAGGCCTGCCTGGTGCCGCTGCGTCTTGCCGAGCTCGCGGCGGAAGCCGGCTTTCCGGCCGGTGCGATCAATGTCGTGCCGGGTCTCGGCGAGGAGGCCGGCGCGGCGCTGTCGGCGCATGACGGCATCGACTTCATCTCTTTCACCGGCAGTCCCGAGGTCGGCACGCTGGTGCAGACGGCGGCCGCGAGGAACCACATCGGCTGCACGCTCGAACTCGGCGGCAAGTCGCCGCAGATCGTGTTCGCCGACGCCGATCTCGATGCCGCGCTGACCTCGGTGGCCGCGGCGATCGTGCAGAACGCCGGCCAGACCTGCTCGGCCGGCTCGCGCGTTCTGGTGGAGCGTTCGATCTGGGACCGCTTCCTGGCCGACCTCACGCTCCGCTTCGAGAAGATCACGGCCGGCACGCCGGAGATGGATCTCGATCTTGGCCCGGTCATCAGCGCGGTCCAGAAGACGCGGATCGAAAACATGCTGGCGCGCGCCGAAAGTGGCGGCGCCAGGCGCGTGGCGTCCGGCAGGATCGCCGACGGCGTGCCGAGCGAGGGCTTCTATGTGGCGCCGGCGTTGTATCAGCACGTCGCGCGCGACTCCGAGCTGGCGCGCGACGAGGTGTTCGGTCCGGTGCTGGCGGCGATGCCGTTCGACGACGAGGCCGACGCCGTCAGGCTCGCCAACGCCACCGATTTCGGCCTGGTCGCCGGCGTCTGGTCGGGCGACGGCTCGCGGGCGATGCGCGTCGCCCGCAAGGTCAAAGTCGGCCAGATGTTCGTCAATGGCTACGGCGCCGGCGGCGGCATCGAGCTGCCGTTCGGCGGCATGAAGAAATCGGGACACGGCCGCGAGAAGGGGTTCGAGGCGCTGTACGAGCTTGCGGCGATGAAGACCCTGATCGTCAAGCACGGCTAGCGGATTCGCATCTCCGATCAATTCCGCCGTGCGGACGTCACTGACAACGCCGCCCGGCGTTGTTGTTGTCAGTCCGCGCGGCGAGGCGCTAGAGCATGATCCGGAAAAGTGGAAGCCGGTTTTCCGAAAAGATCATGCTCAGACAAAGAGCTGACATCAGGTTTGCAGAAGGAGACGAGCGGATGAGCGACGAAAAAGAATTGTTCGAGAAGGGCCTGAAGGTGCGCCGCGAGGTGCTCGGCGCGGCCTATGTCGATAGCAGCCTTGCCAAGGCCGACGACTTCATGATGGCCTTCCAGCACATCACCACCGAAATGTGCTGGGGCTATGCCTGGACCCGGCCAGGACTGGATCGCCGCACCCGCAGCATCATCAATCTCGCGATGTTGACCGCGCTCAGCAAGCCGAGCGAGCTGAAGCTGCACGTCAAGGGCGCGCTCACCAACGGCGTCACGGTCGACGAGATCAAGGAGATCCTGCTGCACGCGACCGTCTATTGCGGCATTCCCGCGGGGCTCGAAGCGTTCAAGGCCGCGCATGAGGTGCTGGTCGCGGAGGGCGCGATCGCCAAGAAGGACGGCGCAAAGGACGGCGCATGAGCGCGCCGGGAAAGATCCTGTTCGTCGGCATCGGCAACATGGGCTGGCCGATGGCCGCGCGCCTGCTCGGCGCCGGCTTTGCGGTTGCGGTCAATGATGCCGTTCCAGAACGGGCTGCGGATTTCGTGCACCAGGTCGGCGGCATCGAGGCGGGGGATCTCGCGGCGGCAGCGGCAGATGCCGACGTCATCGTCACGATGCTGCCGACCAGCAAGCATGTCGCGGACGCGGTCGGGACCCTGCGCGCCGGTCTGAGGCAGGGTCACATCGTGATCGACATGAGCTCCGGCGCGCCGGCCGCGACGCAGGCGATCGCGGCCGATCTCGCCCCGCTCGGCGTGATCATGCTCGATGCGCCGGTCAGCGGCGGCGTGCCGCGCGCGGTGACCGGCGAGCTCGCGATCATGGCCGGCGGCGAGCCGGCTGCGCTCGATCGCGTCGAGCCGCTGTTGCGCGCGATGGGCACGACGATCCACCGCATCGGCGGCCTCGGCTCGGGCCAGGCGATGAAGGCGCTCAACAACCTCGTCTCCGCCGGTGGCTTCCTGATCGGCATCGAGGCGCTGTTGATAGGCCAGCAGTTCGGCATCGATCCCGGCCTGATGACCGACGTGCTCAACGCCTCGACCGGCATGAACAACTCGACGCAGAAGAAGTTCAAGCAGTTCGTGCTGTCGCGCCAGTTCAACAGCGGCTTCGGCCTCGACCTGATGGTCAAGGACCTCTCGATCGCGCTCGAGGTCGCGCGTGCCAGCGGGGTCGCGGCGCCATTCTCCAATCTCTGCCGCGAGCTGAGCGCGAGCGCGCAAGGGCTGCTCGGACCCGGGCAGGATCACACCGCGCTGGCGAAGCTGAGCGAGGCGCTGGCCGGCGTCGCGCTGAAGGGGTGACTACCCCTGGCGCCGCAGGAACCCGGTGATCGTCACCTCGTCCCAGATTCCGGCCGCGGCAAACGGGTCGGCGCGGTTGAAGGCTTCGACCTCGGCGCGGCCGGGTGCCTCGACCAGGAACAGGCTTCCGATCATCGTCGACCCATCGTCGGAGACGAGCGGGCCGGACATTACGATGGTGACGGGCAGGCGGGCGGTGTCACCGAGATAGGCCTTGTGCGCGTCGTAGTTGGCAAGCCGGACCGGCAGCGCGTCCGGCTTGTCGATCGCGTGAATCGCAAACAGCATGAATTCTCTCCGCAAGTTGAAGCAGGACGGCTGCATGCCGTCCTGCTTCCGGACTGATGGCTGACCCTATTTCGCGCTGAGCTTGCTCGCCTCCTCGAAGGTCGGGCAGGTCCGCTGCTCGAGCGGAACGTCGAACGGCTGGTAGTTGTCCTTGGTGATGACGGTCGGCTTCAGCACGATCTCGCCGATGACCGGCTGGCCGCGCAGCGAGCGGACGACCATCATGGTGCCGAGGCAGCCCTGGGCGAAGCCGTTGTAGTCGCCGCTGGCGAGCAGCTTGCCGGACTTGATCGCGTCGATCGCCTCCTTGGTGCCGTTGATGCCGATCACCTGGGCCTTGCGGTTGGCGCCGTCCAGCGCCTCGATGGCGCCGACGGCCATGGCATCGTTGGCGGCGAGCACGCCATCGATCTGCGCATTGGACTGCATCAGGTTTTCCATCACCTGCAAGGCCTGCAGGCGCTGGTAGTTGCCGGGCTGCGACGCCAGCAGCTTGGCGCCGGGATTCTCCTTCAGCGCGTCATTGAAGCCGCGCACGCGATCGACATTGGTCAGCGAGCCCTTGACCCCTTCGATGATGACGATGTTGCCCTTGCCGCCGAGCGTCTTGAGCAGGAACCGGCCCGTCTCCAGGCCGAGGCTGTAGTCGTCGGCGCCGACGAAGGAGACGAACTTGCCGCCGGCCGAGCGGTCGGTGATGTTGACGACGGGAATCTTGGCGTCGTTGATCTTCTCGACTCCCGGCACCATCGCCTTGTAGTCGACCGGCGTGAAGACGATGGCGCTCGGCTTCTTGACCACGACGTCCTCGATCTGGCTGAGCTGCTCGGGGATCGAGTCCGGCTTGGTCGGGATGTAGTGCAGGATCTTGGCGTTGAGCACCTTCGCCATGTTGTCAGCGCCGACCCGCACGGTCTGGAAGAACGGATTGGTCTGGTTCTTGGTGAACACGGCGATCGTCTCGCCGTCGGCGCGGGCCTGCGTCGTGACAGCCGTGATCAGGAGTGCGAGCGCGAGGCTGTGCGGTATCCGGTGTTGCATGGTGTTTCCATCCCTCGTTTTCTGAGTTTGCTTATGAGCTCATTGCGTCGGGCGCCGCGTCTTCATGTCGAGCCAGACGGCGATGATGACGATGATGCCGGTGACGAGCGGCTGCCAGTTGGCGCTGATCGCGAGCAGGTTCATGCCGTTCAGCATCAGCGTCAGGATCAAGGCGCCGATGAAGGTGCCGAACACGGTTCCGACGCCGCCGAACAGCGATGTGCCGCCGATCAGCACCGCGGCGATGGCCGGCAGCGTCAGGCTTTCGCCGATGTCGGCTTCGGCGGAGTTGAGCCGCGACAGGAAGATGATCGAGGCGAGCCCGGCCATGGTACCGGAGACGGTGTAGACCAGCAGCAGCCGGCGCGCGACCGGAATGCCGGAGAGCCGCGCCGCAACCGGATTGGCGCCGATGGCGTAGATCTCCTGGCCCCATGTGGTGCGTTGCGCGAAGAACGATCCGATCGCGAGAAACACCAGCAGCAGATAGACCGGGATCGGCAGCCCGAGCAGATAGCCGCTGCCGATCTGGCGGAAGCCCGTGGGAAAGCCGTGGATCGTCTCGCCCGCCATGTACCAGTAGGTGACGCCGTTCAGCACCCAGAGCATGCCGTAGGTGGCGATGAAGGAGGGGATACGCAGCGCCGTGACCATGAAGCCATTGAGGAAGCCGACGCTGCCGCCGGCGAGCAGCCCGGTCAGGATCCCGAGTGCGGGCGAGCCGGTCTGATGGATCACGGTGCCGGCAAGACACGCCGACAAGGCAACGTTGGCGCCGACCGACAGATCGAGGCCGGCGGTCAGTACCACCAGCGTGAGGCCGGAGGCGATGAAGAAGGTCAGGCTTGCCTGCCTGAGCACGTTGAGAATGTTGCCGAGGCTGAGGAAGGAGTCGCTCAGCACGGTCAGCGCGGCGCAGATCAAGAGCGCGGCGAGCAGCCGGTAGAACACCTGTGCCGCGTTCTGCGACAGGAACGACCGCGGCGGCAGGACGCTCTCTTTGGCGATGTCGGTCATGACCGGCTCCGCAGGCCGTCGAGGAACATCGCGACGATGACGAGCGCGCCGACGCTCGCGACCTGCACGGAGGATGGCAGCGACACCAGATTGAGGCCGTTGCGCAGCACGCCGACCGCGATGACGCCGAGCACGGTGCCGAGCAGCCAGCCATTGCCGCGCTCGAACGAGGTGCCGCCGACCGCCACCGCCGCGATGGCGTCGAACTCCAGCCCGAGCCCTGCGGTCGGATGTCCCGAATTCATCCGCGAGGTCATCAGCAGGCCGGCGATGCCCGCCATCGTGCCGCCGATCGCATAGACCGCGATCAGGAGCCTGGTCGGCGACAGGCCGGCATAGCGGAGCGCCTCGCGGTTGCCGCCGAGTGCGAAGATGTAGGTGCCGAACCGGGTGTGGTACAGCAGGCCGTGGAAGACGGCGTAGGTTGCGAGCCCCATGAGGATCGGAACGGGGATGCCGAGCAGCGTCGCCGAATAGATGTCGCGCACGCTGTGGGGAATGCCGACCACGCTCTGGCCGTCGCTGACGATCAGCGACAGGCCCTGCGCCATGCCGAGCGTGGCGAGGGTGGCCACGAACGGCGGAATCCCGACGATCGCGACCAGCCAGCCATTGACGGAGCCGAACGCCGCGCCGACCAGCACCGCGGCGCCGAGGCCCAGCAGCACGGACTTGGTCGCGAGCGAGACGATGGCGACGCAGAGCGAGGTCAGCGTCAGCACCGCGCCCATCGAGAGGTCGAGCCCTTCGGTCATGATGATCAGGGTCATCGGCAGCGCGAGCATGGTCAGGATCGTCGACTGCACCAGCACGTTGGAGAGGTTCGCGGCCGACAGGAAGCCCGGGGCGATTGCGCCGAACAGCGCAATCAGCAGCACCAGGACGATCGCCACGCCCGGGATGCGCTGCAGCGACCGGATCGGCGAAACGACGGCGGCGTCACTCATCATGCATCCCCAGTCGCACGATATTCTCCTCGGTCAGCTCGCTGCGCGCCAGGTGTCCGGCGATGCGTCCCTCGCGCATCACATAGGCGCGGTCGCAGACGTGGCAGATCTCGATCTGCTCGGACGAGATCATCAGCGCGGCCGCGCCCTCGGCGACCAGCCGGTCGATCAGCGCGAAGATCTCGGATTTGGCGCCGACGTCGATGCCGCGCGTCGGCTCGTCGAAGATGAACAGCCTGGCGCCGGCCGCGAGCCATTTGCCGATCACGACCTTCTGCTGGTTGCCGCCCGAGAGCAGGCCGACCGTCTGGCGCGCATTCGGCGTAGCGATCCGCAATTGCCGGATCAGCCCGTCCGCGGTGCGCTGCGCGCCGCGCGGATCGTAGAGGCCACTGGGAAACAGCTTCTTCAGCGCCGACACCACGAGGTTGTCGCCGACCGAGCGCAGCAGCGCCAGGCCCTCGCTCTTGCGGCTCTCGGGGATCAGCGCGATGCCGTGGCGGGCAGCGATATCAGGCTCGCCCGCGATCGGCTCGCCGTCGAAGATGATCTCGCCGGCGCTGACCGGATCGGCGCCGAAGATCGCGCGCGCCACCTCGGTACGTCCGGAGCCGACGAGGCCGCACAGGCCGACGATCTCACCCCGCCGCACCTCGATGTTGATGTCGGCGATCCCGGTCGTGGCGCTCAGTCCCTTGACCTCGAGCACGAGCTCGCCCGGCGTTTCCGCGAAATGGCGCGGATAGCTCATGTCGATATTGCGCCCGACCATCATGCGCACGAGCTGGTCGGGCGTGACGTCGGCGGGGCTGACATCGCCGATGCGGCGGCCGTCGCGCAGCACGGTAATGCGGTCGCCGAGCGCGAACACCTCGGCCATGCGGTGCGAGATGTAGACGATCGCCACGCCGTCCGCCTTCAGCCGTCGGATCAGCGCGAACAGCAGCTCCGCCTCGCGGTCGGACAGCGCCGCCGTCGGCTCGTCCATCACCAGGATCCGCGCATTCTGGCTGATCGCTTTCGCAATCTCGACCATCTGCTGCTGCGCGACGCCGAGCGTGTCGACGATGACAGAAGGATCGATGTCGAAGCCGATGCTGTCGAGCACGCGCTTCGCATCGGCCAGGATCCTGCGGCGGTCGATGGTGCCGGGCAGGCGGCCTTTCGGCTCGCGGCCGAGATAGATGTTCTGCGCGATGTCGAGGAACGGCACCAGCGAGAATTCCTGGAAGATCACGGCGATGCCGAGGTCTTGCGCATCGGCCGTCGAGGTGATCGCAACCTTCTTACCCTTGTAATAGACCTCACCCGCATCGGCGCTATAGGCGCCGCACAGGATCTTCATCAGGCTGGATTTGCCGGCGCCGTTCTCGCCGAGCAGCATGTGGACTTCGCCCGGGTAGATCGCGAACGACACATCGTCCAGCGCCTTGACGCCGGGGAACGTCTTGCTGATCCCGCGCAGCTCCAGCAGCGGCGATGGAGATGCGATGGCGGCTGCGGCGCTCATGCCTGCGCTCCGGCGGCGAAGATCTTGCCCGGATTCATCAGGCCATCCGGATCGAGCGCGGTCTTGATGGCGCGCATCACCGCGACGGCTTCGCCGAGCTCGTCCTCGAGATAGTCGACCTTTCCGAGGCCAATGCCGTGCTCGCCGGTGCAGGTGCCGTCCATCGCGATCGCGCGCGCCACCATGCGCGCCTGCAGCGCCTTGGCGCCGGCGAGCTCGTGCTCATCGGTCGGATCGATCAGGATCAGCATGTGGAAATTGCCGTCGCCGACATGGCCGACGATCGGTGCGAGGAAGCCGTTGGCGTCGGCGTCCCGGCGCGTTTCGGTCAGGCATTCGGCCAGCCGGGAGATCGGCACGCAGACGTCGGTGATGACGGCGCGGGCGCCCGGCCGCAGGCCGAGGCCGGCGTACAGCGTATTGTCGCGGGCGTGCCAGAGCCGGCTGCGATCCTCGGCGGCCTTGGCCCAGGCGAAGCCTCGGCCGCCATGCTCGGTCGCGATCGCCTCCGCCGTCTGCGCCTGCTCGGCGACGGCGGCATCAGAGCCGTGAAATTCCAGGAACAGCGTCGGGGCTTCCCGATAGCCGAGCTTCGAATAGGCATTGATGCCGCGCATCATGACGTCATCGACGAGCTCGATGCGGGCGGCGGGGACGGCCGACTGGATCAGCGCGATCGCTGTGTCGACCGCGTCGTGCAAAGTCGGGAAGCTGCAGGTTGCGGCCGAGATCGCCTGGGGCAGGGGATGCAGCTTCAGCGTGATCTCGGTGATCACGCCGAGTGTCCCCTCCGATCCGACGAACAGCCGTGTCAGGTCGTAGCCGGCGGCGGATTTGCGCGCACGCTTCGCGGTGTGGATCACCCGGCCGTCGGCCAGCACGACCTCGAGCGCGAGGACGTTGTCCTTCATGGTGCCATAGCGCACCGCCATGGTCCCGGAGGCACGGGTCGAACTCATGCCGCCGATCGAGGCGTCGGCGCCGGGATCGATCGGAAAGAACAGGCCTGTCCCGCGCAGCTCGGCATTGAGCTGCTTGCGCGTGATGCCGGGCTGCACCACGACGTCCATGTCGGCGTCATGCACGGCCAGCACCTCGTTCATGCGGGCGAAGTCGAAACAGACCCCGCCCGCGACAGCCGCAGCGTTGCCTTCGAGCGACGTGCCGGCGCCGAACGGCACGATAGGCGTGGCAGCCTCGGCGCACAGCCTGACGATGTCGGCGACCTCCTGCGTTGTCTCGGGAAACACGACGATGTCGGGCGGCATCGCCGGATAGTACGACTCGCTCCGGCCGTGCTGATCCAGCACGCCGCGCGCGAGACTCGCACGCGGCCCGATCAGGTTCGAAAGCCGCTCGGCCAATGCGCCGGTGCCGACCCGCAACTCCATCATTCCTCCCGTCCGCTTCCTCGACGATGACAGGACTCTTGACGGTCCTTGTCGTCCGCTCAGCTCAAACCTGATTGGCGCGCTCCGCAAGCCGTTTCAGGCCGAAATCATAGTTGAGATGAAAATATCCCTGCGCCACCATGCGGCCATCTGGCGCACGGCCCGGCGGGCAGCGCGTGAAGTCGCGGATCAGGCTGTCCTTGACGCCGAACACGACGTCGGAATCGAGATATTGGTCACCGGCGACGAACACATGCGTCACCAGCCGCTCGAAGCCGGGCGCCGAGATCATGAAATGCACATGCGCCGGCCGCCACGGATGCCGCCCCTGCGCCGTGAGCATGTCGCCGACCGGCCCGTCGTTGGGGATCGGATAGGCCGCGGGCTTGATCGACCAGAAATGGAAGCGGCCGTCGGCGTCGGTATGGAAGCGCGCGCGCATGGCGAGATCGCCGATCTGCTCGAGCCGCTGCACGTCGTAATAGCCGTCGTCGTCGGAGTGCCAGACGTCGACCACGGCGCCTGCCAGCGGCGCGCCGTCCGCGCTCGACACCGAGCCGGTCACCAGCAGCGGATCGCCTTTCATCGGGCCCGCGATATCGTCGCCGTTGGCGCGTTCCGGCGCGGCCTGGACGAAGAAGGGGCCGAGCACCGTGGTCTCGGTGGCGCCTTCCGGCACCGGATGATTGATGGCGTCGACCAGCATCGAAACGCCGAGCATATCCGACAGCAGGATGAACTCCTGGCGCTTGTCGTCGCACATCTGGCCGGTGCGGGTCAGGAAGCCGATGCCGTATTCCCATTCCTGCTGGGTCGGACGGACCTCGCGCACGAAGGCATGGAGATGGCGCACCAGCGCCTCGCTGACCTGTTTGATCCGCGCATCACGCGCGCCCGCCAGGCGTTCGAGCACGGCATCCGTGATCGTGGTCTCGTTGAAGTTGCGCAAGACGCGGCTCCTTTCAGAGAGGCTCGCCGAGCCCGGACAGCCGCTCGACATGCCGGACGGTGGCGAGGAAGTCGGTGTCGGCATCGCCTGACGCGATCAGCGCGCCATAGGTCTCACGGACCTGCGCCGCGAGCTGCAGCGGCACGCCGACGGCATGGCCGGCGCCGAGAATCAGATCGAGATCCTTGGCCATCTGCGCGCAGGAGAACGTCGCGGCAAAGTCGCGCGCCAGCAGCGGCGCGGTCTTGTACTTCACCATCGGCGAGGCGACTGCGCTGTCATGCAGCACCTTCAGAATGTCGGGCCAGGCGATGCCGCCCTTGCGTGCGAGGGCGAGGCTTTCGGCCATCATCGCCGCCGTCGTCGCGATCATCAGGTTGACGGCGAGCTTGGCGTAGCGCGCCTCTTCCGCCGCGCCCAGATAGGTCTGCGCGCGCGTGAAGCCGGCCAGCACCGGCGTGATCAGGGTGAACGCCTCTCTTGGACCGGACACGAAGCACGTCAGCTCGCCGGTGTGGGCGATGCTGGCATTGCCGGAGATCGGCGTGCGCAGATAGGCGACGTCGCGAGCGCTCGCGGCGGCCGCGACCGCGCTCGACGCGTCGACACCCACGGTGCTGGTCTCGATCAGGATCGCGCCCGGCGCCATGGCCGCGATCAGTCCGCCGCTGTCCAGCATCGCCGCGCGCAGTGCGGTATCGTCGGGCAGTGACGAGATGACGACGGCATGGTCGCGCACCGCCTCGGCAGCGGACGACGCGGCGGCCATGCCGAGCGCACGTGCCTCGTCGAGCCGGGCGGCGTTGGGATCGAACGCCGTGACGTCATGGCCGGCCTTGGCGAGCCGCGCCGCGATCGGCAGGCCGATCTTGCCGATGCCGATGAAGGCGAGGCGCTTGTCAGGAAGTGACATGGGTGAGGTCCGCCGATTGCTTCATTTGCTGTGCCTGTGGCGACGCGATGCTGCCTCGCAGGTTCGTCGACGTGAGGGGGCCGGTCACGTGCCGGTCGCCACGGGATAGTCGACCTGGAAGCGGCCGATCCTGAGGTCGCCGAGCTCGTCGCGGACGCGCAGGTGCTCCGGATGCGACGCATAGGCCTTCAATGCGGCGCTGCTGGCGAATTCGGAGAACAGGACGACGTCGCAGGCATAGTCGACGTCGCTGACATCGAGACCGACCTCGATGTGGGTCAGGCCGTCGATCCGGCCTTTCAAACTCTCGAACAGGGTCTTGACCTTGAGCCGGGCCGCGGCGCGCTCGGCAGCCGTCTCGGCGCGCAGCCGCCACATCACGATGTGCCTGATCGGCCCCGTCATTCGTGCGTCCCTCACCTGTGCTTGGTCTTGTCTGACGATTTTGCCTTGCAGGAAATGGAAATAAAGGACAAAAATTGTAACTCTGTTTTCCGATCAGCGTAACAATGGACCGTCTGCTCCAACTCGAGGTGTTTTCCAAGACGGCCGAGCTGGGCAGCCTGTCCAAGGCCGCCGAGTCCTTGCGGATGTCCAACGCCGCGGCGAGCCGGCATCTCAGCGCGCTGGAGGAGCGGCTCGCGGTGCGCCTGATCGAGCGCAACACGCGCCGGCTCTGGCTGACCGAAGCCGGGCAGGAGCTGCTGCAGCGCTGCGGCCCGCTGCTCAACGAGCTGGCCGAGGCCGAGGACGCCGTCAGCGACCGCGCACTGTCGCCGCAGGGCATGCTGCGCGTCACCAGCTCGCTGTCGTTCGCGACGATCTATCTCGCGCCGATGCTGCCGGCGTTTCGCGCGATGTATCCAAAGCTGAGCCTGCAGATCATCGCCGCCAACCGCTACCCGGATTTCATCGAGGCGGGCATCGACGTGGCGATCCGCACCCGCGAGCATGAGCCGGACTCGGGCATCGTCGTTCGCCGCATCGGGCAGATGCGGCGCGTGCTGGCGGCCGCGCCGTCCTATCTCGCGAGCCGTGGCCGCCCGGTCGTTCCAGCCGATCTCGTGCGCCACGACATGCTGATCTACAATCTCGCCAACGATCCCTATTCCCTGTCGCTGCGCAGCGGCAACGCCGTTCAGAGCATCCGGATCGCGCCGACGCTCGACAGCAACGACGGCCAAGTGATCAGGGGCGCCGCGCTTGCCGGGCTCGGCATCCTGATCCAGCCGCTCTACATCGTGCAGAGCGACATTCTGGCCGGCCGGCTGGTGCCGGTCCTGCTCGACTGGGAGCTGCCGCTCTTGACGATGAACATCGCCTACCAGAACCGCGTCAGGCTGCCGGCCAAGATCAGGGTGTTCGCCGATTTCCTCGTCGATCACATCCGGACCCATTCCGACCCGGGGATCTGGATCGAGCCGCCCAAGCCGGATTGAGCCGATGCCCGCGTGCGGGGAGAGGGATGCTCTTCTGATAAAAATAATTATCTTGCTATTTTTCGGAAATTGTGGTCTCTTGCGTGCAACCCGCCTCGAGCAGAGGGACGTACGCGTCGTCACGAACGTGGAGGTGGGCTGCGATGGACGTGACGGCTGTGCCAGACGAGCGCAGGCGGCACGGACGGCGAAGTCGTGTGGTCCTGGCCTCTCGACGCTGAGGTCAAGTCCGTGGTCGTTGCTTGACGGCACGCGCGGGCGATGGGGGCAAGAACGCCGATCCCCAGGGAGAGCACGAAGGACACCGTTAACACCGTCGCGCGGGGAAGGCCGGGTCTGTCCGGCTGTACCTGTGGTACCTGCCGCCTGCATTCTTTTGAGCAGGCGGGCCACGGGCCTCAGCCGAGGTCCGGCCTTCCTCGCGCCCTCTCATGATCAGGAGGGACACGACGAACCCACACCTCGGGCCTCGTAGGCCGCGGGAACGCACGCGCTCATCTCCATGGCTGCTCATGTCGCCAACCCAATCCCCGGTGTCGTCCCGGACAAGCGCGCACAGCGCGCCGATCCGGGACCCATAACCCCAGGGCGCAGACGGGCATCCAGTACGCCGCGGCGTCTCGGCGGATCATGGCCGCCGGTGGTATGCTGGTTCGCCCGCCCGCGCGGGCGATGACGGCGGTGATGGTCTGTCCCCGGGGGGGGGGAGCGACGCTCGCACGGACGCGAGGTGCCGCAGCCCGCCGCAATATGTCGGTTGGCCCGTAGAAATTCGGATTTGGATCGAAAGATCAATACTTATCAACGGCTTGTGACTGTCATCCGACTGTCATCGAACCTTTATAAAAGCCACACTGAGGCCCCGTAAAGCGGCCGGGGAAGCGCAATCGGGCGCAGATGGCGCTTCGCTTCCCAAGCATGGAGACCAGCTATGAATTTCGTCAAAGCTATCGTCGCTGCCGGCTTGGTCGCCGCATCGACGTCGGCCTTCGCTGCCGACATTACCGGTGCGGGCGCGACGTTCCCGTTCCCGATCTATTCCAAGTGGGCGGACGCCTACAAGAAGGAGACCGGCAACGGTCTGAACTACCAGTCGATCGGTTCTGGCGGCGGCATCAAGCAGATCCAGGCCAAGACCGTGACCTTTGGCGCCACCGACGCGCCGCTCAAGGCCGAGCAGCTCGAGAAGGACGGCCTGGTGCAGTGGCCGATGGTGATGGGCGGCATCGTGCCGGTCGTCAACCTCGAGGGCGTGAAGCCGGGCGAGATGGTGCTGGACGGCGAGACGCTCGCCAACATCTATCTCGGCAAGATCACCAAGTGGGATGACGCCGCGATCAAGAAGCTCAACCCCAGCGTCAAGCTGCCGTCCGATGCGATCGCCGTGGTCCGCCGCTCCGACGGCTCGGGCACGACCTTCAACTTCACCTACTACCTCTCCGAGGTGAGCGCCGACTGGAAGAGCAAGATCGGCTTCAACACCGCCGTCGAGTGGCCGGTCGGTGTCGGCGCCAAGGGCAACGAGGGTGTGTCCGGCAACATCGGCCAGACCAAGAACTCGATCGGCTATGTCGAGTACGCCTATGCCAAGCAGAACAAGCTCACCTACACCGGCATGATGAACAAAGCCGGCAAGACCGTGCAGCCGACCGTCGAGGCCTTCCAGGCCGCGGCCGCGAATGCCGACTGGGCCAAGGCCCCCGGCTACTACGTGATCCTCGCCAACCAGCCCGGCGACAAGTCCTGGCCGATGACGGCGGCGACCTTCATCCTGATGCACAAGGAGCCGGCCGACAAGGCGGCGTCCGGCGAAGCCATCAAGTTCTTCAAGTGGTCGTTCGAGAAGGGCGGCAAGATGGCTGAGGAGCTCGACTACATCCCGATGCCCGACAGCGTCGTGAAGCTGATCGAGAAGACCTGGTCGGCCGACATCAAGAGCTGAGCTGGACGTATCGAAAATCCCCTCTCCCGGCCTCCGGGGGAGGGACGCTACCGGGGTTGCGGCGTGTCCAAGGAACAGGGGGCAGAATTGGCAGAGATGGCGGTTCAGACCGAAGTCAGCGATATCGCGGCCGCTGCCGGACCCTATGACCGGGCACGCGCGCTCAACGCCTTCAAGCTCGGCGACGTGACCTTCTATTGGATCACGCGGCTGTCCGCGATCTCCGTCCTGTTGATCCTGGGCGGCATCATCCTGTCGCTCATCGTCGGCGCATGGCCGGCCATGAGAGAATATGGCTTCGAATTCCTGTGGACGCGGCGCTGGGCGCCGTCGGCCGATCCGCCGGTGCTCGGCGCGCTCGGCCCTATCTACGGCACCTTGGTCACGTCCTTCATCGCGATGCTGATCGCCATTCCGGTCGGTCTGGGCATTGCGATCTTCCTCACCGAGCTGTGCCCGCAATGGCTGCGCCGTCCGATCGGACTTGCGATCGAGCTGCTCGCCGGCATTCCTTCGATCATCTACGGCATGTGGGGCTTCTTCGTGCTGGGGCCGTTCCTGGCCTATACGTTCCAGCCGTTCATGATCAATCTCTGCGCCGGCATCCCCGTGCTGCAGGACATCTTCGCCGGTCCGCCGTCCTATCTCAGCCTGTTCAACGCCTCGCTGATCCTGGCGATCATGGTGTTGCCGTTCATCACCTCGATCTCGGTCGACGTGTTCAAGACCGTCCCGCCGGTGCTGAAGGAAGCCGCCTACGGGGTCGGCTGCACCACCTGGGAGGTCGTGCGCAGCGTCGTCATTCCCTACACCCGCGTCGGCGTCATCGGCGGCGTCATGCTGGCGCTGGGCCGTGCGCTCGGCGAAACGATGGCGGTGACCTTCATCATCGGCAACTCGTTCCGGATCTCATCCTCGATCTTCGCGCCGGGCACCACGATCTCGGCCGCCATCGCCTCCGAATTCCAGGAGAGCGACGGGCTGCACCAGTCGAGCCTGATCCTGCTCGGTCTGCTGCTGTTCGTGCTCACCTTCTTCGTGCTGGCGAGCGCGCGGCTGATGCTCATGCGGCTCGAAGCCAAGGCGGGAAGATAAGCCATGTCCAGCGCTGATACGCTTACACTCGATGCGCCGGTCAATCCGATCTATGCGCGCCGGCGCCGCAGGGACATCGTGATCCGCGGCCTCTGCGTCGCCGCCGCGATGTTCGGCGTCACCTGGCTGGCGCTGATCCTGTTCACGCTGTTCTATAACGGACTCGCCGGCCTCAGCCTGCAGGTTTTTGCCGCCGACACGCCGCCACCCGGCTCCAGCGAAGGCGGCCTGCGCAACGCCATCGTCGGCTCCTTGATCATGACGATCATCGGCGTCGGCATCGGCGCGCCGCTCGGCCTGTTCGCCGGCACCTATCTCGCCGAATACGGCCGCAACGACCGCCTGACCTCGGTGATCCGCTTCATCAACGACATCCTGCTGTCGGCGCCCTCGATCATCATCGGCCTGTTCATCTATGGTGCGGTCGTGGTGCCGATGGGCGGCTTCTCGGCACTCGCGGGTTCCCTTGCATTGGCGGTCATCGTGATCCCGGTGGTGCTGCGCACCACCGAGGACATGCTGCTGCTCGTGCCCAACCCGCTGCGCGAGGCGGCGTCTGCGCTCGGCCTGCCGCGCTCGCTGGTGATCCGCCGCATCGCCTATCGGGCGGCGCGCTCGGGCCTCATCACCGGCGTGCTGCTTGCCACCGCCCGCGTCGCCGGCGAGACCGCGCCTCTGCTGTTCACCGCGCTGTCGAACCAGTTCTGGAGCCTCAACCTTTCCAGGACGATGGCGAACCTGCCCGTCACCATCAACAATTTCGTCCAGAGCCCTTATGCCTACTGGAAGCAACTGGCCTGGAGCGGAGCCCTTCTCATCACTCTGGCCGTGCTCGCCCTGAACATCGGTGCACGCATTCTCGGCGCCGAGAGGAACACCAAATGACCGAACTGTCCGTCTCCGTCAGTCAGCCCAATCACGCTCTTCACGGCAAGGCGCTTCCGGATGCGCCGGCCAAGGTGACCGCGCGCAACCTCAACTTCTACTACGGCGACCATCACGCGCTGAAGAACATCAACCTGTCGCTGGGCACCAACCGCGTCACCGCGTTCATCGGCCCGTCCGGCTGCGGCAAGTCCACGCTGCTGCGCATCTTCAACCGGATGTACGATCTCTATCCGGGCCAGCGGGCGACCGGGCAGCTGATGCTCGACAACACCAACATCCTCGATCCCAAGCTCGATCTGAATCTGCTGCGCGCCCGGGTCGGCATGGTGTTCCAGAAGCCGACGCCGTTCCCGATGACGATCTACGAGAACATCGCCTTTGGCATCCGCCTCTATGAGAAGATATCGAAGTCGGAGATGGACGACCGGGTCGAGAAGGCGCTGCGCGGCGGTGCGCTGTGGAACGAGGTCAAGGACAAGCTCAACGCCTCGGGCCTGTCGCTGTCCGGCGGCCAGCAGCAGCGACTGTGCATCGCGCGCACCGTGGCGGTCCGGCCGGAGGTGATCTTGTTCGACGAGCCGTGCTCGGCGCTCGATCCGATCTCGACCGCCAAGGTCGAGGAGCTGATCCAGGAGCTCGCCGAAAACTACACAATCGCCATCGTGACGCATAACATGCAGCAGGCGGCGCGCGTCTCCGACAAGACCGCCTTCATGTATCTCGGCGAGCTGATCGAGTTCGACGACACCAGCAAGATCTTCACCTCGCCGAGTGATCGGCGGACCCAGGATTACATCACCGGCCGGTTCGGCTGACGCCGACGACATTGTCTTCAGGAGATCATCATGGCCAGTGAACATACCGCCAAGGCGTTCGACAGCGATCTGCAGGACCTCACCCGTCTGGTATCGGAGATGGGCGGCCTCGCGGAGCGGCTGATCGTCGATTCCGTCGATGCGCTGGTGCGGCGCGACATCGCGCTCGGCCAGAAGGTGGTCGCCACCGACGCCGAGGTCGACAAGCTGCAGCGCATCATCGAGGAGCGCGCCGTGCTCACGATCGCCCGTCGCCAGCCGATGGCGGTCGACCTGCGCGAGATCGTCGGCGCGATGCGCGTGGCGACCGATCTGGAGCGCATCGGCGACCTCGCCAAGAACATCGGCAAGCGCGTCGCGGCGCTGGAGAGCGACTTCCATCCGCTGAAGCTGATCCGCGGCCTCGAGCACATGACCGATCTGGTGCAGTCGCAGGTCAAGACGGTGCTGGACGCCTATGCCGCGCATGACCTGCCGGCGGCGATGACGGTGTGGAAGGGCGACGAGGAAGTCGACGCCATCTGCACCTCGCTGTTCCGCGAACTCCTGACCTACATGATGGAGGATCCGCGCAACATCTCGTTCTGCATCCACCTGATGTTCTGCGCCAAGAACATCGAGCGCATCGGCGATCACGCGACCAACATCGCCGAGACTGTATTCTATATGATCGAAGGCCAGCAGATCATGGACAAGCGCCCGAAGGGCGACATGACGAGCTTCGCATCGACGATTCCCGGTAACTAAGAGAGACGGTTCAGACATGGGCGCCCGAATTCTGGTGGTGGAGGACGAGGAGGCGCTGACGACGCTGCTGCGCTACAACCTCGAGGCCGAAGGCTACGAGGTCGAGACCGTGGCGCGCGGCGATGAGGCTGACACGCGGCTGAAGGAGCGCGTTCCGGATCTCGTCGTGCTCGACTGGATGCTGCCGGGCCTCTCCGGCATCGAGCTGTGCCGCCGCCTGCGCGCGCGCTCCGAGACCCGGCAACTGCCGATCATCATGCTGACGGCGCGCGGCGAGGAGAGCGAGCGCGTGCGCGGACTCGCCACCGGTGCCGACGACTACATCGTCAAGCCGTTCTCGGTGCCGGAGCTCCTGGCGCGCGTGAAAGGCCTGCTGCGGCGGGCGAGCCCGGAGCGGCTGGCGACCGTGCTGTCCTATGGCGACATCGAGCTCGACCGCGAGAAGCGCCGCGTGGCGCGCTCGGGGCGGCCGATCGATCTCGGCCCGACCGAATACCGCCTGCTCGAATTCTTCCTCGAGCACCCCGGCCGCGTGTTCAGCCGCGAACAGCTGCTCGACAGCGTCTGGGGCCGCGACATCTACATCGACGAGCGCACCGTCGACGTCCATATCGGCCGCCTGCGCAAGCTGCTCAATCCCGGCCGCGAGCAGGACCCGATCCGCACCGTGCGCGGCGCCGGTTATGCGCTCGATGATCGCTTCGCCAAGAGCGAGCAGGTGTAAGGGGCGATCGGGCGTGAGGATGAAGCAGGTGTGAGGCGCGAGCGGGCCCGATTGAGGAGATCGCGGTCCGCTTTCCGCCACGCCGCCGCCGTCTTGATCGTGTCTGCTTCGTGGCCCGTCACGATGTTTCGGTCCCAGCGGACGCCCTTGATCAAGACCATCATCATATCTCTTGTCATGCTGCTCGGCAGCCTGGCGGGCGCCCCGGCCGCCGAGCTCGAAGACGCGGTCGCGGCGGCAGGCAACGGGCAGCATGCGGCGGCGATGCGACGGCTGCTGCCGCTGGCCGCCAAGGGCGATGCGCGGGCGCAGTTCGACGTCGGCTTCATGCAGGCGTTCGGCTGGGGCGTGCCGCGTAATCCGAGCGAGGCGCTGGCCTGGTACCGCAAGGCCGCCGATCAGGGGCTAGCCGTCGCGCAACATTATCTCGGCATCGCCTACGTCAATGGCGAGGGTGTTGCGAGCAATTACGGCGAAGCCAGTCGCTGGTTCAGCCGCGCCGCGGCGCAGGGCTTCGCGCAGTCGCAATACATGCTCGGCCTGATGCTGCTCGACGGCCGTGGCGCAAAGCAGGACGTCGTGCAGGGTTATGCCTGGCTGGTGATGGCCGGCCGCAACGGCGTGCGATCGGCCGGCCGCGACGTGCAGCGGGTCAGGTTGACCGAGCCGCAGCGCGTCCAGGCCCAGAGCGCCATTGCGTCCTGGCAGCCGAAACCGGAATCGGCGGAGGCGGGCATTGCCACTCCGCGTCCGGAGCAACTGCTCGGGCTCGATCGCCACATCGGCGAGGTCGTCGATCCCACCTCCTGGCCGGCGTCGTCGATCGGCGTCGTCACCGTCGCGCAATACTCGAGCGGCGGCTGGTGCACCGGCACCCTGGTGGCGCCGCGCGTCGTGCTCACCGCCGCGCATTGCGTGTTCAACGGCGTGGCGCAGGTCAGCCCCGGCAATGTCCGCTTCCTGGCCGGCATGAACCGTGGCACGCCGGCGGCATCGTCGGTCGCCGACAAGCTGATCGTGGCGCCCGATTTCGTGCCGACCCGGCACGACAGATGGTCGCTCGACCGCTCGCCCGCCGATTGGGCGCTGATCGTGCTGAAGGACGCGCTGCCGTCGAAGCCGGTGGCGGTCAAGGCGCTGACCCGCGAGGAGCTCGCGGCTGCGACCACGGCCGGAACCATCTCCGAGATCGGCTATGGCCAGGAGCGGCGCTATTCGCCGACCGGCCAGCGCAATTGCAGCGCCGGCATGACCGGGGATGCCCGGCTGTTGACAGTGCATTGCCTGGCCAATTTCGGCTATTCGGGCTCGCCGATCCTCGCCGAGGTCGGCGGGGAGCCGGCCGTGGTCGGCATCTTCTCGGCGTTCCACGAGGAGACCCGGCTGATGTTCGCCGCCCCCGCGAGCCAGTTCGAGGCGGTCGTGCGGCGCGAGATCGCGGCACAGAGTGCCTCGGCGCGGTGAGGGAAGGAGGGGGCGAGAGGGACGAGGTCCCCGCCGCTGGTCATGATCTGTGCGTGACTGGATAGCGGGTTGCCAAGCGAGAGGGCAATCCGGGAAGCGCCGCCCAGGTTTTCCTGCAGCTTTTGCCTGCAGCGGGGGCTTTACCGAACTGGCCTGGCTCTTGCTATAGTCCGAGTATGACGATTGTTCCAATTGATCATCCTCGGGCCGCGCGGCTGCTGTGGTGGCGGTCGCAGCCCGGCCGGACCGTCGCGCTCGTCGCCGGGCTGGTCGCGGCCAACGCGCTCGCCTGGGCCTGGGCATTCGCGCTCTACGCCGACCGGCCCGCCATCGTCGGCACCGCGATGCTGGCTTGGCTGCTCGGACTGCGCCATGCGGTCGATGCGGATCACATCGCGGCGATCGACAACGTCGTGCGGAAGCTGGTGCAGGACGGTAGCGCCCCGCGCGCCGCCGGCCTCTATTTTGCGCTCGGCCATTCCAGCGTCGTCGTCATCGCCACCATCGTCGTGAGCCTCATCGCCGGCGCCGACCTCCTGGATGAAGAGAGTGCGATCAGGGCGATCGGCGGCGTCATCGGCACGTCGGTATCGGCCGGCTTCCTGCTGCTTATCGCGTTGGCGAACCTCATTCTGTTCGTGAACCTCTGGCGCCGCGCCGCACAGCCGCAGTCCGAGATGGAAACAGCCGGAAACAGCGGACGGGGCATCCTCATCCGCCTGCTGCGCCCCGTGCTCCGCCTGGTGGGACGCGCCTGGCACATGTATCCGCTCGGCTTCCTGTTCGGTCTCGGCTTCGACACCGCGAGCGAGATCGGGCTTCTCAGCCTGTCGGCGACCGAGGCTGCGCGCGGCGCGAGCCTCGTCCATGTGCTGGTATTCCCGGCGCTGTTCGCGGCTGCGATGGCCACCGTCGACACCGCCGACAGCATGCTGATGGTCGGCGCCTATCGCTGGGCGCTGACCGATCCCGCACGCAAGCTGCGCTATAACCTCGTGATCACCGGCGCATCCGTTGCGATCGCGCTGGTGATCGGCAGCTTCGAGGCGTTCACGCTGTTGGCGCAGCGGCTTGGCCTGACGGGGGGATGGGCTGACGTCGCCACCGCGCTGGGCGGCGACCTCGCCAATCTCGGGCTCGTCGCGATCGGCGTGTTCGGACTGATCTGGGCGGTCGCCATGCTGCTCGGTCGCAGTCAGCGCGGTTCCGAGGCGACGCCCGGCGAAGCGCTTGCCAGCGTTCGTGCGGGGGCGCTAAACCCGCCGGCGATACGAAGCGGAACGCATAAGACGGGCTAGGAGCGGGGCCTCATGATGGTCGGCTCGGAGGGAACGATCAGGATGCTGTGGCTGCAGGGCGCGAGCTGCGGCGGCTGCACGATGTCGATCCTGGAAAGCGGCGCGTCCGGCTGGTTTGACGAATTGCGCCAATCCGGCATCGATCTGGTGTGGCATCCCTCCGTCAGCGAGCAGACAGGGGACGAGGTCGTGGAGCTGTTAGAGGCGATCCGCGACGGCCGCGAGCGGCTCGATCTGCTGGTGCTCGAAGGCTCGGTGGCGCGAGGCCCCGGTCTGAGCGGCCGCTTCAACATGCTCGCCGGCACCAACCGCTCGATCTATCACTGGCTGCTCGATCTGGCGCCGCTGGCCGACTACGTCGTCGCCGTCGGCAGCTGCGCCGCCTATGGCGGCATTCCCGCGGCTGGCATCAATCCGACCGATGCGGTCGGACTGCAGTTCGAGGGCAGCGATATCGGCGGCGCGCTTGGCGCGGCCTTCCGCTCGAAACGCGGGCTGCCGGTGATCAACGTCGCAGGCTGTGCGCCGCATCCGGGCTGGATGATGGAGAGCCTGCTGGCGCTTACCTCGGGCGATCTGACGGCAGACGGTCTCGACGCGGTCGGCCGTCCGACCTTCATCGCCAACCACCTCGCTCATCACGGCTGCTCGCGCAACGAGTTCTACGAGTTCAAGGCGAGCGCGGAGACGATGTCGGAGCGCGGCTGCCTGATGGAGCATCTCGGCTGCCGCGCAACGCAGGCGGTCGGCGACTGCAATCAGCGCTCGTGGAACGGCGGCGGCTCCTGCACCAAGGGCGGTTATGCCTGCATCGCCTGCACCTCGCCGGGCTTCGAGAGCGCGCAGAACTATCTGGAGACGGCGAAGCTCGCCGGCATCCCCGTCGGCCTTCCCACCGACATGCCGAAAGCCTGGTTCGTCGCGCTCGCAGCGCTGTCGAAATCGGCCACGCCGCGCCGCGTCCGAGTCAATGCGACGGCGGATCATGTCGTGGTGCCGCCGGGCCGTTCCGGCGACAAGCGCCGTCCATGACGCGGATCACGGTCGGACCGTTCAATCGTGTCGAAGGCGATCTCGAGGTCAGGCTCGATATCGAGAGCGGCCGCGTCGCGCGGGCGGAGGTGACGGCGCCGCTCTATCGCGGCTTCGAGCAGATCCTTGAGGGCCGGCCGCCGCTCGACGCCCTGGTCATCGCGCCGCGCATCTGCGGCATCTGCTCCGTGTCGCAATCGATCGCGGCCGCCGCGGCGTTGCGCCAGGCCATGGGCATTGCGGCAGCACCAAACGGCATCCTCGCGAGCAACATCGCGCACGCGGCCGAGAACGCGGCGGATCATCTGACGCATTTCTACATCTTCTTCATGCCGGACTTCGCCCGCGATGCTTATGCCTCGCACGCTTGGCATTCGGCCGCGGCCGAACGTTTCGCGGCGACGAAGGGCAGCGCTGCCCGCGATGCGCTGCCTGCGCGCGCGCGACTGCTCGAGATCATGGGCCTGATCGCCGGCAAATGGCCGCACAGTCTCGCCTTCCAGCCAGGCGGGACGACCCGCGCGATCGAGCTCGGCGAGCGCGTGCGGCTCAGCGCGATCGCGGCGTCGTTTCGCGGTTTCCTTGAGCGCGTCCTGTTCGCCGACAAGTTGGAGAACGTGCTCGCCTTGTCGACGCCGGACGAACTCGACCGTTGGCGCGAGGGCCGAGCCGGCGACTTCGCGCATTTCCTTCGGCTGGCCGATGCGCTCGCGCTGGCCGACCTCGGCAGCGGACCAGGTCTCTTGATGAGCTTCGGCGCGTATCACGACTTCAATGGAGCTCGTTTTCGCGCTGGCGTCCGCACGAGCAGTGGCGAGGTCCAGGCTTTGCCGTCGGACGGCATCACCGAGGACGTCTCGCACGCCTGGATGCACGATACGTCGCTCGATCCGTCCGAGAGCCGCACCGTGCCCGATGCCGACAAAGCCGACGCCTATAGCTGGTGCAAGGCGCCGCGTCTCGCGGGAGAACCGGTCGAGGTCGGCGCTCTCGCAAGGCAGGCCATCGACGGTCAGCCGTTGGTCACCGCGCTGCTCGCGAGCGGTCGCAGCAATGTCCGCAATCGTGTCATCGCCCGGCTGATCGAAACCGCGCAACTCGCGCTGTCGATCGAGCACTGGATCAAGGCGCTGCGTCTCAACGAGCCGTTCTGCGTGAACAGCGGTGAGGCGGCCGACGGCCACTTCGTCGGGGTCGTGGAGGCTGCGCGCGGCAGCCTCGGCCACTGGCTCGCGGTGCGCTCCGGCCGGATCGAGCGTTATCAGATCATCGCGCCGACGAGCTGGAATTTTTCGCCGCGCGACGCTGATGGCGTTGCCGGCCCGCTCGAGCAGGCGCTCGTCGGCACCGAGGTCGGCGATGCCGGCGCGCGTGCGGTCGGCATCCAGCACGTTGTGCGGTCGTTCGATCCCTGCATGGTCTGCACGGCGCATTGAGCGCGCTGCACACAGGCAGGCGGCAAGCGGAAACAAGATTGTCGGTGCAAAGCGCGTGATTTCCGATTGTCGCGCGCGATCCACCACCGAAGGCTCCGTCGCTGCGATCGCACCGCTTCAAGCATCTGAAATCATTATGATTCAAATCCAGCAATGATGCTGGCCCGCATCTTGCTGTCCTTCTCGCCAGAACGCGATCAGATGATCGCCAACGCGATGTCAGGGGAGGACTCATGGGCGCGGCAACGGAAACCTTTTACAGCGTCATCAGGCGTCAGGGCATCACGCGGCGCAGCTTTCACAAATTCTGCAGCCTGACCGCGACGAGCCTCGGCCTCGGTCCGGTCGCGGCGAGCCGCATCGCCAATGCGCTGGAAACCAAGCCGCGCACGCCGGTCATCTGGATGCACGGGCTGGAGTGCACGTGCTGCTCGGAGAGCTTCATCCGCTCGGCGCATCCGCTGGTGAAGGATGCCGTGCTGTCGATGATCTCGCTCGACTATGACGACACCATCATGGCGGCGGCCGGCCACCAGGCGGAGGCCATCCTCGACGAGACACGCGCGAAGTACAAGGGACAGTATATCCTCGCGGTCGAAGGCAATCCGCCGCTGAACGAAGGTGGCATGTTCTGCATCGACGGCGGCAAGCCGTTCGTCGAGAAGCTGAAGATGATGGCCGAGGACGCCATGGCGATCATCGCCTGGGGCGCCTGTGCCTCCTGGGGCTGTGTGCAGGCGGCAAAGCCCAATCCGACGCAGGCGACCCCGATCGACAAGGTCATCACCAACAAGCCGATCATCAAGGTGCCGGGCTGCCCGCCGATCGCGGAAGTCATGACCGGCGTCGTCACCTTCATCACCACCTTCGGCAAGCTGCCGGAGCTCGACCGCCAGGGCCGGCCGAAGATGTTCTACTCACAACGTATCCACGACAAGTGCTATCGCCGACCGCATTTCGACGCCGGCCAGTTCGTCGAGGAGTGGGACGACGAGGCCGCGCGCAAGGGCTACTGCCTCTACAAGATGGGCTGCAAGGGCCCGACCACCTACAATGCCTGCTCGACGGTGCGCTGGAACGGCGGCGTGTCGTTCCCGATCCAGTCCGGTCACGGCTGCATCGGCTGCTCCGAGGACGGCTTCTGGGACAAGGGCTCGTTCTACGACCGCCTCACCAACATCAAGCAGTTCGGCATCGAGCACAACGCCGACCAGGTCGGCATGGTGGCCGCGGGCACGGTGGGCGCAGCGGTCGCGGCGCATGCGGCGGTGACGGCCGTGAAACGGCTCGCCACCAAGCGCGACGACGCCAAACAAGATCATTGATCGCATTCAGGGCAGGCAACGATGGGCATCCAGACTCCCAACGGCTTCAATCTCGACAATTCCGGCAAGCGCATTGTCGTCGATCCGGTCACCCGCATCGAGGGACACATGCGGGTCGAGGTCAACGTCGACTCCGACAATGTCATCCGCAATGCGGTTTCCACCGGCACGATGTGGCGCGGCATCGAGGTGATCCTCAGGAATCGCGATCCGCGCGACGCCTGGGCCTTCACCGAGCGGATCTGCGGCGTCTGCACCGGAACGCATGCGCTCACATCGGTGCGCGCGGTCGAGAACGCGCTCGGCATCACCATTCCGGAAAATGCCAACTCCATCCGCAACCTCATGCAGCTTGCGCTGCAGGTGCACGACCACGTCGTGCACTTCTATCATCTGCACGCGCTGGACTGGGTCGACGTGGTCTCGGCGCTCTCGGCCGATCCGAAGGCGACGTCGACACTGGCGCAGTCGATCTCGAGCTGGCCGCTGTCGTCGCCCGGCTATTTCAGGGACCTCCAGACCCGCCTCAAGAAGTTCGTCGAGTCGGGGCAGCTCGGCCCGTTCAAGAATGGATATTGGGGCAGCAAGGCCTACAAGCTGCCGCCCGAGGCCAACCTGATGGCGGTGGCGCACTATCTGGAGGCGCTCGATTTCCAGAAGGAGATCGTCAAGATCCACACCATCTTCGGCGGCAAGAACCCGCACCCCAACTGGCTCGTGGGTGGCGTGCCGTGTCCGATCAACATCGACGGCACCGGTGCGGTCGGCGCCATCAACATCGAGCGGCTGAACCTGGTCTCCTCGATCATCGATCGCCTGATCGAGTTCAACGAGATGGTCTATCTCCCCGACGTCGCCGCGATCGGCTCGTTCTACAAGGACTGGCTCTATGGCGGCGGCCTGTCCGGCAAGAGCGTGCTCGCCTACGGCGACGTGCCCGAGCATGCCAATGACTACTCCGCCAAGAGCTTGAAGCTGCCGCGTGGAGCGATCATCAACGGCAACCTGTCCGAGGTGTTTCCGGTCGATCACGCCAATCCGGACGAGATCCAGGAGTTCGTGGTTCATTCCTGGTACAAATATCCCGACGAGACCAAGGGGCTGCATCCCTGGGACGGCATCACCGAGCCGAACTACGTGCTCGGTCCCAATGCCAAGGGCACCAAGACCGACATCAAGGAGCTCGACGAGGGCGGCAAATATTCCTGGATCAAGGCGCCGCGCTGGCGCGGACATGCGATGGAGGTCGGACCGCTCGCACGCTGGGTCGTCGGCTATGCGCAGAACAAGGCGGAGTTCAAGGATCCCGTCGACAAGTTCCTGAAAGATCTCGACCTGCCTCTGACGGCGCTGTTCTCCACGCTCGGCCGCACCGCGGCGCGCGCGCTGGAATCGGTCTGGGCCGGACGGCAGATGCGCTACTTCCAGGACAAGCTGATCGCCAACATCAAGGCGGGCGACAGCTCGACGGCGAATGTCGACAAATGGAAGCCCGAGAGCTGGCCGAAAGAGGCCAAGGGCGTCGGCTTCACCGAGGCGCCGCGCGGCGCGCTCGCGCACTGGATCAAGATCAAGGACACCAAGATCGATAACTACCAGTGCGTCGTGCCGACGACCTGGAACGGCTCGCCCAGGGATCCCAAGGGCAACATCGGCGCATTCGAGGCGTCGCTGATGAACACCCCGATGGCCAATCCCGAGCAGCCGCTCGAGATCCTGCGCACGATCCATTCCTTCGATCCGTGTCTGGCCTGCTCGACGCACGTCATGAGTCCGGACGGACAGGAGCTGGCCAAGGTCAAGGTCAGGTAGGCGGGAGAAGCACCATGATGGATGCAGTTGCACGTCCCGCGGAGTCCGAGCCCAATCTGGCCGCGATCGCGGCCGATGCGGCCGGCGAGCATGCGATCGGCCGGCCCACGGTTTATGTCTACGAAGCGCCCGTGCGCATCTGCCACTGGGTCAACGCGTTCGCGATTCTGGTGCTGATGGTCACGGGCTATCTGATCGGATCGCCGCTCCCGACGGTGTCGGGAGAGGCGTCCGCGAACTTCGTGATGGGCTATATCCGCTTTGCCCATTTCGCGGCCGGACAGGTGCTGGCGGTGTTCTTCCTCGCCCGCATCTTCTGGGCCTTCGTCGGCAACCATCACTCCCGGCAGATCTTCTACATTCCGGTGCATCGCAAGCAGTTCTGGAAGGAAGTGCTGCACGAGATTCGCTGGTACGCGTTCCTGGAGCGTGAGCCGAAGATGTATGTCGGCCACAATCCCCTGGCGCAGACGGCAATGTTCACCGGCTTCACGCTGTTCGTCGCCTTCATGATCGTCACTGGCTTTGCGCTCTATTCGGAAGGCACCGGGATCGACAGCTGGCAGCACAAATTGTTTGGCTGGGTATTTGCGATCTGGCCGAACAGCCAGGATGTGCATACCTGGCATCATCTCGGGATGTGGGCGCTGGTCACGTTCGTGATGGTGCATGTCTATGCCGCCATTCGCGAAGACATCATGTCGCGCCAGAGCATCATCTCCTCGATGATCTCAGGCGAACGGCAGTTCCGCGAGTAGCAGGGGGCCGGCATGGTCGATGAGCGCGGGCGCGATCGCATTTTGGTGCTCGGGATCGGCAACATTCTCTGGGCTGACGAAGGCTTCGGCGTGCGGGTGGTGGAGGAATTCCACCGCCGCTTCACCGTGCCCGACAACGTCACGATCCTGGATGGCGGCACGCAGGGACTTTACCTCGTCAACTATGTCGAGGAAGCCGACGGCCTGATCGTGTTCGACGCCATCGACTATGGCCTTGTGCCGGGCGAGCTCAAGCTCGTCCGCGATGACGAGGTGCCGCGCTTCACCGGCGCCAAGAAGATGAGCCTGCACCAGACGGGCTTCCAGGAAGTGCTGAGCGCGGCCGACCTGCTCGGCCGCTATCCGCAGCGGCTTGCGCTGATCGGCTGCCAGCCGCTCGACCTCGAGGATTGGGGCGGTCCGCTGACTGCGCCGGTTCGTGCGCAGATCGCGCCGGCGATCGAGCAGGCCTGCGCCCTGCTGGCGGAATGGGGCGCGCCGGCCATGCCGCGGCGTGAGCCGCTCGCCGGCGACTCGCGCCTGCTCGCCAACGACATCGACCATCACAGCTATGAGCAGCGGTCGCGCCCGGCCGAGTGACCGCGTCGCGAGGGAATCCGACATGTGTCTTGGCCTGCCGATGACAATCCTCGAGACCGATGGCGTCTCGGCGCTGTGCAGCTTCGACGGCGAGGAGCGCCGCGTCTCGGTGCTGTTGCTGTCGAACCCGCCGGTCGGGGCCAAGGTGCTCGTCTATATCGACAACGCCGTTCGCCTGCTCGATGACGAAGAAGCGCGGCTGATCGGCGAGGCGCTGCGCGGCCTGCAGGCGGCCGTGAACGGCGAGAATTGCGACGACTTCTTCGCCGACCTGATCGGGCGCGAGCCGGAGCTTCCGGAGCATCTGCGGTAGCGGTGTTATGCCCTTGGATGGGCGCCAGATTCCTGGCAATAAGATTTCCATAAGAAAAAGTAAGTTGCCAGACATTATCTGGAAAGCGGCTTTCCGATTGATTGCGGAGCTCTTAATTTCAATAAAAATATGAGATATTTCAACGTATTGAGCGTTCCGCTGTCGCGCGGGCGTCTGGCACGTTGATTGCTAACATGGAGAGCACGGCAACGATAACTGGTCAGGGAGAAACGTCGATGGAAATGCAGCAGCGTGACCCCGCGCGCATGCGAGGCGGGTTGCCGGAGGTCGATGCCGGCACCGTCGACGCCTTTCTCGCCGAGGCCGATCGCGCCGGGCTGGTCGCCGTGCTGCTGTCGGCCGGTGATCCCGCGCGGTTTCCGGAGGCGCTCGATGTGGCCATCGTGCTGCCGGAGCTGATCACCGCGTTTCACGGCCGGCTGCGTGGCGCGGTCATCGCGCGCGACGCGGAGGCGGAGCTCGGGACGCGCTTCGGCGTGCGCGTGCAGCCGAGCCTGATCCTGTGCCGCGGGGCGGAGACGCTCGGCCTGATCGCCAAGATCCAGGACTGGTCTGTCTATGTCGATCGCATCTCGCGGCTGATCGACCGGCCGCAGGGCGCGACTGCAACGGTCGTTGCCAGCATCGTCCCAGTCCATCAGCCTGCGGGAGCCGAGCGATGAAGCCGGGATTCTGGATCGCGCCTGAAGGAGCCGAGGAGCCGGTCAACATCTTTCCGATCGGCGAAGAGGCGCTCGATACCTCGCACAAGGGGCTGACCGCGTCCGGGGCCCTGGCCAAGCTGGCCTCGCTCGACTCGGAGGCGTTGGCGCGGAGCTGCCCGCGGGCGGTCGAGCTGTTGTCGACGATTGCAGCGGCCATCGCGGCGCAGACCGCCGGCGCGCCGACGCAATTATTCCGGCTCGAGGGCCTCAACGATCTCGAGCGCCGGCTGATCGACGACGTGCTGGGCGAGGGCGAGGTCGCCGGCGTCGTGGCTCTTCCCGACGGCACGCTGGCTCAGATCCAGGAATCGGTGCTCGCCGGAATATGGCGGGTGCGGCTGGAGGCGGACGAGCGACACGACTACGTCGAAATCGGCGCCGTCCCGGAGATCGTATCGCGCGCCGCCGCCGATCTGACTGCAGGTGACATCGTGATCGGCCCTGTGCCCGAGGGCACCATGAACGCGCTGCCGGTGCTCGCCGAGATCCGCGAGCGCGCGCTGTCCTGGCGACCAGGTCAGCGCTCGCAGACCATCAACTTCACGCTGCTGCCGATGAGCCCAACCGACATGAGCTTCCTGCAGCAGACGCTCGGCAACGGCCCGATCCAGCTGATGTCGCGTGGCTACGGCACCTGCCGCGTGCTCGCGACCGGCATCCGTCATGTCTGGTCGGTGCAGTTCTTCAACGCCATGGACACGATCATTCTCGACACCCTCGAGGTCGGCGGTGTGCCGGTGGTCGCGCTCGCCGCGGCTGAGGATTTCGAGGATTCGGCCGAGCGTCTGACCCAGATCATCGAGGCCTATTTCACATGAGCGGCGGCTTCGAGAATTTCGGTGTCCGCAGCGATCTCGCTGATGACGTGCTGCTGGAGTGCGGCATCTGCTGGACGCGCTACGACCCGGCCGAGGGGGATGGCGTCGCGCAGATTCCGCCGGGCACGCCGTTCGCGGCCTTGCCGGATGACTGGCATTGCCCGAACTGCGATGCGCCGAAAGCCAAGTTCATGGTGGTCGGGCCATGAGCACTGAGGCGGTCGGGCAGGGGACGTCGGACGTCACGCCGGCCGCGTGGGGCGAGCGTCTTGCCGGCGTTTATCGCGAGATCGGCGCTCGTGCGATGCGCGAGCTGCCGATCTATCACGACGCGCTCGACGTCGAGGCGATCGGATTTTCAGTGGTCGACGGCCGCATCCTCGGCATCGTCGTCACGCCCTGGTTCATGAACGTGGTCACTCCGGCCGCACAAGGCGCCGCCGGATCCGTCGTCAAGATCGTGCTTCCGGCTGGCTCGTTCGAATTCACGATCGGCGATGTTGCCGAGGTCGGTCGGATCGCGAGCTGCTCGCTGTTCTCGCCGATGTTCCAGTTCGAGGACATGACCGCGGCGCGTGCGGCGGCGGAGGCTGCGCTCGCCGCGCTGATGACGGCGCCGGAGGATGATCTGTCGTCCGAACGCGCTGCGAAGGCGTCGAGCGCGATCGATCGCCGTGCGTTCCTGCGCGGCACCCTCTCCGAGGGCCGCGCATGACCCTCACCTTTCGCAACCGCATCGACGTGACGCTGTCGGTCGCCGATCGGCTGATCACAGGCGTCGACATTCAGCCGCGCACGAGGCCGCCGCTGGGACGACTGTTCGCCGGCAAGCCGGCCGATATGCTGCTCGCGGCCCTGCCGCGGTTGTTCTCGCTGTGCGCCAGTGCGCACCAGGTCGCGCTGCTGTCAGCGTTGGAAGCCGCACGCGGCGAGCAGGCGCCGCCGTTGACCCGTCACCGTCGGATCAAGGCCGTGGTGGTGGAGCGCTTCGCCGAGCTTATGCGCGGGCTGCTGATCGCGCCATTTGCGCAAAATCGCAGTGACGCGCAGCTGGCGCAACGGTTGTTGCAGGCGGTCGCGTCGCTGCAGATGCATTCCGGCGCTGACACCCAGCAGCAATCTCGCGCTGCAACCTTGTCTCAAATCAAGACGGACATGGTGGTCCTGGGCATAGGCTTGCCAGCGGAGCCGGTTCTGCCGGAAACTCCGCTTGCATCTCTGATGGACTCGGCCCGGAAGGCCGTCGACGATGGAGGATGGAGGCACATGCCGGCCGCGCACGACATCCTGTCGGCCGCCGACGATGACGTCATCGTCGCGCAATTGATGGACGTGGGATCTGCCTTTGCTGAGGCTCCGGAACTCGACGGCCGGGCTCCGGAGACCGGGGTCTGGGCCCGGTATGCGGAGCGCCATCAGTTGGCATCAGCCGGTCCCGTCGAACGCCTCTCAGCCAAGATCACCGAGGTTGCCGAGCTGTTCCGCTGGATCGAGGCCGGCGAGGCTGAGGACGAAGCGGCCGACCAGCATGCCATCGCGAGCTACGCGCTCGGGTCGCGGCGCGGCGGCGCCGCGGTTGAATGCGCCCGCGGCCGGCTGCATCACGCAATCGAGCTGGATGCGCACGGCGCGGTCTCGCGTTTCGAGTATCTGGCGCCGACGGAATGGAATTTTCACCCGCGCGGCCCTGTCGTGAGGAGCCTCACCGGGGCTGCGCTGCGCGGCACGGGCAATCGCGAGGCCATCAATACGATGGTCGGATCGTTCGATCCCTGCGTCGGCTATCACCTGGCATTCCGGGAGATGGCCGATGCATGAGATGGCGCTGTGCGAAGGCATCGTCGAGATCGTCGAGCAGGAGGCGCGCAAGGGCGCCTTCTCCACGGTGAAGACGGTGTGGCTGGAGATCGGTGCGCTCAGCCATGTCGCGCCGGAGGCGCTGCGATTCTGTTTCGAGGCGGTGACCGCGAAGACCCTGTTGCAGGGGGCGGCGCTCGAGATCATCGAACAGCCGGGCACGGCGTGGTGCCTGGGCTGTTCGCGCAGCGTCGAGATCAGCCAACGCTACGCGCCTTGTCCGGCCTGCGGCAGTCATCAGCTGCAGGTCACGGGCGGTGAGGACATGCGGGTCAAGGAGCTGGAGGTCGAGTAATGTGCACGGTGTGCGGCTGCAGTGACGGCAAGTCCTCCGTCGAATCCGGTGATCATCATCACGATCACGGTGAGCATCAACATGCTCATGGACATGATCAGTCCGGACATCATCATCACGGCCATCATTGCCATGATCATGATCACGAGCATGGTCACCATGATCATGACCATCATGATCACGGTCACGCGCATGACCACCATCATGATCACGCCGCCGACCGCATCGACTGCTCGGCCAACCCTGCGGGGCAGGAGGTTGCCGGTCTCTCCAGCGGACGCATCATCCAGATCGAACGCGACATTCTCGGCAAGAACAACCGGCTCGCGGCCGAGAACCGCGCACGCTTCGCCGCGCATGACGTGCTGGCATTCAACTTCGTCTCCAGCCCGGGCGCCGGGAAGACCTCGCTGCTGGTCCGCGCCGTCTCCGATCTCAAGCAGAGCCGGCCTGTCGCGGTGATCGAGGGCGACCAGCAGACCTCCAACGATGCCGAGCGCATCCGCGCCACCGGCGTTCCGGCGATCCAGATCAATACCGGCAAGGGCTGCCATCTCGATGCGGCCATGATCGGCGAAGCCTATGGCCGGCTGCCGGCACTGCGCGGCGGGCTGCTGTTCATCGAGAATGTCGGCAACCTCGTGTGTCCGGCCGCCTTCGATCTCGGCGAGGCCTGCAAGATCGTCGTGTTCTCGACCACCGAGGGCGAGGACAAGCCGCTCAAATATCCCGACATGTTTGCAGCGTCATCGCTGATGCTGATCAACAAGATCGACCTGGCGCCGGTGCTCGATTTCGATCTTGCGCAGACGATCGAATATGCCCGCCGCGTCAATCCGAAGATCGAGGTGCTGACGATCTCGGCCAAGACCGGCGAGGGCCTCTCGGCGTTCTACGCCTGGATCAGGAAGCAGTCGGACCGGATGCGGGCGAGCGCGATGAACGCGGTGCAGGGATGAGCACGCCCGGCCGGACATCGGCGGCGAACCATACGCGCCTCCGGCTCCGCGTCCGCGGTGCCGTGCAGGGCGTCGGCTTTCGTCCCTATGTCCATGGCTTGGCGATCCGCCATCGGCTCGGCGGCTTCGTCGCCAACGATGCTGATGGCGTGCTGATCGAGGTCGAGGGCGACGAGGTCGCCGAATTCGTCGAGGCTCTGCCGCGGCAGACGCCGCCACTGGCGCGCATCGACGACATCGCCGTCGAGCCGATCGTGGCCGACGCCGGCACGGGCTTCCGGATCGCCGAGAGCGTGAGTGGGCGCGTCACGACGCGGATCGTGCCGGACGCCGCCACCTGTGCCGCGTGCCTGGCCGAGTTGTTCGATCCCGGCAGCCGCTTCCATCTCTATCCCTTCGTCAACTGCACCCATTGCGGTCCGCGCTTCACCATCGCCGAGCGCCTGCCTTACGATCGTGCGTCCACGGCGATGAATCACTTTCCGATGTGCGAGGCTTGCCGGTCCGACTACGACGATCGCGCAGGGCGCCGCTTTCATGCCGAGGCGATCTCGTGTCCAAGCTGCGGGCCGCGGCTCAGCCATGGCATCGATGAGATCGCGGCCGCGCTCGCGAATGGCAGGATCGTCGCCGTCAAGGGGCTCGGCGGCTATCAGTTGCTCTGTGATGCGCGAGATGAGCAGACCGTCCAGCGGCTGCGCGCCCGTAAGCAGCGCGACGGCAAGCCGTTCGCCGTGATGTTGGCCACGGCCGACGCTGCAACTGAGATTGCCGAGATCGACGCGCCTGAGCGCGCGCTGCTGGAGCAGGTGGCGCGGCCGATCGTGCTGTTGCGCTCACGCCAGCGTGTTGCGTCCTCGGTCGCACCAGGCCTCGCAAAGATCGGGGTGATGCTGCCGGTCGCTCCGCTGCATCATCTGATCTTCCATGTGCTGGAGGCGGGCCGCCGCGCGGCTGCCGACGGACCATGGGCGCTGGTCTGCACCAGCGCCAATCCGAGCGGGGAGCCGCTGCTGACCGACAATGATGAAGCGAGGAGCGGTCTGGCTGATATCGCGGATCTGATCGTTACCCACGACCGGGACATCGTCATCCGCGCCGACGATTCCGTGCTTGCTGTCGTGGCTGGCGTTTCCCGCTTCGTCAGGCGAGCGCGCGGCTATGTACCGGAGCCGATCCGGCTCGCACGTGCCGTGCCGCCGGTGCTCGCGGTCGGCGCTCATCTGAAGGCGACGGTGACGGTAACGCGCGGCGACGAGGCGTTCGTATCGCAGCATCTCGGTGATCTCGACACGGCGGCCGCGATCCGCTTCTTCGAGGAGACGATCGCGCATCTCACCTCCATCCTCGACGTCGAGCCGGTCGCGATTGCGCATGACATGCACCCGGACATGGCGTCGACCCGGTTCGCGCAGGCACGAGGTCTGCCGACGTTGCCCGTGCAGCATCACCATGCGCATGCGGCTTCCGTCATGGCCGAGCAGGACGTGACCGGCCCCGCTCTCGCGCTGGTGCTGGATGGCTACGGCTATGGCAGCGATGGCGGCGCCTGGGGCGGTGAGTTGCTGTCGTGCGATAGCGCGGGCTTCCAGCGCCTCGGTCATCTCAACCCGTTGAAGATGCCGGGCGGCGACAGGGCCGCACGGGAGCCGTGGCGGATGGCGGCGTCAGTGCTGCACGATTTCGGTCGCGGTGACGAGATCGAGCGGCGTTTCGTAGCGCAGCCCCAGTCGCGCAACATAGTCACGCTGCTAGACCTTGCCGATACCGCGGTCACCACCAGCGCCGGCCGGCTGTTCGATGCCGTAGCTGGTTTGCTCGGTGTCAGCACGGTGCAGAGCTATGAAGGCGAGGCGGCCATGAAGTTGGAGGCGCTGGTGCGTGAACCGGCGACGCTTGAGCGCGGCTGGACCATTGCCGATGGCGTGCTGTCGCTGCGGCCGCTGCTCGCGCATCTGATCGCGCGAGATCTCGACGCTGTCGAAGCGGCCGGGCTGTTTCACGGCACGTTGGCGGCGGCCTGCGTCGACTGGATCGCGAGAGCTTCGCGCGCGACCGGCATCGGCACGGTCGTGCTGAGCGGTGGCTGTTTCCTCAATGCGCATCTGGCCGAGCAGGTCGTGCGCGGCTGCCGTTCCGCAGGCCTCGATCCGCTGCTGCCGCGCCGGCTGCCGCCCAATGACGGCGGCCTCAGCCTCGGGCAGGCCTGGGTGGCTGGTCTGCATCTCACACAAAGCAATGTGCTGTCTGGAGGGACCGTCTGATGTGCCTGGCCATTCCTGCCGAGGTGATCAAGCTCTTGCCTGACGAGATGGCGATCGTCTCGATCGACGGCGTCAGCAAGGAGGTCTCGATCGCGCTGATCGAGGAGATCGCCGTCGGCGACTACGTCATTCTTCATGTCGGCCATGCGCTGGCCAAGATCGATCCGGAGGAGGCGCGCGAGACGCTCGATCTGCTCCGGCAGATGGGCGAGGCTGTGGCGGAGGTCAGGCCATGAAATATGCCGACGAGTTTCGCGACAAGGAGTTGGCGACAGGTCTTGCGCGCGCCATCCGCGCCAAGGCCGATCCGGCGCGCGCCTATCGCTTCATGGAGTTCTGCGGCGGACATACCCATGCGATCGCGCGCTATGGCCTCGAGGACATGCTGCCGGACAATGTTCGCATGATCCACGGCCCCGGCTGCCCGGTCTGCGTGCTGCCGGCCGGGCGCATCGACATGGCGATCGCGCTGGCCGAACGCCCCGAGGTCATCCTCTGCGTCTATGGCGACCTGATGCGCGTGCCGGGCTCGCGCGGGTCCTCGCTGCTCAAGGCGAAGGCGCGCGGCGCCGACATCCGCATGGTGTATTCGACGCTGGATGCGATCGCGCTGGCCGAACAGAATCCCGGTCGCGAGGTGGTGTTCTTCGCCATCGGCTTCGAGACCACGACGCCGCCGACCGCCGTGATGATCCGGGCCGCCGAGAAGAAGCAATTGTCGAACTTCACCGTGTTCTGCAACCACGTGCTGACGCCGCCGGCGATGCGCGCGATCCTCGACAGCGACGACACGGTCGAGATCGACGGCTTCGTCGGACCGGCGCATGTCTCGACCGTGATCGGCACCGAGCCCTACGCGCCGTTCGCGCGCGATGACGGCAAGCCGGTCGTGATCGCGGGCTTCGAGCCGCTCGACATGATGCAGGCGATCCTGATGCTGATCGAGCAGGTCAATGACGGCCGCCACGAGGTGGAGAACCAGTATCGTCGCGCCGTCACCGGCAGCGGCAACCAGCGCGCCATCCGCGAGGTCGCCGAGATCTTCGAGCTGCGCGACCGGTTCGAATGGCGCGGTCTCGGCAGCATTCCGGCGAGCGCATTGAAATTGCGGCCCGGCTTTGCGCATCTCGATGCCGAACTGCGCTTCGCCATGTCCGAGCTGGTCGTCGCCGACAACCCGGCCTGCGAATGTCCGGCCATTCTGCGTGGCCTGAAGAAGCCGGTGGACTGCCGGCTGTTCGGCACCGCCTGCACGCCGGAGACGCCGATCGGCTCCTGCATGGTGTCGTCGGAAGGCGCCTGCGCGGCGCATTGGACCTATGGCCGCTTCCGCGACCATCAGCGGAGGCTTGCATCATGAGCATGCATCAGCGCCGGCTCGACCTGAAGAATGGCTGCGTCGATCTCTCGCACGGCGCCGGCGGCCGCGCGATGGCGCAACTGATTGCCGGCCTGTTCCACGAGGCGTTCGGCAACGAATGGCTGGCGCGAGGCAACGATCAGTCGGCGTTCGACGTTGCGGCCGGCCGCATGGTGATGACGACCGACGGCTATGTGGTGTCGCCGCTGTTCTTCCCCGGCGGCAATATCGGCTCGCTCGCGGTGCACGGCACGGTCAACGACGTCGCCATGGCCGGCGCGACGCCGCTGTATCTGTCGGCGAGCTTCATCATCGAGGAGGGGTTTCCGTTTTCCGATCTGAAGCGGATCGCCGATGCGATGGGAGTGGCGGCGCGCGAGGCCGGCATCGCGATCATCACCGGCGATACCAAGGTGGTCGAGCGCGGCAAGGCGGATGGCGTGTTCATTTCGACGGCCGGCGTCGGCGTGCTGCCGGAAGGCCTCGATTTGTCGGCCGACAAAGCCAGGCCCGGCGATCGCGTGCTGCTGTCCGGCAGCCTCGGCGACCACGGCGTCGCCATCATGTCGAGGCGGCAGAATCTCACCTTCGACACCGAGATCATCTCGGACTCGGCCTCGCTGCACGGTCTCGTCGCCGACATGGTTGCGGCCGGCGGCGCCGGCATCCGGCTGATGCGCGATCCCACGCGCGGCGGGGTTGCGGCCACGATGAACGAGATCGCCCAGCAGTCCAATCTCGGCTTCCGCCTGCAGGAGGAATCGATTCCGGTGAAGCCTGCGGTCGCAGCCGCCTGCGAGCTGCTGGGGCTCGATCCGCTGCATGTCGCCAACGAAGGCAAGCTCGTCGCGGTGGTCGCGCCCGAGGTGGCCGGCGCAGTGCTCGCCGCCATGCAGGCGCATCCGCTCGGCCGCGATGCGGCTGACATCGGCGAAGCGGTGGCCGATGATCACCGCTTCGTCCAGATGGCGACGAGCTTCGGCGGCGGCCGCATCGTCGACTGGCTGTCCGGCGAGCAGTTGCCGCGGATCTGCTGAGACGCGCGATGGGCATCCAGGGAACGATACTGGTCGTGGATGACGAGGTCCGGTCGCAGGAGGCGCTGCGCCGCGTCCTCAACCAGGATTTCGAGGTCTTGTGCGCGGGCAACACGAACGATGCCGAGAAGCTGCTCGAAGGCGAGATCGTGCATGCCGTGATCTGCGACCAGCGCATGCCGCAGGAGTCCGGCGTCAGCTTCCTGAAGCGCGTGCGCGAGATGTGGCCCGACCCTGTACGGATGATCATCTCCGGCTATTCGGACTCCGAGGACATCATCGCCGGCCTCAACGAGGCCGGCATCTATCAGTACATCACAAAGCCCTGGCAGCCGGATCGCCTGATCGAGATCGTCCGCGAGGCCGTGCAGCTGTACCGGCTGCAGAAGGAGACGGAGACCGCCGGCGTTGACGTGAAGGCCACGCCGGCCCATATCAAGAAGGTGGTGTCGGTCAAGCGCGGCGCCGCCAAGCAGCTCTACGATTTCGACCGCATCGTGCATTCGGCCGCGAGCCCGATGCGCAACGTGATCGAGCTCGGCCGGCGCGCCGCCGACTACGACATCTCGGTCTTGATCACCGGCGAATCCGGCACCGGCAAGGAGCTCCTGGCGCGCGCGATTCACTACGGTTCTGCGCGGGCCACCAAGGCGTTCGTCGTCGAGAATTGCGGCGCACTGCCGGATGAGCTGCTGGAAAGCGAGCTGTTCGGCTGCAAGAAGGGCGCGTTCACCGGCGCCTATCAGGACCGCATCGGCCTGTTCGAGGTTGCCGATGGCGGCACTATCTTTCTCGACGAGATCGGCGAGACCTCGCCGGCATTTCAGGTCAAGCTCCTGCGCGTGCTGCAGGAGAGCGAGATCCGGCCGCTCGGCGCGCAGCGCGTGCGCCAGGTCGACGTGCGCGTGGTCGCTGCCACCAACCGGGATCTTGAGGCCGAAGTCGAGGCCGGCCGCTTCCGCCGCGACCTCTACTACCGACTCGCCGCGTTTCCGGTGCACATGCCGTCCTTGCGCGAGCGTCCGATGGACATTCCGCTGATCGCCGAGGGCGTGCTGTCGGCGGTGAAGACATCGTTCAACCGGCCGCATCTGCGTTTCGCACCGGCGGCGCTGGAGGAATTCTCCCGCTATCACTGGCCCGGCAATGTCCGCGAGCTGCAGAACGAGATCCAGCGCATGGCCGTGCTGGCCGATGCCGACGAGCTGCGCTGTCCGCCGTTCGCCGCCCGGCGCAGCGCACGCCGCGCCGCGCCCGCGATCGCCAATGGCAAGCTCAATGGTTCCGGGAGCCTGAAGGACAGGGTCGAGGATCTCGAAAAGACCATCATCGTTCACTGTCTGGAGAAATATGATGGTAACATCAGTCGCGTCGCCAGCGAGCTCGGCCTGTCAAGGGTGGGGCTCCGGAACAAATTGTCGAGATACGATCTGAAGAAACATGGCAAAGGCCACTCACTCTCCTGAGTCCGGGGCTGACACGCTGCTCAAGCTGATCGCGAGCAGCAGCACGCTCGAACTCGACAGCGAGCGCGAAGGCGTGTGGATCGAAGTGATCCGCAAGATGGACGAGGTCTATTCCGACCTGCTGCGCTACGAGGTCGATCTCGAGCACAAGAACGCCGAGCTCGAGGAAGCCCAGGCGTTCGTCACCAATGTCATCGAGTCCGTCTCCGACATCCTGGTGGTCTGTGACGCCAGGGGCACGGTGCAGCAGGCCAACTCCGCCTTTCTGCAGACATCGGGACGGGCCTTGGCTGACATCGCCGGTCGCGATATCGCCGAGATGATTAATCCCGATCATCGGCCCAAACTTGTCTCGCTGCTGAAGCCGCGCAGCAGCGCCGAAGTGGTCGACGGTGAATTGCGCTTTGCTGCGGCGGCCGGCGTCAGCTCCGACCTGTTCGCGATCAACAGCTCGCCGCGGCATGACCATCGCGGCCGCTTCATCGGCGTCGTGCTGACGGGCCGTCCGATCGGCGAGCTGCGCCGCGCCTATGAGGCCCTGCACAAGGCGCATCAGGAGCTGCAGCGGGCGCAGCGGCAATTGGTCGAGCAGGAGAAGATGGCGAGCCTCGGCCGGCTCGTCGCGGGCGTGGCCCACGAGCTGAACAATCCGATCAGCTTCGTCTATGGCAACATCCACACCCTGATGCGCTACCGCACCTCGCTGGTCGGCTATCTCGATGCCATCCATGAGCAGCCGGTCAGCGAGGACATCGCCGCGCTTCGCTCGGATCTGAGGATCGACGCCATCCTCGAGGATTTCGGGCCGCTGATCGACGGCACGCTGGAAGGTGCGGTGCGCATCAGCGAGATCGTCAAGAACCTGCGCCGCCTGTCGTTCTCGAAGCTCGGCGAGGTCGAGCGCGTCAACATCGAACGGCTGATCAATACCGCCGTGCTGTGGGCAGGGCGCACCAAGCAGCATCGTGTCGACATCCAGATCGAGGTCGAGCCGGATCTGTGGATCTCCGGCAACGAAGGCCAGCTGCATCAGGTGATCGTCAACCTCGTGGAGAACGCGATCGACGCGATGCGATCGACCGACCTGCCGCGTCTTCTGGTCGCGGTGGCGCGCCAGGGCAACGAGATCGCCTTTCGCATCACCGATAACGGCCCCGGCATCGACAAGGATCACCTGACCCACATCTTCGAGCCGTTCTTCACGACCAAGCGCGTCGGGGAGGGGACGGGGCTCGGGCTGTGGATCAGCTACGGCATCGTCCGCGAGCACGGCGGCGAGCTGTCCGCGACCAACGAGCCGCAGGGCGGCGCCACGTTCTCTTTCAGCTTGCCGGCGGCTTGACCATAGCGGCGGGGCTGCTGCCGACGCTGAAGTGGGATGCTGGGTATCCCTTCGAAACGATGCGGGGGTTCCTGACGGCGGTGCCGTCGGATGTTGCGGGCAGAAGCCAAGCTTGAGGTGATCAGGACGCCGTCGCGACCGGCACGCGCTCGCGCTGATTGGTCAACCGCGCCAGCAGCACGGTTGCGGTTCGCGTGATGTGTTGCCGTGCGAGATCCTCGGCCTTCTGCGCATCGCCGGCGATCACCGCCCGCAGGATGTCCTCATGCTGATCCCAGATTCGCCGCGGCGTCTCGTCGCGCATCAGCACCTCGCCCATCAGCCGGCGCAGATGCAGCCAATGCGGCAGCGTGGTGTCCTGGATGACGGAGTTGCCGGAGATCTCGTAGAGGAATTCATGAAACTTGACGTCGGCCTCGATCAGCTTCTCGACCGAATGCTCGCGCTCGGCGCTCCGGCCCTGCTCGATCAAATTCGGGCCTTCCTCGGCCGCTCGCTTGGCGCCGCGGGTCGCCGCGAGCCGGCAGGCGAGGCCCTCGGCGACCGCGCGTATTTCATAGAGGTTGCGGATGAAGTCGGTGTCGATCGGTGCGACTTCCAGGCCGCGGCCCGGCGCCTCGCGCACAAAGCCCTGATTGCGCAGCAGCAGCAGGGCCTGCTGCACCGGCTGGCGCGAGACGCCGAGGTCGCGGGCCAGATCGTCCTGGATGAGGCGGGCAGATTCCGGCAACTCCCCGCCGACGATGTCGGAGAGAATGCGCTCGTAGACGCGTTCGGTCAGGCTCGGCTGGGTCTTCAGCGGCGGCACACGGCCTCCACGGGATCAGGTGTGATGTCCGGTCGCGAATGCGAGGCTGCCGTGCCGGAGCCCAGCGCTCGCATTGCGGCCGCTGTCGGTTTGAACGGAGTCATAGCGGGAATTTCCGCGCAGTGAGCGTCCGCCGCTGCTTGGACTTGCTGTCCTGCTGGATTTCGAGGTGATGGATGAACACGCTGGCCGCGCGCGAAATGTGCTCCCGGCTCAGCCGTTCGGCCTCGGCGCTGCGGCCCTCGATGACGGCTGCAAGAATGTTCTCATGCTCGTCCCAGACCATCCGTGACATGCTCTGCTCCTTCTGCAGCACGTCGGACATCACCCGCTTCAGGCACGGCCAATGCGGTGCCATCGTCTCGCCGATCAGCGCGTTGCCGGAGAGGTCGCCGAGGAAGCGATGGAAGGCGATGTCGGTCTCGATCTTGCGGTTGACGAGCCCGCTCTTCACCGCCTCGTAGCCGGCCGCGATGTAGGCCGGACCTTCGCGCGCAGCGCGATCGCTCGCCCGCTCGGCGGCCAGTCGCGCCGCGAGGCCTTCGAGCACTGCCCGCATCTCATAGAGGTCCCGGACGAAGCCGGGGTCGAGCGGCGCCACGATCAACCCGCGGCCCGGCGCGCTCTGCACCAGCCCGCAGCCGCGCAGCAGGATCAGCGCCTGCTGAACCGGCTGGCGCGACACTCCGTAAGCCTGGGCCAGATCGTCCTGGATCAGCCGCGAGCCCGGCGCGAGAACGCCGCTGACGATCTCGTCAGTGATGGCTTCGACGACCTGGTCGACCAGAGAGGGAGCGGCGGGCACGATTCGCATGGGTCATCACATTTTGCCGGACATTAGCATGTCAAGACAGAAAATCCATTTGCGACGTATTCGAATTCAGAGTACGAATTCAAAAAAGGGCGCCGCCCTAGGGCAAGTTAAAGAGGCGGCCATATAGGGGAGGGACTCCGTTGTCGGAAGATCCGACCAGTCTGGAGCGCGATCAGGTTTGGTCCGCGCGCTCGGAGGGCAGCGTGCGCGCCGGCGTGATGCCGGCGGTCTCGCGCGCATTGCTGGCGGCCTCTGTGGCGTCGGTTGCAGCGATGGCGCCTGCGCTCGGGGTGGCCGGAGAAGGCCTGACCCTGTCGGATGCGTGGGTGCCGGCGGCGCCCGAGGTGGGACGCGACATCCCGTTGCTGATCACGATCAAGAATGACACGAGCGCGCCGGAAGCGTTGATGCGCGTGCGTTGTCCGATCGCCAATTTTTCGGAGCGGCACACCGTCGACCGCGGCGAAGGCGCGCCGGCGATGCGCTCCATTCCCAACATTCCAATTGCCGCGGGCAGCACGCTGGTGCTGCTGCCGACCGCCTATCACGTGATGCTGCTGCAGACGCGGGAGCCGCTCGAGCCAGGCCAGCGCTTCACCTGCACGATCGTGTTCCAGAAAGCAGGATCCATCGAAACGGAGGTCGAGGTTCGCAAGTCCCCTTGAAGCGTGTTTGTCGCCTGCTGCCCTCCGCCGTCGCGCTTGGCGGAGCGGTATTCGCTCCAACTCATAATCAATATAATGGGAGAAGGAAACGATGAGGACTAACGTCAGGTCGACCCTGCGGGCGGTGCTGCTGGCCAGCGCAGCCTTCGCCTGTTTCCAGCTTGCATCGCCGGCGCAGGCCGCCGACGAGATGACCCCCGAACGGCTTCTCAACGCCGACAACGAAGCCGGCAACTGGCTGCACCATCATAAGAACTACTCGGGCACACGGTTCTCGGCGCTGAAGGAGATCAACAAGGATAACGTCAAGAACCTGAAGGTCGCCTGGACGATGCATCTCGGCGGCGTCGAGGGCGGCGGCATCTGGAGCCACGGCGGTCTCGAAGGCACGCCGATCGTCGAGAACGGCATGATCTACGTCACCGACGGCTGGGGCTCGGTCTACAAGATCGACGCGCGCGGTGGCAAAGGCCAACTGGTCTGGAAGATGGATCCGAAGACGGATCACGACTGGGCCGGTGCGATCGCCTGCTGCGGCGTCGACAATCGCGGCGTCGCGCTGTGGGGCAATCTCGTCATTTCGCACACGCTCGACGGCCGCCTGATCGCGACCAACAAGGAGACCGGACAGGTCGCCTGGCAGCGCCAGGTCGCCGATCCCGACAAGGGCGAGGTGATCACCGGTGCGCCGCTGATCGTGAAGAACATGGCGATCTCGGGCGTGGCCGGCGCCGAATACGGCATCCGCGGCTGGATCGCGGCGACCGATCTCGGCACGCAGAAGGAGGTCTGGCGCACCCACACCATTCCGGGGAAGGGCGAGCCGGGCAGCGAGACCTGGAAGGACAGCAACGACGCGGCCGCGGCCGGCGGCGGCTCGACCTGGGTGACCGGGACCTACGACCCGGCGACCGACACCATCATCTGGGGCGTCGGCAATCCCGGTCCGGACTGGGACAACGCCTATCGTCCGGGCGACAACCTCTACACCGACAGTTCGCTGGCGCTCGATGCCAACACCGGCAAGATCAAGTGGCACTATCAGCACACGCCGAACGATCCCTTCGACTATGACAGCGTCGCCGAGAATGTCCTGGTCGATGTGCCCGCGCCGAACGGCTCCACCCTGAAGCTCGCGCTCGAGGCCGACCGCAACGGCTTTGCCTATGCGATCGACCGCACCAGCGGCAAGTTCATCTGGGGCCTGCCCTTCGTCAAGAAGGTGACCTGGACCAAGGGGCTCGATGCCGAGACCGGCAAGCCGATCGAGTATGATCCGAAGAACCCGGTGCAGCGCTACAATGCGTCGGTGTCGCCGCATCGTGAGAACAAGGTCGCGGACATCTGCCCAGGCAACATGGGCGGCAAGAACTGGCCGCCGACTTCGTACAATCCGGACCTGAAGCTCTGGTACATCCCGGTGATCGAGAGCTGCAACCGGATCACCGTGGAAGAAGCGACCAAGGACAAGCTGAAGCCGCGCGAGTTCTGGACCGGCGGCGGACCGAGCCAGCCGTTCAAGATCACGGGCAGCGTGACCGCGATCGACGTCACCACCGGCAAGATCGCCGGCAAGATGGAGACGCCGTTCCCGAATCTCGGCGGCATGCTGTCGACGCCTGACCTCGTCTTCACCGGTCAGCCCTCGGGCGAGGTGATGGCGCTCGATGCCAAGACCCTGCAGAAGCTGTGGGAGTTCAACACCGGTGGCGGCGTCAATGCGCCTCCCGTGACGTTCTCGGTCGACGGCAAGCAGTATGTCGCGATCCTGGTCGGTCTCGGCGGCGCCTGGGACAAGTGGTTCATCGAATCCACGCCCGAGCTGAAGAAGATCCAGCCCGGCTCGATGCTCTACGTCTTCTCGCTGTGAAGTCGGCTGCGGAGCGGAGGCATGGCCTCCGCTCCGCCTCCTATCCCCTGTTCGACAAGAAGATCAGATGAAACTCAGTGCGATCACGTTCGCCGTGACGTCGGCTCTCGTCCTCGGCTCCGCTTCGCTCGCGTTGGCGCAGTCCGCGGCGCCGGCGGATCCGACCGAGGCCGGCAAGGCCGTGTTCAAGCGCGCGAACTGCCTCGGCTGCCACAAATGGCACGGCAATGGCGGTGGTGGCTATGGCGGCGACGCGCTGTCGCTGCGCAGGACGCAGCTCACTCGTGACCAGATCATCGAGACCGTGACCTGCGGCCGGCCCGGGACGGGCATGCCGTACTTCGCGCGCGGCTCCTATGACACGGCGAAGTGCTACGGCATGAGCCGCCAGGATGTCGGCGAGCGCATGCCGCCGGAAGGCGGCGTGTTCCTGCGGCCGAACGACATCGAGGCGGTCGCAGACTACGTGCTCGCGCACATCAAGGGGCGCGGCGAGCCGACCTACGACGAGTGCACCGCCTTCTTCGGCAACACGTCGCGGGTCTGCGATATCTACAAGGCGAATGCCACCAAGCCTGCAAGCGAGCCATCGAAATGAAGCGGTCGACCTGCGCTGCGATCTTCGCCACGTTCGTGCTGTCGTTCGTGACGCACGCGGCCTCCGCGCAGGCGGTGCCGAACTACGATCTGCGTGACATCACCGTCGGCATGCCGGTCGGCGACCTGCCCGATCAGGGCTATGTCAATCTGACTTGCGCCAAGGATCCGAATCGCAAGCTCAATGCGTGGTCGGCATGGCGCGACTGTCCCGCGGACGAGCAGGCGCGGCACGCGGTGCGCTTCGATTTCGATCCGGAGACCAGCCAGGACGGCACAAAGGTGGCCGGTCATCCCGTGCTGCTGACGGTCCTGGTCGACGACAAGGGCACCGTCACCGGCCTGACGATCGAGACCGATCCGAAGGCGCGGCTCTATATTCGCAAGAAGGCGTTCCTGCTCGGCAACCAGGTGAAGTCGCGCTATGGCGCCGAGGGCTGGGAGTGCAAGGAGCAGCAGCCGACCGCAGGCGAGCAGCCCGTCGGGGGCGTGTTCCTGCGCGAGGTCTGCAAGAAGACGGTGCCCGGCCGGACGCTGACGGTCGAGCGCGAGCTGTTCCGCAAGCCGGATCAAGATGCCAAGAGCTTCGTCGATCAGACGCTGGTGCGGATCACCAAGGACATTAACTAGCCCGCCGCCGACCTTCATCGCGCTCCGCTGGAGGCGCGCGCCAGTCGGCGTCGTGAACCCGGTTGCCGGGAGGAAACGACGATGAGGGATCTCTTGAATTTCGGGCAGATGCTGTCGGCCCATGCGCGCATGTCGCCGGAGCGCACCGGTGCCCGCGATCTCGAACGTGCGATGAGCTTTGCGTTGTGGAATGAGCGCACGTGCCGGCTCGCCAACGCGCTGCTCGGGCTCGGCCTTGCCAAGGGCGATCGCGTTGCGATCCTTGCCTACAATTGCGTCGAATGGTGCGAGATCTATGCGGCCACAGCCAAAGCCGGGTTGGTGGCGCTGCCGATCAATTTCCGCCTCACCGCGTCCGAGGTGCAGTTCATCGTCCAGAACGCCGAAGCGGCGGCGATGATCGTGCAGGACGAACTCGTCGGCCTGGTCGAGGAGGCGCGCACGGATCTCGGCATCGCCGATGACCGCTTCATCCATTTCGGCGCGAAGCCGCGTCCGGCAGGCTATCGCGGCTATGAGGACATCATTGCGATGGCCGCGGATCGGGAGCCCGACCAGCAGGTCGCGCTGTCCGATCCCTGGACCTTGATGTACACTTCCGGCACCACCGGCAAGCCCAAGGGCGTGCTGCGCAGCCATCGCAGCGCCGTCCTCTTGTCGATGGTCACCGAGATCGAGCTGAAGCTGAGCCGCAACGACGGCGCGCTGCTGGTGATGCCGATGTGCCACGCCAACTCGCTGAACTTCTTCGGCGCGTTCGGTTATATCGGTGGCGTCAACTCGATCTATTCGCGCAAGAGTTTCGATCCCGAGCACGCCGTGACGACGCTTGCGGACGGCGGCTCCACGTTCACCTCGCTGGTCCCGACGCACTACATCATGATGCTGGATCTGCCGCGCGCGGTGCGCGCGCAGCATGATTTCAGCGCGGTCACCAAGCTGATGATCTCCTCGGCGCCGGCCCGCCCGGAGACCAAGCGCGAGGTGATGGAGATGTTCCCGAAGTCCGGGCTCTACGAGCTCTATGGCGCGACCGAGACCGGCTGGGTCACCATGCTGCATCCGCATGAGCAGTTCACCAAGCTCGGCTCGGTCGGGCGCGAATGCGTCGGCGCCGCGCCCATCCGCATCTTGGATGACGCGGGACATGAGGTGCCAGACGGCGAGGCAGGCGAGCTCTATTCCTCGAACGCTCACACCTTCGACTGCTATTGGCGTCTGCCGGAGAAGACCAAGGAGGCGTTCCGCGGCGACTACTGCTCGGTCGGCGACATGGCCCGTCGCGATGCCGACGGCTACATCCATCTCGCCGACCGCAAGAGCAACCTGATCATCTCAGGCGGCGAAAACATCTATCCCTCCGAGGTCGAGGCGATGGTTGGCGCGCATCCTGCCGTCAAGGACATCGCCGTGATCGGCCTGCCCGACGACAAATGGGGCGAGCGCGTCCATGCCGTGATCGTGCCGCGCGACGGCATGGCGGTGAAGGAGGGCGATCTGGCCGAATGGGCGAAAGAACGGCTCGCCGGCTTCAAGCGGCCGCGCTCTTACGCCTTCATCACCGATAGCGAGATGCCGCGCAACGCGACAGGCAAGATCCTGCATCGCGAATTGAAGAAGAGATTTACGCAGTGAGTCGCTGCAATGCCGTACGGTCTGATATGTAGCTGCGATGCAGGCCGTCCTCAATTCCGCTCTTCCGATCTTCGCGCTGATCCTGACCGGATTCCTGTGCGGCTGGTTCGGTGTGTTCGACCGCACCGCGACCGACAATCTCAACCGCTTCGCGGTCTATCTGGCGCTGCCGGCGCTGATCTTCACGGCGATGTCCAAGATCGGCGTCGAGCAGGTCAGCCAGTTCGGCTTCATCGGCGCCTTCTGCGGCGGCATTGCCGCGACGTTCGCGACCGGTTTCGTGATCAGCCGTCTGCGCGGCCGTCGCGTTGCCAACGCCGGCATCGAGGGACTGGACGCCGGCTACAGCAATGTCGGCTTCATGGGCATTCCGATGTGCCTCTTGGTGTTCGGCCCGGACAGCGCGCCGGCCTCGATCATCGCCACCTTGTTCACGGCCTGCGTGCTGTTCCTGTTTGCGATCGTGGTCGTCGAGATGGATCTTCAGAAGGGCGCCACGCTCGGGGCGACGGTCGCCAAGGTCGCGCGTTCGCTGCTGACGAGCCCGTTGTTCATCGCGCCCGTGGCCGGGCTCGCGGTGGGCCTCAGCGGCTTTGCATTGCCAGCGCCGTTCCTGAGCTTCACGACTTTGCTTGGTGGAGCAGCATCGCCGGCGGCGCTCGTGTGCATCGGCCTGTTCCTGGCGCAGGAACGGGTGGTGACGCACGATGCGGCTTCGATCGGCATTCTCGTATCGCTGAAGCTCGTGATGCAGCCGGCGGTCACCGCGCTGCTTGCCTTCCACGTGTTCTCGATGCCGCCGCTGTGGTCGCATTCCGCCGTGATCCTGAGCGCGCTGCCGATCGGCTCCGGGCCGTTCACGATCGCCAAGCTCTATGGTCTGGAGGCCGGCGTCACCTCGGGCTCGATTCTCGTCTCGCACATGTCAGCCGTTCTCACCGTCTCGCTGCTCGTGGCCTGGCTCGCGCCGGGCTGATCACGTCACCATCCGCAGGAGTCGTCAGATGAAGATCTCTCCCGACAGTGCCGCCGATCTGATCGCCCGCCTGCTCAAGCGCCGCGGCGTCAGCCGCGTGTTCGCGCTGTGCGGCGGCCACATTATGCCGATCTGGATGCGGCTCGATGCGGAAGGCATCCGCATCATCGACGTGCGCGACGAGCGCGCCGCCGTGCACATGGCGCAGGCGCATGCCGAGCTCACCGGCGAGCTCGGCGTCGCGCTGGTCACCGCGGGGCCGGGCGTGACCAACGCGATCACCGGCATCGCCAATGCCCACGTCTCGCGCGCGCCGGTGCTGGTGATGTCGGGCGGCAATCCGCGGCCGCAGGAGAACCGCGGTGGCCTGCAGGACATGGATCACACCCAGCTCGTGCGCTCGATTACGCGCTATGCGCGCACCGTGCGCGAGCCGTCGCTGGTGCTGCAGGAGCTCGACGAGGCGATCGCGCGTGCCTTCGGCGAGGGCGGCGAGCCTGGCCCGGTTTTCATCGGTTTTCCCGTCGATACGCTGCGCGGCGTCGTGCCGAAGGCGCTGCAACTCGAGGAGCATCTCGCGCCGAAGCCGCGCGCGGCGACACGGCCTGATCCGGCCGAGGTCGAGAAGGCGGTCGAGCTGTTGTGGTCGGCGCGCCGTGTGCTCGTCATCTCCGGCCGCGGCGCGCGCGGCGCCGGGCCCGAGCTGATCGCGCTGCTCGACCGGCTCGGCGCCGTTTATCTCGACACCGGCGAGAGCAGGGGGCTCGTGCCCGACGATCATCCCTCGGTCGTCGGCGCGATGCGCGGCGCCGTGATGGGCGATGCCGACGTGGTGCTGACGGTCGGCCGCCGGCTCGACTTCCAGCTCGCCTACGGCTCGCCTGCCGTGTTCAAGGACGCCAAGTTCGTCCGCATCAGCGACTCCGCTACGGAGCTGCGCGACAATCGACGTGGTGCGGCCGAGATCCTGGCGACACCAGCGGAGACCTTGCGCGCGATGGTGGCGCTGGCGGGCAACCGCGAATCGGCCGTCGATCGGCAATGGGCCGCAAAACTGCGGGCCGCGCATCAGGAGCGCGCGGCCAAGCTGAAGCAGAGCATGGCGACGGCGCCGACCGGCTCGGACGGGCGGCTGCATCCGAATCGCGTGCTGTCGGCGCTGCAGGAGGCGATCGGCAATGACGCCGTGGTCATCGCTGACGGCGGCGATTTCCTGTCCTTTGCCCGCGTTGGCCTCAGCGCGCCCTTGATGCTCGATCCCGGCCCGTTCGGCTGCATCGGCATCGGCGTGCCCTATGGCATCGCTGCGAGCCTCGCCTTTCCCGACAAGCCGGTGGTGGTCGCGACCGGCGACGGTGCGTTCGGCTTCAATGCGATCGAGGTCGACACCGCGGTGCGCCACAAGGCGCCGGTGCTGATCGTCGTCGCCAACAACGGCGCCTGGCAGATCGAGGTGCACGACCAGGCCGTGACACATGGCAAGGTCGTCGGCACGAAGCTGCAATTCGCCGATCACGCCGCCATGGCGCGCGCCTTCGGCATGCATGCCGAGCGCGTCGAGACCGAGGAGCAGCTCGGCCCCGCGATCCAACGCGCGCTGGCCAACCGACCGGCGCTGCTCGACATGGTGGTGACGCCGGAGGCGGTCTCGTCCGACGCCAAGACCGGACTCGCCTGGGTCCCGGACCTGCAGCCGCTCGCGGCGTGGGACGAGGCCGAACGCAAGTGGCGCGGCTCGTAGGGCCCTACACCTGCTGCAGCTGCCGCGGCGCGCTGAGCCACAGCGCGAGCAGGGTGCAGACGGCGCCGGACAAGAGATAACCGCCGGCCGAAATCAGGCCGAGATAGGCGGCCAGCAGCAGGGCGGCGAGCGGCGCGAAGCCGGCGCCGAACAGCCAAGCGAGGTCGGCGGTCAGGGCCGAGGCCGTGTAGCGATAGGTGCGCGCGAAGTTGGCGGCGATCGCGCCCGAGGACTGGCCGAACGACAGGCCGAGCAGGATGAAGCCGAGCACCATGTAGATGGTCTCGCCGACCGGGCCGGCGTCGAGCAGTTGCGGCGCGAAGCCCGAGAACACCGCGATTGCGATCGCCGAGCCGATCAAGAGCGACTTGCGACCGATACGGTCGGCCAGCATGCCAGACGCGACAATGGCGACGACGCCGAACACCGCGCCGACGGCCTCGATGAGCAGGAAGCGCGCCGGCGTCTCCTTGGTGAACAGGAACACCCAGGACAGCGGAAACACCGTCACCATGTGGAACAGCGCGAAGCTCGCGAGCGGCGCGAAGGCGCCGATCACGATGTTGCGGCCCTCGTGCCGAATCGTGGTGATGACGCGTGCCGGCTGCAATTCGCGCGACTGGAACAGCTCATCATACTCCGGCGTCACGACCATGCGCAGCCGCGCGAACAGCGCCACGACGTTGATGGCAAACGCCACGAAGAACGGGTACCGCCAGCCCCAGTCGAAGAAGTCGGCCGCGGAGAGATAACCGACGAAGAACGCGAACAGCACGCTGGCGACGATCAGCCCGAGCGGCGCGCCGAGCTGCGGAATCATCGCGTACCAGCCGCGCTGGTGCTCCGGCGCATTCATCGCGAGCAGCGACGCCAGCCCGTCCCAGGCGCCGCCCCAGGCGAGACCCTGGCCGATCCGCGCCAGCGCCAGCAGCCAGATCGCCGCCGCACCGACGGTGTGGTAGCTCGGCAGGAACGCGATCGCGACGGTCGAGGTGCCCAGCAGGAACAATGCGGTGATCAGCTTGGCGCTCTTGCCGTAGCGGCGGTCGATCGCCATGAAGATCACGCTGCCGAACGGACGCGCGAGGAAGGCGAGCGCGAACAGCGCGAACGAATACAGGGTCTGCGTCAGCTCGTCCGCAAACGGAAACACCAAGCGCGGAAACACGATCACCGAGGCGATGGCATAGACGAAGAAGTCGAAGAACTCCGACGTCCGCCCGATGATCACGCCGATCGCGATCTCGCCCGGATGCGCCTCATGCGTGCGGGAGAGATGGGTTTCGCCGTCGGCGGTCGCCGCTGCCTGTGTCATCGCGCTGCCTGCAGTCCTCTCGTACTCTATTCGCGCTCCGTAATTGTCGTCCTCGGCGCCGCTCCGGTATTGGACAAATTGTCCAATGTCGGCCGTGTCGTCCGGTCGCTAGGTGAGGCCTCGTTCAGAGATCCGCCGTGCGACGAGGTTAAGCGTGCGTTACTGGAAATCCTTGGCTCTGCTGCCGCTGGGGCTCGCGCTCGGCGGCTGCAATCTGGTCGTGCTCGCCCCCTCCGGTGATGTCGCCGCCCAACAGCGCGATCTCGTGATCATCGCGACCGTGCTGATGCTCCTGATCGTGGTGCCCGTCATGGCGGCGACGGCGATCGTGGCCTGGCGCTACCGCCAGTCGAACCAGGCGGCGACCTACACGCCGGATTGGGATCACTCCACCCAGCTCGAGCTTCTGATCTGGGCGGCGCCGCTGCTCATCATCATCTGCCTGGGCGCGGTCACATGGATGGGCACGCATCTGCTCGATCCCTACCGCACGCTCGGGCGCATCGCGGTCGATCGTCCGGTGACGCCGCAGGACAAGCCGCTCGAGGTCAACGTTGTCGCGCTCGATTGGAAGTGGCTGTTCATCTATCCCGAATACGGCATCGCCAGCGTCAACGAGCTCGCCGCACCGGTGAACCGGCCGCTGGATTTCAAGATCACCTCGTCCTCGGTGATGAACTCGTTCTACATCCCCGCTCTGGCCGGCCAGATCTATGCGATGCCGGGCATGCAGAGCCGGCTGCACGCCGTCATCAACAAGCCCGGCGTCTATCGCGGCTTCTCAGCCAACTATAGTGGTGCCGGCTTTTCCAGCATGCGCTTTGCCTTTCATGGCCTGTCGGATGTGGAGTTTTCCGGCTGGATCGAGAAGGCGAAGGCCAGTGGCAATCACCTCGGCAAGCCGGATTATCTCGTGCTTGAGCGTCCCAGCACCGACGAGCCGGTCCGCCATTTCGCCTCGGTCGATGCTGACCTGTTCCGCGCCATCCTCAACATGTGCGTCGAACCGGGCAAGATGTGCATGAGCGAGATGATGGCGATCGACGCGAGAGGCGGCATGGGCCTGGCCGGCGTCCGCAACACGCTGCCGCTCGCCTACGACAAGTTCGCCGGCCGCGGCACGGTGTTCGGTGGCGAGCCGAGCTACGTCGCCGGCGGCGTCTGCCTGCCGGGCGACCAGGTCACGCGCATGGCTGCGGAATCGTCGCCCACCGTTCTCGCGCCGCTCGATTGGACGCCGCTGCAGGGCCGCGGCCTTGAACGGCCCAGCCTGCTGCGGCCGTCGAAGGCGTCTTTCATCACGGGGCCAGCCTCCAAGTCGGATTCGTGAGGGTCACATCATGTTCGACACGTCAGATCTCACCCGATTGATCTTCGGCCGGCTCACGCTGGAGTCGCTGCCGCTGCACGAGCCGATCATCATCGGCACCTTCGCGATGGTCGCGCTCGGCGGCATCGCGCTTTTCGGCGCCATCACCTATTTCCGGCTGTGGGGCTATCTCTGGAAGGAGTGGTTCACCACGGTCGACCACAAGCGCATCGGCATCATGTACATGGTTCTCGGCATCGTCATGCTGCTGCGCGGCTTCGCCGACGCGCTGATGATGCGCCTGCAGCAGGCGATCGCGTTCAACGGCTCCGAGGGCTACCTGAACTCGCACCATTATGATCAGGTGTTCACGGCGCACGGCGTGATCATGATCTTCTTCGTGGCGATGCCGCTGGTTACCGGTCTGATGAACTACGTCGTGCCGCTGCAGATCGGCGCCCGCGACGTGTCGTTCCCGTTCCTCAACAATTTCAGCTTCTGGATGACCACGTCGGGCGCCGTGCTGGTGATGTGCTCGCTGTTCGTGGGCGAGTTCGCGCGCACCGGCTGGCTGGCCTATCCGCCGCTGTCGAACCTCTCCTACAGTCCGGATGTCGGCGTCGACTATTACATCTGGGCCCTGCAGGTCGCCGGCGTCGGCACGCTGCTGTCCGGCGTCAACCTGATCTGCACCATCGTCAAGATGCGTGCGCCCGGCATGACCATGATGAAGATGCCAGTCTTCACCTGGACCTCGCTGTGCACCAACGTGCTGATTGTCGCCTCCTTCCCGGTGCTGACGGCGGTGCTAGCGCTGCTGTCGCTCGACCGCTACGTCGGCACCAACTTCTTCACCAATGATTTCGGCGGCGACCCAATGATGTACGTCAACCTCATCTGGATCTGGGGCCATCCGGAGGTCTACATCCTCATCCTGCCGGCATTCGGCATCTTCTCCGAGGTGACCTCGACCTTCTCGGGCAAGCGGCTGTTCGGCTACACCTCGATGGTCTACGCCACGGTCGTGATCACGATCCTGTCGTACCTCGTCTGGCTGCACCATTTCTTCACGATGGGCTCCGGCGCCAGCGTGAACTCCTTCTTCGGCATCACCACGATGATCATCTCGATCCCGACGGGCGCGAAGATGTTCAACTGGCTGTTCACGATGTATCGCGGCCGCATCCGCTTCGAGCTGCCGATGATGTGGACGGTCGCCTTCATGCTGACCTTCGTGATCGGCGGCATGACCGGCGTGCTGCTCGCGGTGCCGCCGGCCGACTTCGTGCTCCACAACAGTCTGTTCCTGGTCGCGCATTTCCACAACGTGATCATCGGCGGCGTGCTGTTCGGCCTGTTCGCCGGCATCGCCTACTGGTTCCCGAAGGCGTTCGGCTTCAGGCTCGACCCGTTCTGGGGCAAGATGTCGTTCTGGTTCTGGACGGTGGGCTTCTATTTCGCGTTCATGCCGCTCTACGTGCTCGGCCTGATGGGCGTGACCCGTCGGCTGCGCACCTTCGACGATCCGAGCCTGCAGATCTGGTTCGTCGTCGCCGGCATCGGTGCGTTCCTGATCCTGCTGGGCATCGCGAGCTTCCTGATCCAGATCGCGGTCAGCATTGTCAGGCGTGAGCAGCTCGCCGACGTCACCGGCGATCCGTGGAATGCGCGCACCCTGGAGTGGGCGACGTCGTCGCCGCCGCCGGCCTACAATTTTGCCTTCACGCCTGTGGTGCACGACAATGACGCCTGGTGGGACATGAAGCGCCGCGGCTACGCGCGTCCGCTCGCCGGCTTCAAGGCGATCCACATGCCGAGCAACACCGGTACCGGCGTGATCCTGGCGGGCCTCAGCACCACCATGGCATTCGGCCTGATCTGGTACATGTGGTGGATGGCGGCCGGAAGTTTCCTGGCGCTGCTCGCGGTCGTGATCGGCCACACCTTCAACTATCACCGCAGCTTCCACATCGCGGCCGATGAGGTTGTCAGCGCCGAGCGTGCGCGCACCGAGCTGCTCGTGGCAGGAGCCAAGTCATGACCGTTGCGATGGGCACGATGAAGGCCGGGGAGCCGGTGTTCTACGTCGTCGACGAGCACGAGCATCCCGAAGGCAGCAGCACGATGCTCGGCTTCTGGATCTATCTGATGAGCGACTGTCTCATCTTTGCGATCCTGTTCGCCGTCTATGGCGTGCTCGGCGCCAAATACGCGGCAGGTCCCGCGCCGAAGGACCTGTTCGACCTGTCGCTGGTCGCGGTCAACACCTCGTTCCTGCTGCTGTCGTCGCTCACCTATGGCTTCGCGATGCTGTCGATGCAGCGGAACCGCGTCGGCGCGATGCAGGCCTGGCTCGTGGTGACCGGCCTGTTCGGCCTCGCCTTCCTCGGCATCGAACTGACCGAGTTCGCGCACATGATCCACGAGGGCGCGACGCCGCAGCGCAGCGCCTTCCTGTCGTCGTTCTTCACGCTGGTCGGAACTCACGGCCTGCATGTGACGTTCGGCCTGGTCTGGCTGGTCACCCTGATGGTGCAGGTCAGGACCCACGGCCTGATCGAGGCCAACCGCCGTCGGCTGGTCTGCCTCAGCATGTTCTGGCACTTCCTCGACGTGATCTGGATTGGTGTCTTCACCTTCGTCTATCTGATGGGGATGCTTCGATGAGCGCTCACGCACACGCCCATGATGCCGCCGATGCCCATGCTGGCACGCGCTCTGGCCAACTGATTGGCTTCGGCGCCTCGGTCGTCCTCACCGCGATCCCGTTCCTGCTGGTCATGACCGGCTCGCTCGACAAGCAGGCCACGGCGCTGATCATCATGGCGCTCGCGGCCGTGCAGGTCGTCGTTCACATGGTCTTCTTCCTGCACATGAACACCAAGGCCGAGGGTGGCTGGACCATGATGGCGCTGATCTTCACGATCATCATGGTGGTGATTGCGCTCAGCGGCTCGCTCTGGGTCATGCATCACCTGACCACGAACATGATGCCGGTGCACGAGATGGGCCAGACGCCGTGATGTCAGCTCCTGCCGACGGGGCAGGGGAACGCGACGAGGCCGGCCGCGGGCGATCCGGCGCGCTGCGGCTCGCGATCGGCGCGGCGTGGGTTGCCTGCGTCGCGATGCTGCTGGCGCTGGGCGTCTGGCAGATCGAGCGGCGAGCCTGGAAGCTCGACCTGATCGATCGCGTCGAGCGCCGGGTTCATGCCGCGCCCGTGCCGGCGCCGAGCCCGGTGGATTGGCCGGCCATCGATCGCAGCGACGAGTACAAGCTGATAACGTTGAGCGGCCGCTTCCTCAACGATCGCGAGACGCTGGTCCAGGCGCTGACGGTCGAGGGCTCCGGCTATTGGGTGGTGACGCCGCTGCAGACCGCCGGCGGCACCGTGCTCGTCAATCGCGGCTTCGTGCCCGCGGACCGCCGTGCGCCGGCGAGCCGCAGCGCCGGGAACCCCGATGGCACGGTCGGCGTGACCGGATTGCTGCGGATCTCCGAGCCGGGCGGCGGCTTCCTGCGCCACAACGATCCCGCGGACAATCGCTGGTATTCACGTGACGTCGTGGCGATCGCGGCGGCGCGCGGTCTGTCCGACGTCGCACCGTTCTTCGTCGATGCCGATGCGACCCCGAATCCCGGCGGGCTTCCGATCGGGGGACTCACGGTGATCTCGTTTCCGAACAACCATCTGGTTTACGCGCTGACCTGGTTTACATTGGCCCTCATGCTGGCCGGCGCCGGGCTGCAGCGGCTCCGCCGCGGGCAGAGTGAGCGCGAAGCGCCGGCAGCGCAGGATGTGGAATGGGATCAGCGGCGGCAGGACATGGGTGGATGCGGGGCGGCGTCTTGAGGGATCGAAGCTCGCCGTTCTGCCGGCGGAGATCGGACGTGGCCTCATGAGAAGCGAGGCCCCTAATCTGCCGTTTGGGGCCGTGGCCGCGATCGCCACACCCGAGATCAACGCGCCGCTGCCGACGAAGGACGCGACCAACCGCAAGAACATGGTGCTGCTGATCCAGCTGCGCTGGATCGCCGTGGTCGGTCAGATCGTCACCATCGGCTTCGTGACCACCTGGTTCGGCATTGCGCTGCCGCTGCTGCCGATGGCGGCGATCATCTGCGCGCTGGTGGCGCTCAATATCGCAAGCCATATCTGGCTGCGCACGCATGACGACGTCGGCAATCGTCACCTGCTGATCGCCCTGATGCTCGACGTCGTGGCGTTGACGTCGGAGCTCTATCTCACCGGCGGCGCGTCGAATCCGTTCACGTGCCTCTATCTGCTGCAGGTCACGCTGGGGGCCGTGCTGCTCGATGCGCGCTCGTCCTGGTCGCTGGTCGCGCTGACGGTGCTCAGCTTCATCTGGCTCACCATCGAGTACCGTCCCCTGCAACTGCCGCAGCATCACGTCAGCGATGCATTCACCCTGCACATCACCGGCATGTTCGTCGGCTTCGTGCTCGACGCCGTGCTGCTCGTCGTCTTCGTCACCCGCATCAACCGGAACCTGCGCGAGCGCGACGCCAAGCTTGCCGATCTGCGCCAGCACGCTGTCGAGCAGGATCACATCATCCGCATGGGCCTGCTCGCCTCAGGCGCCGCGCATGAGCTCGGCACGCCGCTGGCGTCGATCTCGGTGATCCTGAACGATTGGCACCGCATGACCGCGATCTCTGCCGATCCGGCGCTCGCGGAGGATTTCACGGAAATGGAAGCGGCGGTGCAGCGCTGCAAGTCGATCGTCACCGACATCCTGGTCTCGGCCGGTCAGGCGCGCGGCGAAGGCTCGGCGCCGACAACGTTGAAGGCGTTCCTGACGACGCTGGTCGCCGAATGGAGCGCGGCGCGCTCGGCGCGCAATCTGATGTTCCGCAACGAGTTCGGCTCGGACCCGGCGATCGTCTCCGACGTCGCGCTAAAGCAGGCGATCGTCAACGTGCTCGACAACGCGTTCGAAGTCTCGCGCGAGTGGGTGGAGTTCGTGGCCGAACGAGATGGTGATCAGCTGCTGCTCAGCGTCAGCGATCGCGGGCCGGGCTTTGATCCGGCGATGCTGGGTCAACTCGGACGTCCCTATCAGTCGAGCAAGGGCCGCCCGGGCCGCGGCCTCGGCCTTTTCCTGGTGGTCAACGTGATCCGCAAGCTGGGCGGCAGCGTATCGGCCTGGAACCACCGGGGACGTGGGGCGACCGTGCGGCTGTCACTGCCGTTGTCGACGCTTGTCATTGGAGAGCGCGATGGCGAATGACCTGTCCCTCTTGATCGTCGAGGATGATGACGGTTTTGCACGCACCCTGAAGCGCTCGTTCGAACGGCGTGGCTACGAGGCCGTCGTCGCCGGCTCGCTCGAGGACGTCGACGAGATCCTCAAAGAAAAGACGTTCGGCTATGCCGTCGTCGATCTCAAGCTCGGCGGCGCCTCAGGTCTCGTCTGCGTCGAGAAGCTGCATGCGCATGATCCGGAGATGCTGATCGTGGTGCTCACCGGCTTCGCGAGCATCGCGACGGCGGTCGAGGCGATCAAGCTCGGCGCCTGCCACTATCTGGCCAAGCCGTCGAACACCGACGACATCGAGGAGGCGTTCCGCAAGGCGCAGGGCAATGCGCAAGTGGCGCTGGCCGAGCGCTCCACCTCGATCAAGACGCTGGAATGGGAGCGCATCCACCAGACCCTGATCGAGACCGACTTCAACATCTCCGAAGCTGCAAGACGGCTCGGCATGCATCGCCGGACGCTCGCGCGCAAGCTGGAGAAACGCCCGGTGAAGTAGATCGATACGGTTGTTGTCCGGAGGAGTGGAGCTCATTCTTTCCGACCTACTCCCTTGCCAGAGCCGTTGCCGGATCGAGCCGCGAGGCGCTGCGGGCGGGCATGTAGCCGAAGCCGATGCCGATCGCCATCGACGTGACGGCGGCGCCGACCATTGCAAGCGGCGAATAGATCAGCTGGAAGCCGACGTCGAGCGCGTTGAAGACAGTGCCGAAGCCGACCGCGAGCGCAAGGCCCAGCGCACCGCCAAGCAGGCAGACCAGCACGGCCTCGATCAGGAACTGCATCAGGATGTCGCTGCGCCGCGCGCCGACCGCCATGCGGACGCCGATCTCGCCGACGCGCTCGGACACCGACACCAGCATGATGTTCATGACGCCGATGCCGCCGACCAAGAGCGAGATCACGGCGATGGCCGCCACCAGCAGGGTCAGCACCTGCGTCGTGCTCTCGACGGTCTTGCGGATGTCGTCGGTATTGAGCACGAAGAAGTCCTTGGCGTTGTGCCGCGCCGTCAGCAGCGCCGTCGCAGCGCGCTCGGCTGCGGCCATCGGCGTCGCCTCGTCGACGCGGACGCTGATGCTGCGCAGCACCTGGTTGCCGAGGAAGCGCGCCTGCACAGTGGTGTAGGGCAGATAGACGATCGGCGTCGAACTGGAGCCGAACCCGGCCTGCTGCTGCTTGGTGACGCCGACGACGCGGCAGGGCACCTTGCCGATCAGGACCACGCTGCCCAGCGGACTGACGTCGGGATCGGGAAACAACGCCTTGCGCGCATTGTCGTCGATCACGGCATCCTGGGCGTAGGAGCGCACGGTATCGGCATCGAGATAGCTGCCTTCGGCGAGCTCGGTGTTCTTGACCCGGAAATACTGCTCGCCGACGCCGGAGATCTGGGCGCTGACCTCGATCGCGCCGAACCGCAGCGTGCTGGTGGTCGAGACCGTCGGCGAGATGGCGTCGACATAAGGCTGCTGCGCCATGACCTTGGCGTCGGCGAGCACCAGCGTCCTGATCTTGCTGGAGCGCGTATCGCCGAAATCCCTGCCGGGAAAGAATTCCAGCGTGTTGGTGCCGAGCCGGTTGATGTCCTTCAGCACCTTGGCCTGCGAGCCCTTGCCGAGCGCCAGCACCAGCACGACCGAGGCGACGCCGATGATGATGCCGAGCATGGTGAGGAACGCGCGCATCCGGTGTGCATTCATGGCGAGCAGCGCCATCCGCGCGGCCTCGCGGAAACGGTCGAGCTGGCTGCGCCACCACGATGCCGCCGGGGCGGTATGGTCTTCGGTCGCTGCGGCCGGCGCGGGTTCCGAAGTCCGCGGATTGAGCCGGTCGGAAATGACGCGGCCGTCCTCGATCTCGATGATGCGCCGGGCGCGCTGCGCGACGCTCGGATCGTGCGTGACGATGATGACGGTGCGCCCGGAGGCGCTGATCTCGTCGAGGATGCGCAGCACCTCCTCGCCGCTGGCGCGGTCGAGCGCGCCGGTCGGCTCGTCGGCCAGGATCACGTCGGGATCGTTGACCAGCGCGCGGGCGATCGAGACCCGCTGCTGCTGGCCGCCCGAGAGCTGACCCGGCTTGTGGTCGGTGCGGCTGCCCATGCCGAGCCGCTGCAGCAGCGCCGCCGCCTTCCGGCGCCGCGCATTGGGGCCGAGCCCGGAATAGACGGCCGGGACCTCGGCATTCTCAGCGGCCGTGAGTTCGCCCAGCAGATGGTAGCGCTGGAAGATGAAGCCGAAATGCTCGCGCCGCAACGCCGCCAGCTCGTCCGGATCGAGCGAGCCCATCTCGCGGCCGGCGATCCGGTAGCTGCCGGATGTCGGGCGGTCGAGGCAACCCAGAATGTTCATCAGCGTCGACTTGCCGGAGCCCGACTGGCCGATGATGGCGACCATCTCGCCGCGCGCGATCTGGATGTCGACACCGCGCAAGGCATGGACGGTACTCTCGCCGGAGGCGTAGCACCGCCCGACGTTCTGCAGATCGATCAGCACCTCCGCCATCACGGACCTCCGGAGGAGGCCGGCGGCGGCATCACGGTTCGCTTCGGCCCCTCGTCGGGCGTCGAGATGACGACCCGCTCGCCCTCGCGCAGGCCGGACTGCACCTCGGCCCGGATCTTGTTGTTGAGGCCGATGTGAGTGGCGCGCTTCTCCAGTGTTCCTGCGCCGGTCAGCACGCGCACCGTGTAGCTGCCGTCGGGATTGGCGTTGCCAAGCGCGGACGACGGAATGGTCGGGACCTTGCGGGCCTCGCCGAGCAGGATGTGGACCTCGGCCGTCATGTAGGTCATCAGCCGCCCGTCCGGATTGGCGATGTCGAACACGCCGTTGTAGTAGATCGCCGACGACGTGGTGGACGAGGACGAGCTGCTGCTCGACGTGGTCGTCGTGCTCGACGAGAAGCTCGAATCGCTCTTGATCGATTCGGGCGCCGGCTCGATCGATCCGAGCGTGCCCTCGTAGCGATGATCGGGCTCGCCCAGCACGGTGAAATAGACGTTCTGTCCGGGCCTGACCTTGACCACGTCGGCCTCGGAAATCTCCACCCGCACGGTCATCGTCTCGACCTGGCCGAGCACGACGATGGTCGGTGCCGACTGCACCGCATTCACGGTCTGGCCCTGCTGGGTGACGATCGACAGCACGGTGCCGTCGATCGGAGCCGTGATCTTCGTGTAGCCGAGATTGACGCGCGCGGTCTCGATCGCCACCTCGGCCTCGACGATCTGCGCATCGAGCTGCGCGATCTGGGCCTGGGTCTGCTTCGCGGTCGCCTCGGCGCTGTCATAGTCGGCACGCGACGACGCCTTCTGCGCCAGCGTGACTTGCTGCCGCGCCAGGTTCGCCTCCGCCAGCGCCAGGGTGGCGACCTTCTCGTCACGCTGCGCCCGCACGCTCCGCAGGCTCGCCTCGTTGGTGCGCAGCGTGTTCTGCTGCGTCAGCGAGTCGATCTCGGCGATGAGATCGCCGGCCTTCACCTTCTGGCCGAGCTTGACGTTGAGCGCGACGAGGCGCCCCGAGGCCTGGGCACCGACCGCGACGAGCTTGACCGGCTTCAGCGTGCCGGTGGCGAGCACGGTCTGCTCGATGTCGCCGGTCGTGACGGGTGCGGTGACGAGATTGGCGTTGGGATTGCTGGTCAGCCTCATGACCAGCACGATCGCGGCGGCCAGAACGACGAGCGCTCCCACGATCAGCAGCGGCCAGCGGCGCGGCCGCTTGGGCTTCGGTCCCGGCGCGTGGCCGTCATCGACCGCGACCGCTCGGGGCATCTGGGATAGGGGTGCGTTCATCGGATCATTTCGGAAACACGTTTTGGAATTCAGGACGTGGACTATTTGGGGTCGACGGACTGCGCGAGATGCGGCCCGGTGCCGCTGTCGACGACCTCGGGCCGCGAGCTGTCGATCGCGCCGGTCCAACCGCCGCCCAAAGCCTTGGCCAGTGCGACGTAGTTTTTCGCCAAGGTCGCGCGGCTGGCGAGCAAATTGTCCTCGGCCGTGAATTGCGAGCGCTCGGCGTCGAGCACGTCGAGGAAAGTGCTGGACCCCGTCTGATAGAGCGAGCGCGACAGCCGTGCAGCCTCGCCATAGCGTCGCGCCGACTCCGTCAGGCTGCGGATGCGGATGCGTTCCTGGGCGAGATTGACGATGGCGTTCTCGACGTCCTCGAGCGCGCTCAACACGGCGCTCTGCCAAGCGACGTGGTACTCGTCGCGCTGCGCCTCGGCGATCTCCACCGCCGCCTGCAGCTTGCCGCCGTTGAAGATCGGCACCGACACGCTGGGGCCGATCGACCAGCCGATGGTCGAGCTCTTGCCGAGATCGCCGAGCTTCAGCGCGCTGGTCGAGACCGAGCCGCTGAGGCTGACATCCGGATACAGCGCAGCCGTCGCTTGTCCGATCTTCGCGGTGAACTGTGCGAGCTGCCGCTCGGCCTTGCGGACGTCCGGCCGCATCACCAGCACGTCGGCCGGGATGCCCTTCGGCAACGGCAGGCGTGGCGCCGGGATCGCCGCAGTGCGCGACAGGCGCAGGCTCAGTGCGGCCGGGTCGCGGCCGAGCAGCACGCCGAGCCGGTGCACGGCCTGCTGATAGCTGCTCTCATAGGTCGGGATGGTGGCTTCGGTGCTGGCGGCGAGCGCGGAGGCCTTGGCGGTGTCGACGGCCGACGCCGAGCCGGCATTCTGCTTGCGCTCGGTCAGTGCCGCGGTTTCGCGCTGCGAGGCCGCCGTGCGCCGGGCCAGCGCCACCCGCGCCTGATAGGCGCGGGCATCGATGTAGTTGGAGGCGACGTCGCCGATCAGCGTCAGCAAGGTCGCGCGCAGATCGTCCTCCGCAGCGTCGACGCCATAGCCCGCGGCCTCGACCGCGCGGCGGTTGGCGCCGAACAGATCGAGCTCCCAGCTCGAATCGAAGCCGCCCTGGTACTGGCTGTAGGTGGTAGGAGCGATCGCGATGCCGCTCGTCGAGCTGCCGGCGCTGCGGGTCTCCGTCGCCGTGCCGGTGCCGCTCACTGTGGGAAACAGTGCGCCGATGGCCTGGCGCTGCGTCGCCCGCGCCTCGCGGATGCGCGCCTTGGCGGCGGCGACGTCGAGATTGCCGCTGACGGCGTCTGCGATCAGCTGATCGAGCATGACATCGCCGAGGCTGCGCCACCAATGTGCGAGCTTCAGCGCTTGCGTGGGTTTGTTGCGGTCGCTGCTCCAGCTCTGGGGCATGCCGAAATCCGGCTTCACGTAGTCGGGCCCGACGGCGCAGCCGGCGAGTAGCGGTGTGGCCAGGCAGAGTGCGAGCAGGAGAGGCTTCACGGTGGCTGAGACGATCGCGGTTCGGAAGAGGGCCGCGCCGGCCGAAGAGCCATGCCGCAGGACTTCCCTGTTGATGCTTGTCTGATGCGTAAAGCCTAGGCGTGATACCAATTTCGCAGGATTAAGTCGCGTGAAGAAATGTTTCCGCCTTAACAATACAGCTTACTTTTGCCACGATCGGAGCTCGCTTCGGGCTGTTCTTTTGGACTCAAATCGACCATGTTCCGCGCATGATGTCGTCACACAATACCGCCGTGGCCGCAGACGCAAACATACCGGCAGCTGCGCGCATTCTCTGCGTCGAAGATGACCGGGAGATTGCGGCGCTGCTCACCGAGCTGTTGCAGGAGCACGGCTTCGCGCCGCGCTTCGTGTCCTCCGCGGCCGCAATGAACGACCTCTTGCAGCGCGAGCAGGTCGACCTCATCATGCTCGACGTGATGCTGCCGGACGATGACGGCATGAGCATCTGTCGCCGCCTTCGCCAGATCTCGACCGTGCCAATCATCATGGTGACGGCGAAGGGCGAGGACATCGATCGCATCCTCGGTCTCGAGCTCGGCGCCGACGACTACGTCGTCAAGCCGTTCAATCCGCGCGAGCTGGTGGCGCGGATCCGCGCGCTGCTGCGCCGCTCGCAATTGCATCCCGCCGTGATCGCGGCGCGGCAGGCGCCGATGACTTTCGACGGCTGGCGCATCGAGCCGGCGACGCGCACGCTGTTCGATCCCGACCGCGTCAAGATCACGCTGACGAGCGCCGAGTTCGACATTCTCCTGGCGTTCTGCCGCAACGCCGGCCGGGTGCTGTCGCGCGAGCAACTGATCGAGCTGGCGCATGGCGGGCAGGCCGGGCCGGTCGAGCGCAGCATCGACGTTCACATCAGCCGCATCCGCCAGAAGATCGAGCCCGGCGCCAGGAGCTGGACCCTGATCAAGACGGTGCGCCTCGGCGGCTACGTCTTCACGCCAAGAGTCGAGACCATCGATGACGCCTGATAGCAAGCCGTGCCCGCGCCTCGGCCTCACCACGCAGATCGTGACGCTGGCGTCGCTGTCGGTGCTGTTCGGCATGGTCGTGATGATCGCGGCGGCGCTGCTCTTCCTCGATCCGCCCGACGAGCAGGAATCGCCGGCCTACGGCATCGCGCGCGTGGCCGAGGCGGTGCACTTCGTCCGCGCCGCGAACGACCCCGTGGCCGTCGACAGCAGCCTGTCGAGCCTGCGCAGCTCCGGCATCCAGGTCGAGCTCGTGCCGCTGACCTCGCTCACGCTGCTCGCCAAGCCGGTCAGGGACGTGCCATGGACCTCGCGGCTGGCCCGCCGTCAGCTCAGCGTGCTGCGTGACGTCACCTTGCTCCACGGCGTCGGCTATGGCGCGTCGCCGCCGACCCAGATCATCGTCCAGGTCGACGGCGAGCGTGCGCTGGTGTTCGACGACGTGCCGCGCCTCGAATTCTGGTCGATGGTGCTGAAGCCGACGGCGGTGTTCCTGTTCCTCATCCTGATCCTGGGCGTGCTGCTGTCGATCTACGCGGCGCGGGCGATCATCCGGCCGCTGTCGGAGATGGCGCGCGCGGCTGCGGCGTTCGGCCGCTCGCCGGGAGCGCAGGAGCCGCTGAGCCGGCGCGGGCCCCGGGAGATCGCCCAGGTCGCCGAGGCGTTGAACGAGATGCAGGCGCGCATCCGCGCGCTGCTCGACGACCGCACGCGCATGCTGGCCGCGATCAGCCACGATCTGCGCACGCCGCTGACGCGGCTCCGGCTGCGCTCGGAGCGCATCGGACAGGGCGAGATGCGCAGCGCGATGCTGCGCGACATCGACCAGGTCAGCCGCATGCTCGACGAGACGCTGGACTATCTGCGCGACGACACCAAGGCCGAGCAGCCGGCGCGGATCGAGCTGGCGAGCCTGCTCGAGACGATCTGCTGCGACTTCGCCGATGTCGGCCACGCCGTCACCTTCGATGGACCGTCGCGGCTGGTCTGCGAGGGCCGGGCCCGGGCGCTGTCGCGCGCCGTCACCAACGTGGTTGAGAACGCGGTCAAGCATGGCAGCGAGGTCGTGGTCAGCCTGTCGACCCTGGCCGACGGCATGATCGCGATCGAGGTCGCCGACGACGGTCCGGGCATTCCGCAGGCGCTGCAGGCGCGCGCGCTGGAGCCGTTCGTCAAGCTCGACCAGGCCCGCTCCGCCGGCGGCTTCGGCCTCGGGCTGTCGATCGCGCAGGAGATCATGAAGAAGCATGACGGCGGTATCGCGCTGATGCCCAACGCCCCGCGCGGTCTGCGGGTGCGGCTGTCGCTGCCGCTGCGCATCGCGATGCCCGCGGCGATCCCCGCCAAGGTGGCGTAGCAGACGCCACGAGAAGGAAACCCCGCCGGTGCTGATCCCGGCGGGGCCTTTGCGTTTGCCGATGTCGAGGGACGGCGATCAGCTCACGCGCTTCCAGGTCTGGCCGCCGCAGAACAGGCCGCCAAAGGCGCAGCCCTGGACCCGCAGCGTGTTCGGATTCTTGAGCACCACGGTGGAGTCGTAGTTGCCGCCGCCGTCCGGATCGTGGATGCGGCCGATCCATTTGCTGTCCTTCGGCTTCATGTTGATCAGGATCTTCTCCCGCGTCTTCTCGGCAAAGCCGCAGATGTTGGCGCCGCACGGCTCGATCACGACGTTGCCCTTGCCGCCCTCGGTGGCCCACAGGCCGAGCGGCGAGTTCGGATCGGCTGCAGCCGGAGCGGGCTGAACTGCGGCAGGCGCCGCGGCGACGGTGACCGGCGCGGGTGCCGGAGCTGGCTGGGGAGCAGGCGCGGTCGCCGCGACCGGTGCCGGCGGCACCGGCATCTGCCCCGTCGTGGATGGCGCGACGGAAGCGGGCGCTGCGGGGGCCGGCGCGGCCACGGCTGGCGCGGCGGCGACGGGCGCTGGCGCATTCACGACCGGCGCAGTGGGCGCCGTGGCGGCGGGGGCCGGAGCGCTGGCCGCAGGCGCGCTGCTCGCCGGCGCATCATCGTCGAGCTTGGACGATGTCAGCCCGCTGAGGTCGATGCCCGACACCTGCAGGCAGGACAGCGACTGGCAGTTGCGCGGCACGGTGACGCGGATCTTGTGTCCGTCGAAATTGAACGCGATCGAGCTGCCGGCCTGCGCGGCGCTGCTCGCGATCAGAACGGCCGCTGCGGCCAGAAAGACGGTCTTCATGGATGAGCTCCCTCGGGACGGCGTCGTGAACCTGAGGGACCTGTTAAACGCGGGCGCCGGCGCGATCTGTGACAGAGATCACAGCCGGCGGATGCGTGTCTGAAGACGACAACTCCGCGCGGGAAGGTGGGCGATGGCACGCCGCCGGCCGACAGCAGCCCGTCAATCGATCGAGATCGGATCTCAGCGATCAGATCATCCCGACGACGATGGCGCCGACGAATGCAAACACGATACACGTGACCACCATGCTCAGCCGATCGGCAGGGCTCATGGGACGGCTCCCGGTTTCGTATCTCTCGCGCACCTGACGTGCGCGTCGCTTCTGACGCAGGCGTTCCGCGGAGCGCGCGCCACACATATCCGATCGGCATCGGCAAAAAAGACAGCGCGGTTGTCGCTTCCCCGTAAATGGACTGCCTTTCACGTCACGATGGTTTGCGCGCCGTAAATGGACGGCATTGACAGGTCCTTAAGCAAATTGCCGCAAACCTCTGCATATGACGCGCGGAGTTCGTTTGTATCTCGTCGGCTCCATCGTCCTTGTCTCGCTTGCGGGTTGCGGCCGTGGATTCTTCCAGGAGCGCGAGCCGTGGCGGGCCGAGGCCGAGATCGCCTGCCTGAAATCGGGCGCGGTGAAGGAGAGCGCGGATATCGTCCGCATCAATCCGATCTCCGGCCCCGGCATGTGCGGCGCCGACTATCCGCTGAAGGTGGCAGCGCTCGGCGAAGCGACCACGAGCTATGGCTTCGCCGATGAAAGCCTGCGTCCACCGGCCGCGATCGGCGGCCAGCCGCGCTGGCCGATCAACCAGCCGCCGCAACGCTACGCCCCGCCCGCGACCTATCAGCCGCAGGCCGCGCCGCAGCCGGCCTATCCCGCGTCGAGCGCGGCCTATCCGAATTCGGCATCGCCGTCCTATGGCGCTCCTCCCGGCGCGCCACTGCAGCTCGAGCCGCCGGTCGGCGAGGACGACGTCGATCAGCCGGCCGACGCGGCCTATTCGCCCTATCGCGGTCAGCCGGCCGCTCGCACCGCCGATCCGCCGCAGGAACCGCCGCCGCGGCTCGGACCGTCGCGCGATCCGGTCGGCACCGTCGGCCCGGTCGCGGTGAAGCCGACCGCGACGCTCGCCTGTCCGATCGTCTCGGCGCTCGACCGCTGGCTTGTGGAATCGGTGCAGCCGGCGGCCCAGCGCTGGTTCGGCACCAAGGTCGTCGAGATCAAGCAGATCTCGGCCTATTCCTGCCGCGGCATGAACGGCAATCCGAGCGCGCATATTTCCGAGCATGCCTTCGGCAACGCGCTCGACATCGCCGCCTTCACGCTCGCCGACGGCCGCCGCATCAGCGTCAAGGATGGCTGGATCGGCTTGCCGGAGGAGCAGGGCTTTCTGCGCGACATCCAGGGGGGCGCCTGCCAGCAGTTCACCACCGTGCTGGCGCCGGGCTCCAACGTCTATCACTACGACCACATCCATGTGGACCTGATGCGCCGTGCCAGCCGCCGCCTGATCTGCCAGCCGGCCGCGCAGTCCGGCGAGGCGGTGGCGGCGCGCGCGCAGCAGCGGCGCTATGGCTACGGCCAGCGCGAGCCCGACGTGACCAGCTCGATCCCGTCGCGCAAGCAGCCGCGCAGCATCGGCCAGCTGATCAACGAGGAAGACGAATTCCGGGACTATTGAGAGGGGCGAATAGGGAATAGCGAGCAGCGAATCGGGATCGGGACGATCACCTGCTCGCCATTCGCCATTCGCCATTCGCCGTTCGCCATTCGCCATTCGCTAGCGCCTGTGCGCGGCTGTGGATTTCTCCCGCCGTCGGCCGCGCGTGAAGGCACTCTGTCCCGCCGCGAAACGCAAACGCCGATGTCACGCGCTGCGCATTAGGAGTCCGTTGACCAGTTTTGCCGTCCGCCATTGGCCGACACTAGACCTGCCACAGTCGCCAGGAACAAGGCGCGCGGGGTTCTGGTTGCTGCCGGATTGGGAGAGGCGGAGATGGTATCGTATCGCATCAAGGCGATTGGGGCGGGCTTCGAGGTCGGCACCGCCGAGCAGGCCGTGCTGATCTGCCGTTCGCTGAAGATCGCCCGCCGCGCCGTCGCCGACGCACAGCGCCTGGAGCGGATGCCGCCGAAGCCGATTCCCTGGCGCACGCCGCCGCAGAGTGAGACCTCCGCTGGCGGAGCGGACGATGCCGCGCGCAGCGAGGATACCGACATCGAGGTTCTCGTCGTGTCGGATGGCCCGCCTCTGTGCTGCTGACTAACCGGCGCGGAAGCGGCAGAACTGGAACTGCTGCGTCGAGTCCCATGGCGTGCGATGCGCCTCGGTGCAACTGTCCTCCAGCGTGAAAGCAGGACCCAGCGTTGCGGCCAGGCTGTGGGCGTCGTAGCGGACGACCGGCAGTCCGCTGCACCTCTCCGGACCATCGGGCGCGAACGTGCCGATGATGACGGCCCCGCCGGGCACCACCGCCGCGAGCAGACGGTCGATATAGGCGGCGCGGTCCTCAGGCGCGGTGAGGAAATGGAAGGCGGCCCGGTCGTGCCAGACGTCGTAGCGCGCGTCCGGCGTCCAGGTGGTGACGTCGGAGGCGATCCACGTGACCCCGGCTGCCGCCGCGCCGAGCCTGCGGCGCGCCGTCGCCAGTGCCGCATCGGAGATGTCGAGCACGGCGAGCGCGCTGTAGCCGGCCGCGAGCAGCGCATCGACCAGCCGCGAGGCGCCGCCGCCGATGTCGATGATCCGCGATGTCGGCGTCGCGCCGGCCTCGCGGATCAGCCGCAGCGAGGTCGCCGGATCGTCCTGGTACCAGCTGACCTCGGTCTCGGCCTTGGTGGTGTAGACGTTCTGCCAATGGGTGGTGCGGTCGGACATGGTTTCGGTCCCGAGGAGAGGCACACACTATAGCACGCGACGGCTCGAACTCTTGCCCAGGCGGTGGTGGGCTCCCCTCCCCCTTGCGGGGAGGGGTCGGGGTGGGGGTCCCCACGCGCTGAACGAGGTGAGATCCCCACCATCTGTCGAGAACTCATGGGGTGCGTAACGCGACACGCAACGAAGCGTCGTGCCTGTCGGCGCGCTGGCTCTCATCAACGGCGGGACCCGTGAATAACAACCCCTCCCCGCAAGGGGAGGGGAGCGCACCGCCTGCGCGGCGATAGCGTGCCTTGAACGAGCTGCCGGAACGGTCATGCCGCTACGACGATCAAGTCCTCAAAACGTCCCCGCCACCGTCACCCGGAACGTCAGCGGCTCGATCGGGTGCAGCACGCGGTCCATGACGCCGGTCTGGCAGACCTGCGCCGGAACCGGCGTCGCGGGCGGCGACACGTAGCAGTCCTTGTAAAGCTGGTCGGTCGGCAGCAGCGAGCCGTAACCGTAGGAGATCTGGCTGGCCTTGGTGTTGAGCAGGTTCAGCACGTCGAGCTGGATGCGCCAGCCATTGGCGTCGCGGAAGCCGAGGCGGCCGTTGAACACGCTGGTGGCGGTCGAGCGGAAGTAGTTGTCCTCGGTCAGCGGCGTCGCGCCGAGATAGCGCCAGCGCAGGCCGCCGAACCAGCCGGTCTTCTCGCCCAGCGTGATGCCGGCCGAGGCGATCATCGACGGCGCGTTCGGGATGGAGTTGCCCGGTGCATTGCCAAGCTGTGCCTGGGGGTAGCCGGCGAGCGAGGTGTAGACCGCCGCCTGGTCGGCGTCGGCGCCGACGAAACGCGCATGCGTCATCGCCAGATCGGCATCGATGTCGATCCACGACGCCGGGCGGTAATGGTTGGTCAGCTCGAAGCCATAGCGCCGGCTCGGCCGGCTCGCCTCGGTGTTGCCGGCATCGCCGGAGAACAGGATCTCGGAATCCTGGTTGAGCATGAACACGCTCAGTGACGAGTCGAGTCCCGGAATGATGCGCGTGCGCACGCCGACCTCGGCGCCCTTGGTGCGGACGAGAAGCGGCGAGGAGGCGAGCTTGTTGGTCGGATCGGCCGGATCCTCGGTGGTGGTCGCGCCGCGGGCATCGTTGCTGTGCATGCCATAGCCGGCGCCGACGAAGAACTCGGTCTTGTCGAACGGCCCGATCACCATCCTGAACTTCGGACTGCCGAGGCTGGCTGCGGCATCGCCGGTGTTGTTGCCGTTCGTCAGCGAATACACGTGGGTCTGATAATAGTCGCCGCGATAGCCGACCGTGGTGCGCAGCCAGTCGGTCCAGCGCACGGTGTTCTCGACGTAGATCCCGACGCTGCCTTCGCCGACCTTGTCCGCGCGGACGACGCCGGTGCTGTTGGCATCGATGTCGGAGAGCAGCACCCGCTGACGGGTGTTGGTCAACGCCAGCGCGATGTCGTCGTAGCGCGTCTGGATGCCGACGGTCGTCTCCATCGGCCGGCCGACAAAGCTGCCGTTCAAGGTGCGCGACGCATTGGCCCCGAGCATCAGCCGGTCGTCATGCTGGTGGAACTGGTCGCCATAGGTGGGGTTGCTGAGTGCGTACGTGAAATTGTTGTAGAGATCGAGCTGGCTCTTCACCACATAGGCGTTGGCCTTCCAGGAGCCGGCGTCGTCGGTGCCGGCGATGCGGCCGGACAGCGCGAAGCGGTTGGTCTTGCCGCCATCGGTGGGATCGACCGCATCGTAGCGGCCGAGCAGGCCGGAGGTGATGGCGCGCTCCGGCACCTGGTCGGTCGAGGTCCAGCGGTTCGCATAGGCCATGCCGGTGATCGAGAAGCCGTCGGTCGCGGTGCCCTGCGAATACCGCATCAGGCCGTTCAGCTTCTTCGCATCATCGGGCGTGGTCCACGGTCCGTCATAGCGGCCGGCCTCGCCGGCGATCAGCAGATGGCCGTCGCCGACATGCACCGAGTCCATGCCGAAGAAGCGGCGATAGCCGAAGCTGCCCGCTGTCATCTGCGCGATCGCCTTGGGCACGCTGTCGACCAGCCCGATATGGACGCTGCCGGCCGAGGCGAAGTCGCCCTCGTCGGCGAAGTAAGGCCCCTTGCGCACGTCGACCCGGCCGATCGTCTCCGGCATCAGCCAGTTGAGATCGGCATAGCCCTGGCCATGGGCATGGGTGCGCATGTTGACCGGCACATCGTCGACGAAGAGCGCGAGATCGGTGCCGTGGTCGAGATTGTAGCCGCGCAGGAAATACTGGTTGGCTTTGCCCTCGCCCGAGTGCTGCGTGACGATCAGGCCGGGCACCGCTTCGAGCACCTCGCCGGGCCGCGTGGCCGGGCGGGCGTTGATCTCCTCGCCGGATATCACGACCTCGCTCGCCATGCCCTGCGGCTGCGCCGGGCCGGAGCCGACATTGGGCGCGCCGGACGGTGCAGCCGCGGCCGTGGCGGCCGGCGTCGCATGCGCAGTCGCACCGGCCGTGCCCGGCTTCGGCCGCTGCGCCGCGCGCCGGACCTGCGGCTTCGGCTTGGCCGTGCGTCGGGGGGCATCCACGTCGACCGTCGGCAACTCGGCAGGGGCCCGTTCCGGATGGGCGTTTGCCTGCTGCGCCAATGCCGCCATCAGCACGCCAACACTCGCCCCACGCCACCGCATCGTCACGCCCCTAGAGCTCGCCACAGGGCATGCATCTTCAACTGCCGCGCGCCTTCGTTGGCCCGCGACATGCTCGCTTGGATCGCCCTACTGTCGAATGTTAAAGAACGCTAAGGTGACACCGGTATGATGTCAACGTGAATACATCATACTCATGCGGTGGATAGGCGCTTGCCGCGCAGCTCAGGGAGACGGGACATGCAGCGCCTGACGATCACGATCGACGACGATCTGCTCGCCGAGGTCGACGCCTTCATGGCCCGGCGCGGCTACGACAATCGTTCGGAGGCGTTTCGCGATCTGCTGCGCAGCGGCTTAGAGACGGCTGACGCCGGCGCCAGCGACAGCCGGCACTGCATCGCGACGCTCAGCTACGTCTACGACCATGCCGCGCGCGAATTGCCGAAGCGACTCACCCAGGAGGCGCACGATCATTCCGGCCTCGCCCAGGCGACCCTGCACGTCCACATCGACCAGGAGAGCTGCCTCGAGGTCACCGTGCTCAAGGGCGAGCGCCGCGAGGTCAAGGCATTTGCCGACCACGTCATCGCCGAACGCGGCGTCCGCCACGGCCACGTCGCGATGATGCCGATCGAGGTGGCGGCTGGTCACGGGCATGCGCACAGCCATTCGCATAGTCATAGCAGCAGCCACAGCCACTCGCATTCCCACACGACCAAGAGCGGGAAGAAGTAGCGCGGGACAAGCAAGGCCTGCTGCCTGCCACACCCTCCGCTGTCATACCCCGCGAAGGCGGGGTATCCAGTACGCCGCGGCCCATCGATGCCATCACAGCCGCCTCGGCGCACTGGACCGCCCGGTCGAGCCGGGCGATGACAGCGAGTGTGTGCCGCGGCTGAGTGTGGCGCGGCGGCTGCTCCCATCGTCATTGCGAGGAGCGAAGCGACGAAGCAATCCAGAGTCGCGCGTGACGCCCTGGATTGCGTCGCTTCGCTCGCAATGACGGTCGGATCAATAGCCCGCGGATCACGAAAACCGTCTGCGTGCGAAAACTGATTTCATCAGTCCGCTCAAGCTGATTTGCCCTGTCCAGTCCCTCGCGCAAAAATTTTCATATTCCATTTTTCCGAATTTCATGGTTGTCTACCGCCATCCCGCCTCGATCGAAGAGGGACGTTTCGCGGTCGTCACGAGCGTTGGAGGCGGGGAGCGGTGGCCTGTCGGCGCGCAGCGCGCTTATCGCGAGCGGACGAACGCGACCGGCAGGACGGTGAAGTCGTATGGTCCTGGCGCCCCGATGCTGGCGCCAAGCTCGCGGCGATGCTTGCGCATCACGCGGGTGACGGTGGCTACATGTGGTCTTCCAGGAGGTTGTCCATCCGGTCTGAACCGAGGAAGCTGAGGTTGCGAAGCTTCAGTGTTCCAAGGAGA
>NZ_JAUEYJ010000016.1:0-208221 GCF_032489615.1 Bradyrhizobium sp. SZCCHNR1051 | reverse complement strand
CCCGCGTTGACCGTTTCTTTCGAATGCCCATCGCAACCTCCTCATCGAGTGTTGCGACGACCAATTGAATCCACCGGGATGTCCTCAGCCGTACCTGTGGTTCTGCCGCCTGCATTTTTTCCGCAGGCGGGCCATGGGGGCGGCAGGCTCCCGACCTTCCCTGCGCCCTCTCGATTGCAGAGGGGCAAAGATCCGCAAAGCTCGGGCCGTTGCAGGGCCGCGAGAATGCGCCATCATGTCTGCTGGAATGGCCTTATCTGTTGTATGACGATGTGCAGTGAAGACGCAACGAATGGGGCCCAAAATGGCGACCGAACGTTTCCAGTTTGAAGGCGCAAGCGGCGAGCAGCTTGCCGCTGCGCTCGACCTGCCCAACGGTTCGCCGCGCGCTTACGCGCTGTTCGCGCATTGCTTCTCCTGCGGCAAGGACACGCATGCGGCGCGGCGCATCGCCATGGCGCTGACGGCGCATGGCATCGCCGTGCTGCGGTTCGACTTCACCGGCCTCGGCTCCAGCGAAGGCGACTTCGCCAACACGACGTTCTCCTCCAACGTCGCCGATCTCGTCCGCGCCGCCAATCATCTGCGCGAGACCCGACAGGCGCCGGCGATCCTGATCGGCCACAGCCTCGGCGGCGCCGCCGTGCTGGCGGCCGCCGGCGCCATTCCCGATGCGAAAGCCGTCGTGACGATCGCCGCGCCTTCGGATCCGGGCCATGTCACCAACATGTTCAAGGACGGCCTCGAGGCGATCCGCCGCGACGGCTCGGCCGAGGTCTCGCTCGCGGGGCGCCCGTTCCGGATCAGCAGCTCCTTCCTCGACGACATCGCCGAGCAGCGCCTGCTCGACAAGGTCAAGCATCTGCACAAGGCACTGCTGGTGATGCACTCGCCTGTCGACGAGACCGTCGGCATCGACAACGCGACCCACATTTTCGTCGCCGCCAGGCATCCGAAGAGCTTCATCTCGCTCGATCACGCCGATCATCTCATCAGCAGCAAGCTAGATGCCGCCTATATCGCCGAGGTGATCGCGAGCTGGGCCGGCCGCTACGCCGCACCGGCGCCGGTCGAGCTTGCGGCCACCGATGGCCCGCGCGACGTCGTCGTGCGCGAGACGCGGGCGAGCAAGCTGCAGCAGAGCATCGCGCTCGGGCCCCACCATCTCACCGCAGACGAGCCGCTCTCCGTCGGCGGCCAGGACTCCGGTCCGGGCCCCTACGACCTTCTGCTCGCGGCGCTCGGCGCCTGCACCTCGATGACGATGCGGCTCTATGCCGACCGCAAATTGCTGCCGCTCGACCTGATCACCGTGACCCTGCGTCACAACAAGATCCATGCGGAGGACTGCGCGGCGTGCGAGACCAAGGTCGGGCTGATCGATCAGCTCGAGCGCGAGATCCACATGGACGGCGCGCTCGATGAGGAGCAGCGCAGGAAGCTGATGGAGATCGCCGACAAGTGCCCGGTGCACCGGACGCTGACGTCGGAGATCCGCATCGTCACGCGCGCGACGGACTGAGCTAACGCGCCGCTTCCGGCTCCATCTTCAGCGGCCGCACGCGCAAGGCGCCGCGCAGGCCTGCGGCCGTGCCGATGAAAATGCCGGTGATGGCAACGAACGATGGCAGCGCCAAAGTGGAGAGTCCCGTGAGCCCCTGCCCGACCGAGCAGCCCAGCGCCATCACGCCGCCGATGCCCATCAGCGCGGCGCCGCCAACCGAGCGCAGCATGTGATTCGGCGAGTGAAAACCTTCGAGCTTGAAGCGGCGCGTGACCAGCGCCGTCACGAGACTCCCCGCCAGCACGCCGGCGACCGTCGCGATGCCGAAGTTCACCGTCGAGCCGGTCGACAGCATCACATATTGCAGGCCGTCGGCGATCGGCGCGACGAAGGTCAGGGACGCCACCGGCACCGGGTTGAAATCATCGGCGCCGAGATAGCCGGTCGCGAACCAGCCGGCCGCGATCAGCAGGCCGACGACGAGGCCCGCGAGCATCTGCCCCGGTGCGCGCCGGAACGGCGCATGCGCGAAGGCGAACACGATCAACACGCTGCCGAGCGCGAGCGCCGGCAAGAGGCGCGCCGGCGCACCGTGCAGGCCGCCAGTCGACAGCAGCACAGGAAGCGATGCCGCCATGGCCGTGGTCTGCGAGGCCTGCATCAGCGCGATGCGCAGCGGCGCGATCAGGCCCTTCAGGGTCATCTCGGCTGCGATCGCCAGCACCGTCACCACGACGAAGGAGCGCAGATTGCCGCGGCCGAGCAGCACCAGCGCGCGCGAGCCGCAACCGTTGGCGAGCACCATGCCGTAGCCGAACAGGACACCGCCCAAGAGCATCATCGGCACCGAGAAGGTCGGCTGCAGATAGATCGATCTGCCGAGATCGACGACGGCATTGGCGGCGAGCACCTGCGTCGCGACGACCGCGACGCCCATCGCCAGCGCATAGGTCCGCACCAGACGGCCGTCGCCGTCGGCCCACCAGCCGCGCAGGCTGCTCATCATGCAGAAGCCGCTGAGCAGCCCGACCACGCCATAGATCAGGCCGACCATGAGACCGGCCAACACGGCCAGATTGGCGGCTTCGGGCACGTTCAGGAATCCTTCCGGTTGCGGACAACACGCGCGTTGCGCAGGCAGCGCTTTCGCTTGACGCGCGCAGAATATTTGCCACGATGTCGCACCTAACTAGATGAGAATGCTTGTTCCAACAAGCATCGACGGGAGAGAACGCCGTGATTTCAGAAACGCATCCTCAGGGGTGGCCGGCGCATTGCGCATGCATGGAGGCCGCACGGTGAGCGGCGTGGCGACACTTTCCCCCGACGCTCTCGCCCGCGCCTGCGCCGACGCGATGTGGCAGGATGATCGCGCCAGCCAGGGGCTCGGCATGCACATCGTCGAGATCGGCCCCGGACGCGCCACCCTGCAGATGAAAGTGCAGCCTCACATGGTCAACGGCCATGGCATCGCCCATGGCGGCTTCATCTTCACGCTGGCCGATTCCGCCTTCGCATTCGCCTGCAACTCGCGCAACGACCGCACCGTCGCCGCGCAGGGCAGCATCAGCTTCATCCGCCCCGGCAAGCTGGGCGACATCCTGGTGGCACGCGCGCACGAGGTGTCGCGCAGCGGGCGCTCCGGCATCTATGATGTCCGCGTTACGGCAGGCGACACGGTGATCGCCGAATTCCGCGGCCATTCGCGCAGCATCGGCGGCACGCTGGTCCCGGCCGCCGCGAGCTGATCCGCTTCCCTATCGCCCCGCGCCCCTGCCGGAGGACCTGACCATGACATCGACCAAGCTTCAATCGACCGGCAGCTACGTTCCCGAGATGGACGAAACCGAGCGGGCCTCGCGCGACGAGATCATGGCGCTGCAGACCCGCCGGCTCGCCTGGTCGCTCAAGCACGCCTACGACAACGTCGCCCATTACCGCCAGGCTTTCGACAAGGCCGGCGTGCATCCGTCGGATTTCCGCGAGCTTGCCGATCTGGGCAAGTTTCCGTTCACGGTGAAGACCGACCTGCGCGACAATTACCCGTTCAACATGTTCGCCGTGCCGCGCGAGCAACTGGTACGGGTGCACGCCTCCTCGGGCACGACCGGCAAGCCGATCGTGGTCGGCTATACCCGCAACGACATCGCGACCTGGTCGGCCGTGATGGCACGCTCGATCCGCGCCGCCGGCGGCCGCAGCGGCATGATCATCCACAACGCCTATGGCTACGGCCTGTTCACCGGCGGCCTCGGCGTCCACTACGGCGCCGAGCAGCTCGGCTGCACGGTGGTGCCGATCTCCGGCGGCATGACCGAGCGGCAGGTGCAGCTGATCAATGATTTCCGCCCTGACATCATCACCGTGACGCCAAGCTACATGCTGGCAATCCTCGACGAGTTCAAGCGTCAGGGCCTCGATCCGCGGCAGAGTTCGCTCAGGATCGGCATCTTCGGCGCCGAGCCATGGACCAATGCGATGCGCGCCGAGATCGAGGACGCATTTGCGATGGATGCCACCGACATCTACGGCCTGTCCGAGGTGATCGGCCCTGGCGTGGCGCAGGAATGCCTGGAAACCAAGGACGGACTGCACATCTGGGAGGATCACTTCTATCCGGAGATCGTCGATCCCGACACCGGCAAGGTGCTGCCCGACGGCGAGATGGGCGAACTGGTGTTCACCTCGTTGACCAAGGAGGCCTTCCCCGTCATCCGCTATCGCACCCGCGATCTGACCCGGCTGCTGCCGGGCACCGCGCGGCCGGGCATGCGACGGATGGAGAAGGTCACGGGCCGCTCCGATGACATGATCATCCTGCGCGGCGTCAACCTGTTCCCGTCACAGATCGAGGAGATCCTGCTGTCGACCGAATGGTGCGGCGGCCATTTCATGTTGGAGCTGACGCGCGAGGGCCGCATGGACGAGCTGACGATCTACGCGGAGTCGCGACCGGAGCATTGGGACGAGACCGGCCTCGGCGCGCACGCCGAGCGCATCTCCATCCACATCAAGAACACCATCGGCCTCACGGCAAAGGTGAAGGTCGTCCCGCCCGACACGCTGGAGCGCTCGGCCGGCAAGGCGAAAAGGATCAAGGACAAGCGGCCGGTAGGGTAGCCGTTCAGAGATGAAATCGAGATTGAGCGCCGATGACAGTGAGCTCCCTCGCCCCGCTTGCGGGGCGAGGGTTGGGGTGAGGAGGGCTCTCCACGCACCGAACTCGCGGAGAGTCCCCCTCACCCGGATTGCATCTAACGATGCAATCCGACCTCTCCCCGCAAGCGGGGCGAGATGCAGCGAGCGAGCCGAGCGAGCGTGCTCACGTCAGCCTCGATCAGCAGTCGAAATTTCGCGGCCACTACCTCACACATGATCGTAGTCCACCACCACGCGCTCCGTCACCGGCCTGGCCTGACACGTGAGCACAAAGCCAGCCTGCAGCTCCCATGGCTCCAGCGAGTAGTTCAGCTCCATCTCCGCTCTCCCCTCCACCAGCTTGGCGCGGCAGGTCGAGCACATGCCGCCCTTGCAGGCGAAGGGCAAGTCCACACCGGCGCGAAGCGCGGCGTCGAGAATGGCCTCGCCGTCGGCGACCGGGACCTCGCGGCGCTTGCCGTCGATGATCAGCGCGGCGATCGCCTTGGGGGGCGCCGTATCAGGCACGACAGCTTTCGGCCGCGGCTTGCCGCCGGCGCCCGAGACGAAGCGCTCGACATGGACGCGCTCGTCAGCGATGCCGAGCGCGCGGCAGGTGGCCGCGATGTCCTCGCTCATGCCGGTGGGGCCGCAGATGAAGACATGATCGATGCTCTCGGCCGGCACCAGCGAACGCAGCAGCACGCGCACCTTCTCGCCGTCGAGGCGGCCGTGCAGGATCGGCAGGTCCTGCTCCTCGCCGGAGATGACGTGGAACACCGAGAAGCGGTCGAGGAAGCGATCCTTCAGCTCCTCGAGCTGTTCGCGGAACAGCATGCCTGCGGTGGTGCGGTTGCCGTAGAACAGGAAGAAGCGGCTGCGCGGCTCCCGCGCCAGCACGGCTTTCACGATCGAGAGGATCGGCGTGATTCCGGAGCCGGCGGCAAGGCCGACATGAGTACGCGCGGCCTCAGGCTGCAGTGCCACGCCAAAACGGCCGGTCGGCGTCATGACGTCGATCTCGTCGCCGCGCCTCAATTCGTCGGTGACGAAGCTGGAGAATGCGCCGCCATCGACACGCTTCACGGCGATCCGGATCTCGTCGTCATCGGGACCGGAGCAGATCGAATAGGAGCGCCGGACCTCCTCGCCGCCGAGCGTGGTCTTGAGCGTGAGGTATTGCCCTGGCGCGAAGCGATAGTCATCGGCAAGCTCGTTCGGAATCGCAAAGGTCAGCGACACCGCATCGGGCGCCTCCCGGCGCAGGTCACGGACGGCGAGACGATGGAAGCGTGGCGTTGTCGACATCGAACCTATCTCCACGTCATTGCGAGCGCAGCGAAGCAATCCAGAGCTGCGCACTCGACTCTGGATTGCTTCCGCCTACGCCCTTCGAGCTTCGGCGGACAAGTCGCTGCGCTCGCAATGACGGATGTGGCAGCATCAGTGGCACTTGAAATAATCGAACGGCTCGCGGCACGATCTGCAGCGCCACAGCGCCTTGCACGAGGTCGAGCCGAACTCGGCGAGCTGCTCGGTGTTGGCGGATCCGCATTGCGGACACGCGACCTCGGCCAGGCCGAACAGCGCGCGCCGGCCGCTCGACGGCTGCGGCGGCGCGATGCCGTACTCCCGCAGCTTGCGTCGCCCCTCCTCGCTCATCCAGTCCGTGGTCCAGGCCGGCGACAGCACAGTGCGCACGCTGGCCTCGCGGAAGCCGGCGCGCTCCAGCGCCAGCTCGATCTCGAGCGCGATCATGTTCATCGCCGGGCAGCCGGAATAGGTCGGCGTGATCGCGACGTCGACCCGTTCGCCGACCACCTCGACCTCGCGCAGCACGCCGAGATCGTCGATCGTCAGCACCGGGATTTCCGGATCGGCCACCGACGCGGCCGCGTCCCAGGCGCGCTGGCGCAGCTCGGCCGGGCTGGTCTCGGCGACTACCACGACGCACCGGGGAAGCTGCGCTGCATGTATTGCAGCTCGCTCAGGAGATGACCGAGATGCTCGCTGTGACGGCCGTCGCGGCCCCCCTGCTGCATCCAGTCGTTCTCCGGCAGCACCAATGTCGCCTCGCGCGCGACATGCGAGACGATCGACAGCCATTCCGGCAGCAGCATCGTCGGATCGATCGCGATGCCGGCATCGATCAGGCCGCGCTCCGCATCGTCGACACTGAACATCTCTCCCGTATAGGCCCAGAGATCGTCGATCGCAGCCTGCCCGCGGCGGTGGCTTTCGTCGGTGCCGTCACCGAGCCGGATCACCCATTCGCTGGCATGGCGCAGATGATAGGCGCATTCCTTCTCAGACTTGGCCGCGATCGCCGCCAGGGTCGCATCGGTGGAGCCCATCATGCCCCGCCAATAGAGATCGGCGAACGCCGCGTAGAAGAGCTGGCGCACCATCGTATGCGCGAAGTCACCATTCGGGCGTTCGACCAGCAGCAGGTTACGGTACTGTCTGACGTCGCGGAGATAAGCGAGCTTGTCCTCGTCGTTGTCGCGGCCCTCGACCTTGGCGGCGTAGCCATAGAGCTCGCGCGCCTGGCCGATCAGGTCGAGCGCCATGTTGGACAGCGCCATGTCCTCTTCCAGCATCGGCGCATGGCCGCACCATTCGGAGAGGCGATGGCCGAGGATCAGCGCATCGTCGGCGCGGCGCAAGGTGTAGAGCACCAGCGGGGTCTCGGAGACGGTGATCGAGGGTGCGGTCATGGTTGTGATCCGATCAGCCCGCCACGAACTCCGTCATTGCGGACGCGGCGAAGCAATCCAGGGATTCATCCGAGCAGGCAGTCTGGATTGCTTCGCTGCGCTCGCAATGACGACGACTGAGATCCTCAGCCGATCACATATGCCCGACTTCCTCGGGCACCTCGTAGAACGTCGGGTGGCGATAGATCTTCGACTCCGCCGGCTCGAACATCATGCCCTTGTCGGCGGGATCGGACGCGGTGATCGCGCTCGACGGCACCACCCAGATCGACAGACCCTCGCCGCGGCGGGTGTAGATGTCGCGCGCGGCCTGCAGCGCCATGGTCGCATCCGGCGCATGCAGCGAGCCGCAATGCTTGTGCGCGAGCCCGTTGCGGCTGCGGATGAAGACCTCCCACAACGGCGTGTTCGGCGTCGCCATTTCGATCTCCCTGCTATTCGGCCGCTTGCGCCATCTGGCGCCGCGCGCGCTTCTCTGCATAGGCCGCGGCGGCCTCGCGCACCCAGACGCCGTCGGCATGCGCCTTGCGGCGCGCCGCCATCCGGTCGCGGTTGCACGGGCCGTTGCCGGCCAGCACCTGCTTGAACTCGTTCCAGTCGATCGGGCCGTGCCGCCAATGGCCCTGCTCGTCCTGTTTCATCTCGGGATCAGGAATCGTCAGACCGAGATACTGCGCCTGCGGCACGGTGGCATCGATGAACTTCTGGCGCAGTTCGTCATTCGAGAAGCGCTTGATCTTCCACTTCGTCGAGGTGTCGCTGTGCTGGCTGGCCTGGTCGGGCGGGCCGAACATCATCAGCACCGGCCACCACCACCTGTTCAGCGCATCCTGCGCCATCGCCTTCTGCTCGGCGGTGCCGCGGCAGAGCGTCAGCATGATCTCGTAGCCCTGCCGCTGATGGAACGATTCCTCCTTGCAGACGCGGATCATCGCGCGCGCATAGGGACCATAGGAGCAGCGGCACAACGGAATCTGGTTCATGATCGCGGCGCCGTCGACCAGCCAGCCGATCACACCGATATCCGCCCAGGTCAGGGTGGGATAGTTGAAGATCGAGGAGTACTTCGCCTTGCCGGCCAGCATCGCATCGACCAGTTCCTCGCGCGAGGCGCCGAGTGTCTCGGCGGCGGCGTAGAGATACAGCCCATGGCCGCATTCGTCCTGGACCTTGGCGAGCAACGCCGCCTTGCGGCGCAGGCTCGGCGCGCGCGTGATCCAGTTGCCCTCGGGCAGCATGCCGACGATTTCGGAATGGGCGTGTTGGGAGATCTGCCGGATCAGCGTCTTGCGATAGGCCGACGGCATCCAGTCATTGGGCTCGATGCGCTCCTCGGCATCGATGCGGGCCTGAAAGCGCGAGGCGCGTCCAGCGTCCTCGGCGAAGCTGCCCTCCTCGGGCGAATTGAGCGCCTGCGTGTACATGCGGCGGCGTCCTCCCAGGACTTGGTTGCCGCCAATATATAACGATATTTTATCCGTGCAATCGAATTCTGTAATATATCAGGGTGCCTCATGCACGTCGGCGAAACGCCGCTGCAGCGCCGCGCCGGCCTCCGGCAACGGGCCCTGATCGTTGGTCGCATGGGCGTCGAGCCAGCGCTCGGAACCCGGCAGCAGCAACCGATAGATCTCGCCACACAGCGCCCGGGCCTGCCGTCCCGGCCAATTCCCCGGCAGCAACTCAGCCGGCAGCAGCGGATCGCGCAGCACGATGCGCCGGTAGTGGTGGATCAGCAGGATCCGCGCGGTGAAGGCCTGGCCGGCGGAGAGCGCCTCGCCGCGCGCGATGCTGTCCTTGAGCGGCGCAAAGGAGGCGGTGAACTTGCGGTACGCCTCCGCCGTCCGCTCCAGCGCCCAACTCTCGGCCACCAGCCGCCGCGCCATGTCGGAGCCGGCGGAGGCCTGCAGGCGGACAGCCCCCTCCACAGCGTCAGGGACGGCGATGCTCGCGGGGGCCACGAACACGCCGGGCAGCGGGCTGCCGAAACCGGCATCGCGCAGGGCGGCGCGCGCCTGCTCGCGATCATCGGCGCTGCCGATGAGCAGCAATTCGAAGCTGCCGTTCCATTCCGCCGGCGGCGAATCGTAGATGTGGCGGGTGGCACCGGCGAAGGTCTGCTCGCCGCGCCGGGTCAGGCGATAGAAGCTGTTGCGGCCTATTCTGGTGCGCTCGAACCAGCCTTCCGCCGTCAGCCGCGACATCGCCGTGCGCACTACGCTGCCGTCGATGGCCAGCCCTTCGAAGAAGGCGAGCAAGGTGCCGAGCCAAACGCTGCCGCCCCGCGGCACGATGGCGTCGCCGAACACGGTGATGATCAGCGACCCCGTGCGCGACGGCTCGCTCTTGAGCTGATGGACGATCCGGGACAGCGGCTGCGGCATGGCGAAGGCTTTAGCCGGTTTCACCCGATCGCAAAAGAAAAGGCCCGCACGATGCGGGCCTTGCAGGTCGATCGTCTGACGCGCGAGACGCGCTCAGGCGGTCTTGTTGTAGGCCTTGGCCATGTTCTCCTGGGCGAGCTTGGCACCCTCGGTGACGAGCTTGCCGACATACTCGCTGGTCGACTTGGCTCGGGCGACGAGCGCCTCGCCACGGGCACGGGCCAGCTCACCCTGGATCTGGACGGCCTCGCTGATCGACTTGGCGGACGCCAGCCGATCGATGCCGTCGAAGAAGGCCTCGGTGTCCTGATACAGCGCCTGCTGAATGTTGCGGCTGATCTTGCCGGCCTCGGTCACGCCGTCGAACACAGCGGTCTCGATCGCCGACGTCACCTTCTCGGAGCCAGCGAGGGCCTCCGCAGCGCGCTCCTTGGCGGTCGACGCGGTCTTCTTGACGAACTCCCGCGCGGACTCCGGCACTTCCATCGTCTGCAGGTTCTTGAACGCGTCGGTCACCGGTGCAAAGGCATCCTTGACGGTGTCGAACACGGTATTGGTCTCGGTGGTCATGGCTGTCTCCATCCTCAATGGTTCTGAGCTATGGGCTCACTCCGTCCCTTATGAAACCGGAGTGGCTCAGCTATATCATTCCGAATGGTGCGTCGCAACATAAATGTTGCAATGCACCATCTTGGGATAAGAGGTAAGGACTCGCCACCTCAGAGCGCCCCGCGCAAGTCGGGGCGTTCGGGCGACCCTCAGTGCTCGGCAGGGGCGCCGCCGTGCTTCTTGTTGCGGTTCTTCCCCGACCGGGCCGGCTCGGCCGGCTTTGGAGCCGCATCATCAGCCTTGGGCGCGGCGTCGACCGGCTGCGACGGCTTCATCGTGTCGAGCATGGCCCGGATTTCGCGCAGCTCTGCCTCGATCGCGACTGTCGGTGACGGATCGGGTGCTTTGGCAGCGTTCAGCGCCTGGTCGAGCAATGCTTTGATCTCGCTCAACTGAGGCGTGACGTCGACGGCGGGTTTTGCCGCCGGTTGCGGAGCCTTGGTTGCGGCAAGAAGCTCGTTGAGCAAGTCCTTGATCCCCTTCAAGTCCGGCGTGACGTCGCGCGGCGGCGCCACGACTGGCGCGGCCGCCTTGGACGCGGAGAGAAGCGAATCCAGCATGCTCTTGATCTCGTTCAACTGCGGAGCGGGATCGGCGAGCGCCTTCGCAGGCACCTGTGTGGAAGCCAGCAGCTCCTTCAACAGCGCCCGCGTCTCCGCCAGCTCGCCCTCGATGGAGGCGAGCCGCTCATTCAAGGCGGTGAGCTGACCACGGCTCGGCACGTTCATGCCGGCGAAGTAGTTTTCCATCAGATCGACCATGGGCTTCTGTCCGTTTCCTGAACCAGTTGCGGGATCATTGGAGGATGGACGGGGCGTCACGCCCATCGGGCGCAGCCGCGTGAAGGCGCTGAAGCTCCTCTGCATCTCACCGACCATCTGCTGCCAGAATGCGATCGGGTCGCCGGATTTGTTCGCCATCGGCACGCTCCTTCAGACCAACACAAGACTCAAACACAACCTCTCATAGCACGCCTTCGTTGCGGTGCGGGAGAACTTGTAGCTTGCTTCTCTCAAGCAACAGACCCATGCCATAGAGGGTTCCAAGGCTTTGAACGAGGGATCAAGTGACTGCAACTGCTCATCAGCTGCCGCAGACTGTGCGCGCCAACGGTATCGACATCTGCTATGAGATCTTCGGCGACCCGGCTGCCCCTCCCCTCGTGTTGATCATGGGCCTCGGCGGGCAGATGATCATCTGGTATGATGAGTTCTGCGAACAGCTCGCAAGCCGCGGCTTCCGCGTGATCCGCTTCGACAACCGCGACATCGGCCAGTCGAGCAAGCTGCATGGCGGTCGCCGGTTGACGCCGTTCGAGCTGATCAAGCTGCGCTTCTTCAACATTCCCGTCTCCGCACCCTACAAGCTGCTCGACATGGCCAAGGACACGGTCGGCCTGATGGACGCGCTCGACATCAAGTCGGCGCATCTGGTCGGCGCCTCGATGGGCGGCATGATCGCGCAGGAGATCGCGATCTCCTTTCCGCATCGCGTGCGCTCGCTGACGTCGATCATGTCGACGACCGGCAATCCGCGTATCCCGCCGCCGACGCGCGAGGTCGCGATGCTGCTGATGGCGCCGCCGCCGAAGACCAAGGACGAGTACATCAAGCGCTTCCAGAAGACCTGGAAGGCGCTGCGCGTCGGCTCATTTCCCGAGGACGAGGCAAATGACGTGGCGCTCGCCGAACGCTGCTTCGCGCGCGGCATCAATCCCGCCGGCGTCGGACGTCAGTTGCGCGCGATCCTGGCCTCCGGCAGCCGCAAGCCGCGGCTGCATCTGGTGACGGCGCCGACACTCGTGATCCACGGCAAGGTCGACCCGCTGGTTCATCCCACCGCCGGCAAGGACACCGCGGAGTCGATTCCAAATGCCAAGCTCCTGATGATCGACGGCATGGGCCACGCCACTCCGCGGCCGATGTGGCCGCAGATCATCGACGCGATCGCCGAGCACGCGCACGGCGCGAATGCGCAGGCGGCTTAGGAGAGCCGACGCGCTGCGTCGGCAGGCTTGACGACACCTGTTGTTGTTGTTTGGCTCGGCCGCAGCCTCTCACTCGGACGTGCAATCTGCCTCGGCCGTTCTTCAACCGAACCGTCGCCGCCGCCATTCGATCAGCTTGGCGCTGACCTCCGCGGGCTGCTCCTGCTGCGTCCAATGGCCGCTGTCGCGGACGAGATGTTTCTCCAGGTCCGGCACCAGCTTCTCCATGCCGTCAGCGGCCGAGGGCGGCAGCACGGCGTCGTTCTCCGCCATGATCATCAGTGCCGGCACCCGCATCGTATGATCGAGCCCTTCCGAGCGCTGCCAGTTCCGCGTCATGTTGCGATACCAGTTGATGCCGCCGGTGAAGCCGGTGCGTGTGAAGGTGTCGACGAACACCTGCTTCTCCGCCTCCGACAGGATCGGCTGCCGCATGTCCTTGGCGGCGTCATAGGCCGCGATCATCTGTGGGAACGCCAGGTTGAGCGATGGCGAGGCTGCGATCCCGCCGGCCGACGGCTCCGTCGGCGGCGCATCGCTGCGCGGCAGCGGCTTGCGCATGAAGGCATCGAAGGTCTCCGCGACGCGGCTGCCGAAGATGCGATCCGGTTCGCGTGCGGGATCCTGGAACTGCACGATGTACATCATGTCGCCGAACCGCTTACGCATGATGGCAATGGGATCAGCGGGCGCGCGTGGCAGATGCGGCGTGTTGATGCCGACGACGCCGGCGACACGCTGCGGATAGCGCAGCGGCATCTGCCAGACGACGAAGCCGCCCCAGTCGTGACCGACGAAGATCGCCTTGTCGATCTTCAGGTGATCGAGCAGACCGACGAGGTCGGCGGTGAGATGCTCGAGATCATAGGCCTCGACCGGCTCCGGCCGGTCGGTCGCGCCATAGCCGCGCTGATCGGGTGCGATGACGCGGATGCCGGCCTCGGCCAGCGCCTTGATCTGATGCCGCCAGGAAAAGGCCAGTTCCGGCCAGCCGTGACAGAGGATCATCGGCGGCCGGTCGCTGACGGGGCCCGCCTCGTAATAGCCCATGCGAATGCCGTTGGTCGTCGCGAACTGCAGCGCCGGCATCCAAGACGGATCGGTCATGCATCCTCCCCTGAAGCTGTTCAGCCGGCCTTTTTCGACCGGTCTTCGGCGTCGGCGTGGAGCCTGCTCCATGCCGTGACGTCACGCCGCTTCTCTTCGGAGTTCCGCGCAAGCGAAATCCGTGCAGCCGTCGGCCGCGTCAGGCCGACTTCTTGTCGTTCGAGCGGCTGCCGCCGAGGCCCGTCATGGTCAGCATCAGGTCCTGAAACCGTTCGGCCAGGCGGGGATCGAAGGTGAACCAGCTCTGCATGATGGCTTCGGGCGTCAGCTTGTCGATGTTGCTCGTCATCTGGTTCTGCAGCCGGTCCATGACCGCGGCCTGCATCGGACCGACATCGGGAAGTCCGAAAAACTGCCGCGCTTCGAGCGGTGTGCAATCGATCTCGATATTGACTTTCATGTCCGCTCCGCTGTTCGAACCATCCCGACGCCAGCCCGGGCCGGGCTCCCTTCACCAGGAACGCCGATCCCGGACTCGCGGCAGGGGGTGTCCAGTATCACCGCGCCGCCCCCCTTCTAGCAAGCGGCGCCTTGCTGCAGGTGCGCAATTCCCGGGACATGGTCAATCCGGGAGCCTTCCGCCCATCCCGGACGCCGCCCCCCGCGTGCGCCGCACAGCGGCGGCGGGGGATAACCTTATCGTTTAGGCTTAAACAAACTGCACTTGTGTGCCGCCGCTGAACTCTGGCAACATATTCTGATCGATCTGCCGCGGGTCGTACGGCGCACCGCCAGGCCAGAGCCAACGGGATCAGTTCATTCCGGCGCGGCATCAGACTTGCAAGCATATCGCCCGGCGTCTTGTTGCTTCTTGAAGTTCGTGCAAGAGGCGCTGCAGAAATCACGAACTTCGAAGCAAGGCAGGCCGGACACAATCGCGCCTGCCGAGAAAACAAGCGTCAAACGCGGAGAATTTGAACATATGTCGGGACGCAAATCCCTGCTCATCGCGGCAGCGGTCGCATTCGGCCTCGCCGTCATGCCGGCCTCGGCCCAGACCCTGCGCTACGCCAACCAGGGCACCCTGAAGTCGCTCGATCCCTATACCTTCAAGGAATCGACCACGATTGCGCACCATGCCCACGTCTATGAGGGACTGACCGCGCGCGACAAGGACCTGAAGATCGTCCCCGCGCTGGCCGAGAGCTGGGAAACGCCCGAGCCGACCCGCTGGCGCTTCCATCTGCGCAAGGGCGTCAAGTTCCACAATGGCGAACCCTTCACCGCCGACGACGTGATCTTCTCCGCCGATCGCGTCCGCGCCACCGGCTCCAACTTCCTGTCCAACGTTCCGCCGGACGCAAAATTCATCAAGGTCGACGACTACACGGTCGACGTGAAGCTCGATGCCCCCAATCCCATCCTGATCTCGCAATGGGATACGTGGTACATCATGAGCAAGAAGTGGTGCGAGGACAACAACTCGGTCGCGCCGACCCCGGTGTCGGCAACCACGCCGAGCTACGCCGCGCTGCATGAGAACGGCACCGGCCCCTTCATCATCGAGAGCCATCAGCCCGGTGTGAAGACCGTGTTCAAGGTCAATCCGAACTGGTGGGGCAAGCCCGAGCACAATCTGAAGGAGATCGTGTTCACCACCATCGCCTCCGACGCCACGCGCGTCGCCGCGCTGCTGTCCGGCGAGGTCGACATCATCGAGCCGGTCCCGGTGCAGGATATCGGCCGCGTCGATTCCAGCCCGAACGCCCAGGTCCTGAAGGGGCCCGAGCTGCGCACGATCTTCCTTGGCATGGACGAGACCCGTGACGAGCTGCTCTACTCCAACGTCAAGGGCAAGAATCCGTTCAAGGACATTCGTGTCCGCGAAGCGTTCTACAAGGCCATCGACATCGAGCTGATCAAGACCCGCGTCATGCGCGGCCTGTCGACGCCGTCGGCGCTGATGATCGCGCCGCAGCTCTATGCGCTGTCGAAGGAGTTCACGCGGCCGAAATACGATCCCGACGCGGCCAAGAAGCTGCTGACGGAGGCCGGCTATCCCGACGGCTTCGAGGTCGGCATGGACTGCCCCAACGACCGCTACGTCAACGACGCCGCGATCTGCCAGGCCGTCGTCGGCATGCTCGCGCGCATCGGGGTCAAGGTGAACCTGAATGCGCAGCCCAAGGCGCAGTACTTCGCCAAGGTGCTGAAGCCCGGCGGCTACAACACCTCGTTCTTCCTGCTCGGCTGGACGCCGTCGTCGATGGACGCCCACAACGTGATGCACGACATCATGGGCTGCCGTGACGACGCCAAGGACGCCACCCGCGGCGAAGCCAATCTCGGCAATTACTGCAACAAGGAGTTCGACGCCCTGACCGACAAGGTCCTGGTCGAGACCGATACCGCCAAGCGCGATCAGTTGATCAAGCAGGCCTTCGAGATCGGCATCAAGGATTACGGCTACATCCCGCTGCATCAGCAGGCGGTGGCCTGGGGCGTCTCGAAGAAGGTGAAGATCCCGCTGCGCGCCGACAACGCCGTGCTGCTGTTCCTCGCCACCAAGACCGAGTAGTCCACACGCGACGACTAGTCCCGGAAAGCAGAACTGCTTTTCGGGACTTTTCATTTCCTGCGGCAAGTGCTACGCGCCGCCGCATCTCGAAGGATCTGAAAGGATCAGATGCTCGCCTTCGCGCTTCGCCGAGCAATTCAGGCCATCGGCGTCATGATCGCCGTCGGAATCATCGCGTTCGCCATGTTCCGTTTCGCCGGAGATCCGGTGAGCCAGATCGTGCCGATCGACGCGTCGGCCGCGGAACGGGCCAGCATCCGCCAGTCGCTCGGCCTCGACGATCCCTTCATCGTCCAGTTCGGCCGTTATCTGTTCGACGCGGCGCAGTTCAAGTTCGGCGTCTCCTATCAGTTCCGGCAGCCGGTTTCCGATCTGCTCAAGGAGCGCATGCCGGCGACGCTGGAGCTTGCGATCTGCGCGACGATCCTGGCGCTGTTCTTCGGCATCCTGATGGGCGTGTTCTCGGCGCTGCACCGCGACTCGCTGCTCGCCAAGCTGTTCCAGATGGTGTCGCTGATCGGCATCTCCTTGCCGACCTTCCTGATCGGCATCCTCCTGATCTATCTGTTCTCGGTCACGCTGGGCTGGCTGCCGTCGTTCGGCCGCGGCGACACCGTCAGGCTCGGCTGGTGGACATCAGGCCTGTTCACCGTCTCAGGCTGGAAGGCGCTGATCATGCCCTCGATCACGCTCGGCCTGTTCCAGATGACCTTGATCATGCGGCTGGTCCGCGCCGAGATGCTCGAGGTGCTGCGCACCGACTACATCCGCTTCGCCCGCGCCCGCGGGCTGACCACTCGCGCGATTCATTTCGGCCACGCGCTGCGCAACACGCTGGTGCCGGTGATCACCGTGGTCGGCCTGCAGTTCGGCTCGGTGATCGCGTTCTCGATCATCACCGAGCAGGTGTTCCAATGGCCGGGAATGGGCCTGTTGTTCGTGCAGGCGGTGCAGAACGTCGACATCCCGATCATGGCGGCCTACCTGATGATGGTGTCGCTGATCTTCGTCACCATCAATCTCGTGGTTGATATCCTCTACACCGTGGTCGATCCGCGCCTGCGCGCGACCATCAGCCGGCCGGCCTGATCATGAGCGACGCAGCCCTTCCTCATCCCACTCCCGTCGAGACGCCGCGCGCCACCGACGGATGGCTGAAGCGTGCGCTTGCGAGCGACCTGTTCTATTCCTTCCGCCGCTCCAAGCTGACGGTCGCCGCGGCCGTGATCACGCTGTTGTTCTTCCTGCTGGCGATCTTCGCGCCGCTGCTGTCGCCGCAGAACCCGTTCGACCCGGCCCAATTGCAGCTGTTGAACTCGCGGATTTCGCCGCTATGGACCGCCGACGGACAGAGCCCGTTTTTGCTCGGCACCGACGAGCAGGGTCGCGACGTGCTCTCGGCCATCCTCTACGGCCTGCGGATCTCGCTCCTGGTCGGCATTCTCGGCGTCGCCTTTTCCGGCGCGCTTGGCATCGGCCTCGGCCTGATCGCGGGCTATTTCGGCGGCCGGGTCGACACCGTGATCATGCGCATCGCCGACGTCCAGCTCACCTTTCCGCCGATCCTGATCGCTCTGCTGGTCAACGGCATCGCCAAGTCGGTGTCCGGCAACCGGCTGGACTGGCTCAGCATGCTGGTCGTGCTCGTGCTGGCGATCGGCCTCTCCTTCTGGGTGCAATATGCGCGCACGGTGCGGAGCTCAGTGCTGGTCGAGAAGAACAAGGACTACGTCGCCGCAGCTCAGCTGATCGGCCTGCCCGCGCCCGTCATCATGCTGCGCCACGTGCTGCCCAACACCACCGGTCCCGTGCTGGTGATCGCCACCATCAACCTGGCGCTGGCGATCATCACCGAGGCGACCTTGTCGTTCCTCGGCTCGGGCATGCCCGAAACGATGCCCTCGCTCGGGACCCTGATCCGGATCGGCAACAACTATCTGTTCGCTGGCGAATGGTGGATCGTCGCCTTCCCCGGCATCGCTTTGGCCGGACTGATCCTCGCCATCAACCTGCTCGGCGACTGGCTGCGCGACGCCCTCAACCCGAAACTGCGATGACCCGCGCGAATGCGTCCTTCCGAGGCTTGAGCTCATGACCGCCCCCGTTCTGTCCGTGCGCAACCTGCAGGTCGAGTTCGCGACCCGGCGCGGCACCCTGCGCGCGATCGACGGCGTCTCCTACGACATCGCCAAGGGCGAGGTGCTCGGCGTCGTCGGCGAATCCGGTGCCGGCAAATCCGTCACCGGCCTCGCCGTGATCGGCCTGATCGATCCTCCGGGCCGCATCTCCGGCGGCGAGATCCAGCTCTCGGGATTGCGTGTCGACAATCTGCCGCCGGAGGAGATGCGCAAGGTGCGCGGCAAGCGCATCGGCATGATCTTCCAGGATCCGCTGACCTCGCTCAATCCGCTGTATCGCGTCGGCGACCAGATCATCGAGACCATCAGGACCCACACCAACCTCACCGAGCAGCAGGCGCGCAAGCGAGCCATCGACCTGCTCGCCGAGGTCGGCATATCGGCGCCCGAGAAGCGCATCGACGGCTATCCGCACGAATTCTCCGGCGGCATGCGCCAGCGCGTCGTGATCGCGCTGGCGCTGTGCGCCGAGCCGGAGCTGATCATCGCCGACGAGCCGACCACCGCGCTCGACGTTTCCGTGCAGGCGCAGATCATCTCGCTGATCAAGCGGCTCGGCCGCGACCACGGCACCGCCGTGATGCTGGTGACCCACGACATGGGCGTGATCGCCGAGACCTGCGACCGCGTCGCGGTGATGTATGCCGGCCGCGTGGCCGAGATCGGCCCGGTGCAGGAGGTGATCAATAACCCGCTGCACCCCTACGCCAAGGGCCTGATGGGTGCGATCCCGACGCTCGCGGGCGAGGAGAAGCGGCTGGTGCAGATCCCAGGCTCGATGCCGCGGCTGTCCGCGATCCCGCCCGGCTGCTCGTTCAATCCGCGCTGCAGCTTCGCCTTCGATCGCTGCCGCGTCGATCGGCCGGAGCCGCTGCGCCAGGGCACGCAGGCGGTCGCCTGTCATCTGTACGATCGCGCCACGGAGACCGCGGCATGACCGATTTCGTCGAGGTCAAGAACCTGCGCCGGGTCTTCGATGTCTCGAAACCCTGGCTCAACCGCGTGATCGAGCGTCAGCCGCAGGAGTTCCTGAAGGCGGTCGACGGCGTCAGCTTCGGGATCAGGAAGGGCGAGACCTTCGCGCTGGTCGGCGAATCCGGCTCGGGCAAGACCACGGTCGCGCGCATGGTGGTCGGGCTGCTGCCGCCGACGTCGGGCGAGGTGATCATCGACGGCGTGTCGATGAGCGATGCGCGCCAGGCCCAGGTGCGGCGCACGCTGCGCCGCCGCATCCAGATGGTGTTCCAGGATCCTTACGCGAGCCTCAATCCGCGCTTCCGCGTCGATAGCATCATCGCCGAGCCGATCCGCGCCTTTGACATCATCGAGGGTGAGCGCCAGATCAAGGACCGCGTCGGCGAGCTGCTGACCCTGGTCGGCCTGCATCCCGACGACGGCCAGAAGTTTCCGCACGAATTCTCCGGCGGGCAGCGCCAGCGTATCGCCATCGCGCGCGCGCTCGCCTCGGAGGCCGAGTTCATCGTCTGCGACGAGCCGACCTCGGCGCTCGACGTCTCCGTACAGGCGCAGATCCTCAATCTGATGCGCGACCTGCAGGACAAGTTCGGCCTGACCTATCTGTTCATCAGCCACAATCTCGCGGTCGTGCGCCACATGGCGAGCCGCATCGGCGTGATGTATCTCGGCCGCATCGTCGAGATCGCGGACGGCCGCACGCTGTTCAGCGATCCGCGCATGCCCTACACCAAGATGCTGCTCGGCGCGGTGCCGGACCTGTCGATGTCGGGCCGCCAGCGCATTCCGGTCAAGGGCGAGATCCCGAACCCGATCAACCCTCCTCCGGGCTGCACCTTCAACCCACGCTGTCCCCTCGCGTTCGATCTGTGCCGGCAGCAGGCGCCCGAGCTGATCGGCGGCGTTGCCTGCCATGCGGTGAACCAGCCGGCCGCGGCCGCTGTGCCGGCCTGAGTTGTGATGAGCGATGAGGCGAAATTTGAATGGATCGTCATTGCGAGGAGCGAAGCGACGAAGCAATCCAGGGCGTCATCCACGGTCCTGGATTGCTTCGCTTTCGCTCGCAATGACGGCGACTCGATAGGATAGGCAAAGCCGGCCATGAGCTTCATCAACCCCGATCCCTTCACGACCCGCCCCGAGATCGACGGCACCTTCGGCGTCGTCACCTCGACGCACTGGCTGGCCACCGCCGTCGGCATGGCGATGCTGGAGCGCGGCGGCAACGCCTTCGATGCCGGCGTCGCGGCGGCCTTCACCCTGCAGGTGGTGGAGCCGCATCTGAACGGTCCCGGCGGCGACGTGCCGATCATCCTGCACGACGTCACGCGCGGACGCACCGAGGTCATCTGCGGCCAGGGCCCGGCGCCATCAGGCGCCACCATTGCGCACTACAAGCGCGAAGGCCTCGACATGGTGCCCGGCACCGGCCTGCTCGCGGCCTGCGTGCCCGGCACCTTCGAGTCCTGGATGCTGCTGCTGCGCGACTATGGCACGATGCGGCTGCGCGACGTGCTGGAGCCGGCAATTTCGTACGCGCGCGACGGCTATCCGCTGGTCGAGCGCGTCTCCGCGACGATCCAGACCGTCGAGCAACTGTTCAAGACGCATTGGCCGACCTCGGCCGCGCTCTATCTGCCCAATGGCGAGGTGCCGAGGCCGGGCACGCTGTTCACCAATCCACAGCTTGCGGAAACCTACGCGCGCATCCTGAGCGAAGGCGAAAGCGCGGGTGGTGATCGCGACGCGCAGATCGAGCGCGCGCGCAAGGCCTGGTCGCAGGGCTTCGTCGCCGAGGCGATCGACCGCTTCTGCCGGACGCAGGAGGTGATGGACGTCTCGGGTTCGCGTCACAAGGGCGTGCTGACCGCCGACGACATGGCGCGCTGGCAGCCGACCATCGAGGCGCCGCTCACCTACGAGTACGGCCGCTACACCGTGTGCAAGGCCGGCGTCTGGAGCCAGGGCCCGGTGCTGCTGCAGCAGCTCGCACTGCTCAAGGGATTTGCGCTCGACGGCCTCGATCCGACCGGACCCGACTTCATCCATTGGCAGATCGAAGCGGCGAAGCTTGCGTTCGCCGACCGCGAAGCGTTCTACGGCGATCCGAAGTTTGCCGACATCCCGATCGGCATGCTGCTGTCCGATGCCTACAACGACGAGCGGCGCAAGCTGATCACCGACAAGGCCTCGCTCGAGCTGCGTCCCGGCACGCTCGACGGCTACGGCGCCAAGGTGAAGCTGCGCGAGGCCCAAGGCCACCGCGAGGCCGTCGGCGCAATGGGCTCGGGCGAGCCGACCGTCGGCCGCTTCGGCGAGGTGCGCGGCGACACCGTGCATTTCGACATCATCGATTCCCAAGGCAACATGATCTCGGCGACGCCCTCCGGCGGCTGGCTGCAATCATCGCCGGTCATCCCCGAGCTCGGCTTCTGCCTGGGGACGCGCGCGCAGATGTTCTGGCTGGAGGAGGATCATCCGGCCGCGCTGGTGCCGGGCAAGCGTCCGCGCACCACGCTGTCGCCGACCATGGCGCTGCGCGACGGCGAACCCTACGTCGCCTGGGGCTCGCCCGGCGGCGACCAGCAGGACCAGTGGAACACGCAGTTCTTCCTGCGCCACGTCCATGCCGGCATGAACCTGCAAGAGTCGATCGACGCGCCGGCGTGGCACTCCGAGCATTTCCCGATCTCGTTCTGGCCGCGCACCGCGCGCCCCGGCGTGCTCGTGGTCGAGGGCCGCGTGCCCAAGGCGACCGTCGAGGAGCTGCGCCGCCGCGGCCATGTGGTCGAAGTCGGCCCCGACTGGTCGGAGGGCCGCCTCACCGCGGCCTCCCGCGTGGGCCGCCGCCGCCGCGCCGCGGCCAATCCGCGGGGCATGCAGGGTTACGCGGCCGGACGATAAGAGAGCGACGCGACGATGACCTGGTCGATCATTGCCAAGGACGATCTCACCGGCCAGATCGGCATCGCCGTCGCCACCCGCTTCTTCGCCGTCGGCGCGCGCGTGCCCTTCATCGTCGCCGGCCACGGCGGCATCGCCACCCAGGCGCTGGTCAATCCCTATTACGGCATCGACGGCGTCACGCTGCTGCGCGACGGCCGGCATCCGCGCGAGATCGTGCAACTGCTGACATCTGCCGATCCCGGCCGCGAGAGCCGCCAGCTCCACATCCTCGATCGCAACGGCCAGATTGCCGCCCACACCGGCCGCGACTGCATCGATTGGTGCGGCCATCTCGAAGGCCGGGGCTTTTCAATTGCCGGCAACATGCTGGCCGGCCCACAAGTGCTGAACGAGACCGCGAACGCCTTTCTCGCCAACAGCGCTCTGCCCCTCGCCCTGCGCCTGATCGCCGCCATGAAGGCCGGCGAGGCCGCCGGCGGCGACAAGCGCGGCAAACAGTCCGCTGCCCTCCTCGTCCACGGCAAGGAGGAATGGTCCGAGCTCGATCTGCGCGTCGACGATCACCCCGATCCGCTGGCAGAGCTCGAACGACTGGAGACCGTCAGCCGCAAGCATTGGGCCGTATTCCGGCAGTTCATGCCGACGCGCGACAATCCTGCAGGGATCACGGATCGCGCCACGATTGATGCCGGCATCGCCGCCGCGCTCGCGAACCAGACATGACCAAGCCGGAAGCATGGCACGTGATCGGGGTTGGTATTGATAGTGCAACAACGCAGGCTGCATTCGCGTGAGGGACATCGGATGATGAGGAACTGGTGCTTGGCCGCGGTCGCGGCCGTTGTCGTGGCCTCTTGGGGGCCGGTCGCGCAGGCGCAGACCACCTTGCGCATCGGCCTTGCCGAGGACCCCGACGTTCTCGATCCGACCATGGCCCGCACCTATGTCGGCCGCATCGTCTTCGCCGCGACCTGCGACAAGCTGTTCGACATCGACGAGAAGCTGAACATCGTGCCGCAGCTGGCGCTGTCGCAGGAGACCTCGGCCGACGGCAAGGAGGTCATCATCAAGCTGCGGCCCGGCGTGAAATTCCACGACGGCGAGCCGTTCGACGCTGAGGCCGCCAAATTCTCGCTCGACCGCCACCTCACCCTCCCCGGCTCGTTCCGCAAGCCCGAGCTGGCGTCGCTCGATCATATCGACGTCGTCGATCCCTTGACGATCAAGCTCGTCCTGAAGGCGCCATTCTCGCCGCTGATCGCCCAGCTCACCGACCGCGCCGGCATGATGGTGTCGCCGAAGGCGGCCAAGGAGGCCGGCGACAAGTTCGGCCTGCGCCCGGTCTGTGCCGGTCCCTACAAATTCGTCGAACGTGTCCAGCAGGACAAGATCGTATTCGAGAAGTTCGCCGACTACTGGAACAAGGACAACGTCTTCATCGACAGGATCGTCTACCAGCCGATCGTCGACGCCACCGTGCGGCTGGCGAACCTGAAATCCGGCGCGCTCGACCTGATCGAGCGCGTGCTCGCCACCGACATCAAGGACGTGCGCGCCGATTCCAAGCTCGCGCTCTCGACGGCGATCGAGCTCGGCTATCAAGGCATCACGCTCAACATCGGCAAGGACAAGGCCAAGGGTCCGCTCAGCCAGTCCGCCAAGGTGCGGCAGGCGCTCGACCTCGCGATCGATCGCGAGGCGCTCAACCAAGTCGTCTTCAACGGCGAGTTCATGCCGGGTAACCAGTGGGTCAATCCCTCGCATCCCTACTATCAGAAGGCCTTCCCTGTCCGTGCTCGCGATGTCGAGAAGGCAAAGGCGCTGCTGAAGGAGGCCGGCGTCACGCCGCCTGTCGCGGTCGATTTCATGGTGCCGAAGGGCGCCGAGACCGAGGCCGCCGCCCAGGTCGTGCAGTCGATGGCTGCCGAGGCCGGCTTTGACCTGAAGATCCGGGTCACCGAGTTGGCGACCTCGCTGAAGCAGGCCGAGGCCGGCGACTATCAGGCCTTCATGCTGTCATGGAGCGGCCGCATCGATCCCGACGGCAACAGCTACGTGTTCCTGCACCGCAACGCGCCGCAGAACTACAGCGTCTGGGCCAACGCCGAGGCCGACAAGGCGCTCAGCGACGCGCGGCTCGTGACCGACATGGCCCAGCGCAAGGCGCTCTACGAGAAGCTGACGAAGCTCGAGATCGAGGACGAGCCGATCCTCTACCTCTATCACCGCCGTATCCTGATCGCGCACACCAAGAAGCTCGAAGGCTACAAGCAGATGCCGGACGGCCTGGTGCGCGTGGTCGGGCTGAAGCTGAAATGAGCGGTCAGGTGGCCTCTGTTCGCCGGGACGCGCAGCCGACGCGGCGAACTCCCTCTGCTCCCTCCCCCCTTGTGGGGGAGGACTGGGGTGGGGAGTGCCACGCACTCCGATCCCGCTTGGGGCACCCCCCTCCCTGTCCCTCCCCCACAAGGGGGGAGGGAACGCAGGAGGCGCGACCTGCATCCGACGGCCGACATCTTCAGCGCCGCAGGAAGAGCTGATCATGCTGACCTTCCTCGCGCGCCGCCTCGGCCAGATCATCCCGACGCTGATCTTCGTCTCCATCCTCATCTTCTCGCTGCAGCAACTCCTGCCCGGCGATCCCGCCCTGGTGATGGCCGGCGAGGAGCGCGATCCGGCGGTGATCGAGCAGATCCGCAAGCAGTATCGCCTCGACCAGCCGCTGCCCGTTCAGTACGGCTACTGGATCAAGGGCGTGCTCTCGGGCGATTTCGGCGAGTCGCTGCGCATCAAGATGCCGGTGCGCGATCTCATCCTGCAAAAGCTGCCGGTGACCCTGCAGCTCGCGTCGATGGCGATCGTGATCGCGTTCCTGATCGGCATTCCCGCCGGCATCATTTCCGCCGTGAAGCGCGGGACGGCCTGGGACTATGCCGCAAACTTGTTTGCGCTGTGGGGCATCTCGACGCCGAACTTCTGGCTCGGCATCATGCTGATCTTCCTGTTCTCGATCCAGCTCGGCTGGCTCCCCGCCTCCGGTTACGTCTCGCCCGCCGAGGACTGGCGGGCCAGCCTCGCCGCCACCATCATGCCGGCCTTCGTGCTCGGCAATGCCATCGCCGCGATCCTGATGCGCCACACCCGCAGCGCGATGCTGCAGGTTCTGAGCAGCGACTACATCCGCACCGCCCGCGCCAAGGGCATCTCCGAACGCCAAGTCATCCTCGGCCATGCGCTGCGCAACGCCTTGACGCCGGTCATCACGCTGGGCGCGCTCGAGCTCGGCACGCTGTTGTCCGGTGCGGTGCTGACCGAGCAGATCTTCTCGATCCCCGGCTTCGGCAAGCTGATCGTCGATGCCGTGTTCAATCGCGACTACGCGGTGGTGCAGGGTGTCGTGCTGGTGACCGCCACCGTCTACATCATGCTGAACCTGATCGCCGATCTCGCCTATGTCCTCGTCAACCCGCGGCTGAGGAGCTGACATGGTCGAGACGACGCTGTCAGCTCCGCACGGAGCCCGCGCCCTCGCCCCGCTCGAACGGCCGATGCAGCGCACCCTGCGCCGCCTCGTCAAGCGCAAGGGTGCCATGGTCGGGCTCGGCCTGATCGCGGTCTTCATCCTGCTCGCCGTGCTTGCGCCGCTGGTGGCGCCCGCCGATCCCATCAAGACGAGCTGGACTCTCGTCCGCAAGGCGCCGTCGGCGGCACATTGGTTCGGCACCGACGATCTCGGCCGCGACGTGCTGGCCCGCGTCATCTACGGCGCGCGCGCCTCGCTGCTGGCAGGAGCGATCTCCGTCGCCATCGCGCTGGCGATCGGCGTCCCCATTGGCATGCTCGCAGGATACCGCGGCGGCTTCATCGATGCCCTGATCAGCCGCATCACCGACGCGATGCTGGCCTGCCCGTTCCTGATTCTGGCGATCGCGCTGGCGGCGTTCCTGGGGCCGAGCCTCGGCAATGCGATGATCGCGATCGGCGTCTCGGCAACACCGATCTTCGTCCGGCTGACCCGCGGCGAGGTGATGAGCGTCAAGGTCGAGGAATATGTCGAGGCCGCCCGCAGCGTCGGCGACACCGACCTGCAGATCGCGGTCAGGCACATCCTGCCGAACATCATGCCGGCGCTGCTGGTGCAGGCGACCTTATCGGTCGCCGCCGCCATCATCGCCGAGGCCGCGCTCTCGTTCCTGGGGTTGGGCCAGCAGCCGCCGGCGCCGTCCTGGGGCAGCATGCTCAACGCCGCCCAGCGCTTCCTCACCAACGCGCCATGGATGGCGATCTGGCCGGGGCTTGCGATCTTCCTCGTCGTGCTGTCGCTCAACCTCCTCGGCGACGGCCTGCGCGACGCGCTCGATCCGCAGCAGGAGCAGTGAGCGAGGTCTCTCCGTGCTAGCTCGAATGGCTGAGGATCTCCTGCGATTGCTGACGATCGTCGACATGGGGGCTGGCGTCGTAATCTGGGCGCTGGCGTTTCGCGAGCGGGTCTTGATGGCGAGCCATGCACCGGAATGGCGCGGCTGGTTCACGCTCCGCCGTGTGACTGCCGACGAATATTCCCGCGCCTATCGCGCGCACTTCCATCGGTCCTTGCACTACGCCTTCGCGTTTTTCATCATCATCGGCATCGCCGCTCTGCTGATCCTGCTCGACCATCTGTTCTTTAAGAGGCCGCTGTGCTGAGCGCCGCGGCGGGCGCCGCCGGCCGTGACGACAGTAAGGGGAGTAAGAGACGGCCCGACAAAAACGGCGACTGCCAGGAGCAGCCGCCGTTGATCTTCAGCAACTGCTCACGTCGCCTTCAGCGCGTGGTCGGTCTCGGCGTCGAACTGGGCGATCTGCCGCGCGCGCTGCGACTTGGCGGCGGCCTGGTGGTCGGTGGCGATGACGGTGTAGACGGCCGGCAGCACGAACAGCGTGAACAAAGTGCCGATCGACATGCCGGCGACGACGACGAGGCCGATCGAGAAGCGGCTGGCGGCGCCGGCACCGGTCGCGGTCAAGAGCGGGATCAAGCCGGTGACCATCGCCGCCGTCGTCATCAGGATCGGCCGCAAGCGGATGCGTGCGGACGTCTCGATGGCGGTGCGGCGGTCCATCCCCTCGTTGAGCTGCAGCTCGTTGGCGAACTCCACCATCAGGATGCCGTGCTTGGTGATCAGGCCGACCAGCGTCAGCAGGCCGACCTGGGTGTAGATGTTCATGGTCGCGAGGCCAAAGAACAGCGGGATCAAGGCACCGACGATCGCCATGGGCACGCTGATCATGATCACGAACGGATCGCGCAGGCTCTCGAACTGCGCCGCCAGCACCAGGAAGATGATGATCAGCGCGAAGCCGAAGGTGATGGCGAGCTGGTTGCCTTCCTGGACGTATTGACGGGCGTCGGCGAGATAATCGTGGCTGAAGCCGGACGGCAGGTTCTTGGCCTGCTTCTCCAGGAAGTCGACCGCCTGCCCGACCGTGACGCCGGGCATCGGCACGGCGGAGAAGGTCGCCGAGTTGAGCTGGTTGAAATGCGTCAGCGAGTTCGGGTCGGTCGCGGTCTCAATGTTGACCACCGTCGACAGCGGCACCTGCTGGCCGGCGGCGGTCGCGACATAGTAGCCCGACAGCGATTCCGGCGACAGCCGCTTGTCGCGCGGCACCTGCGGGATCACCTGATAGGAGCGGCCTTCGAGGTTGAAGCGGTTGATGTAGTTGCCGCCGAGCAGCACCGCGAGCGTGTTGCCGATCGACTGCATGGTGATGCCGAGATCGCTCGCCTTGCTGCGATTGATCCAGACCTTGACCACCGGCTGGTTGAACTCGAGGTCGCTGTCGGAGACGATGAACATTCCGCTCTTGCGCGCGGCGTCCTTCAGCTTGGCCATCTGCTCATAGACCGCCTGGAAGCCGCTGGTCGAGCTGATCACCATCTGCACCGGCAGACCGCCGGGGCCGCCCGGCAGCGCCGGCAGATTGAAGGCGAAGGCGTTGATGCCCTCGATCTTCGACAGCTCCGCCTGCACCAGCGGCTTCAGCTTGATCGAGGAGCGCGTGCGCTCGTCCCAGGGCTTGAGCAGCATGCCGGCAAAGCCGCCCTGCGGGCCGAGGATGCCGTTCAGAACGAAGCGAAGGTCGGTCTCGGGGAACTTCGCGAACGCCTTGTCGACCTTGTCGGTGTAGAAGTTGATGTAGTCGATGTTGGCGTATTTCGGCGCCTTGGTGATCGAGAACACGATGCCCTGATCCTCCTCCGGAGCCAGCTCCTTCGAGGTGTGCATGTAGAGGAAGCCGACCAGGCCGAGGATCGTCAGCGCGAACAGCGCGGTCACCGGCCGGTAGTCGAGCGAGCGGTCGAGCCGGCGGCCGTACCAGCGCGTCATCGCGCCGAACACCCGGTTGACGAGGCGCGCGAAGCGGCCCTCATCGGCGCTCTTCAGCAGCACCGAGCACATCATCGGCGACAGCGTCAAAGCAATGACTCCCGACACGATGACCGAGCCGGCGAGCGTGAAGGCGAACTCACGGAATAGCGAGCCGGTCAGACCGCCGAGGAAGCCGATCGGCGCATACACCGCCGCCAGCGTGATGGTCATCGAGATGACCGGACCGACGATCTCGCGCGCGCCCTGCAGGGCAGCCTGGACAGGCGCCTTGCCCTCCTCCAGATGGCGGTGGATGTTCTCCACCACGACGATGGCGTCGTCGACGACGAGGCCGATCGCCAGCACCATGGCCAGCAGCGTCAGCAGATTGATGCTGAAGCCGAACGCCAGCATCATCGTGCAGACGCCGATCAGCGACAGCGGGATCGTCACCACCGGAATGATGACCGAGCGCAGCGACGCCAGGAACAGGAAGATCACGACGATGACGATCAGCACCGCTTCGCCGAGCGTATGCTCGACCTCGTCGATCGAGGACTGGATGAATTTGGTGGAATCATAGGCCACCTTCATCTTCATCGATGGCGGCAGGTTGCGCTCGAGGTCGGGGAACAGCGCGCGCACACCCTTGACGATGTTGAGCGGGTTGCCCTGCGGCGTCGCGTCGACGCCGATGAAGATCGCGCGCTCGCCGCTGAAGGCGACGCTGGCATCGGTGCTCTGCGCCGCGAGCTCGACGGTGGCGATGTCCTCCATGCGGACGAAGCCGCCGTCCTTGGCCTTGACGATCATCCGCTTGAACTGGTTGACGTCGGTCAGGCCGGTATTCGTCGTGATGTTGGAAACGATGAAGTAGCCCTTGGCCTGGCCGGCCGCGGACTGGAAGTTGTTGGCCGCGATCGCCGCCGCGACATCCGTCGGCGACACGTTGCGGCCGGCCATCTTCTCGGGGTTCAGCCAGATCCGCATCGCGAAGGTCTGGCCGCCGAGAATGTTGGCCGCAGCGACGCCGTCGACCGTCGACAGCACCGGCTGCACCACGCGCGTCAGATAGTCCGAGATCGCCGATCCCGACAGCTCCTCGCTGGAGAAGCCGAGATACATCACCGACGTCGTCTGCCCCGTGGTCTTGGTCACGATCGGGTCGTTGGATTCCTTCGGGATGAGGTAGCGGACCGAGTTGACCTTGGCGAGCACCTCGGTGAGCGCCTGGTTCGGATCGAAGTTGAGCTTGATGAAGACCTGGATCGTGCTGGTGCCCTGCACCGAGGACGAGGTGATGTAGTCGACGCCCTCGGCGGACGCGACCGCCTGCTCCAGCGGCGTCGTGATGAAGCCCTGGATGAGGTCGGCGGAGGCGCCGGGATAGACGGTCGTGACGTTGACGACCGTGTTGGACAGCTTCGGATATTGCCGGATCGGCAGCTCGAACGCCGCGCGCAGGCCGAGCAGCAGGATGAGCAGGCTGACGACGACCGACAGCACCGGGCGCTTGATGAAGATATCGGTGAAACGCATCGCGGCAATCTCGTCAGCAGGAGGCGGGTGGGGTGCGGGCGGGCCGCCTCATGGAGGCGGCCCGGCATTGGCTCAGAGGCTCGCTCAGTAGCGCGGCGGCTTCGCCGGCACCGGCGGCGGCGGATCGGTCGAGATCGCGACGGCAGCGCCGGACTGGATCTTGAGCTGGCCGACGGCGACGACGCGATCGCCCTCCTTCAGGCCCTTCAGGATCACCGCGCGGCCATTGATGCGATCTCCGGTCTGCACATAGATCCGGTCGGCCGTCAGCGCGGTCTTGCCGTCGTCGGTCTTCTTCTCGTTGATCACGAACACCGAGTCGCCATAGAGCGTGTAGTCGACCGCGGTCTCCGGCACCGTCAGCACCGGCGGCTTCTCCGGCAGCACCACGGTGGCGGTGGCGAACATGCCCGGCTTCAGGATGCGCTCCGGATTGGCGATCGTCGCCTGCACGCGGATGTTGCGGGTGTCGGTCGCGATCTGCGGCTCGATCGTGGTGATCTTGCCTTCGAAGGTCCGGCCCGGATAGGCATCGACGCCGATGCGGACGGTCTGGCCGACCTTGAGCTGGCCGCTGTCCTTCTCCGTCACGGTGAAGTTCACCCACAGCTCCGACAGATCGGTCAGCGACACGATCTGCGTGCCGGCGCTGAGATACTGGCCGACCTCGACCTTGCGGACGCCGAGATCGCCGTCGAACGGCGCGCGCACCAGCTTCTGCGCGATCAGCGCCTCGGTCTTGGCGATGCCGGCCTGCGCCTGGTCGTAGGCGGCCTGGGCCTGGTCGACGGTCGCCTGCGGCCCGAACTGGCGCGATGCCAGCTGCTTGGCGCGATCGAGCGACAATTGCGCCACGGTCACCTGGGCCTTGTAGTTGGCGAGATCGCCCTGATCCGGCGCGTCATAGAGCTGCACCAGCGGCGCGCCCTGCTTCACCGTGGAGCCCGGGGTGAACATGATGTCGGTGATGCGGCCGCTGACGTCCGAGGTCACGTTGACCTGGTGCACGGCGGCGAGATCGCCGACGGCCGTCAGCAGGTTCGGCACGGTCTCCGGGCTCGCGGTCGCGACGGTGACGCTGATCGGCGGCGGCTTCATGTTGGCGAAGAACTGCGCGATCATCTTGTCGCGGAACATGTTGAACCACACGAGGCCGCCGACCAGCGCCGCGAGCAGGCCGCCGATCACGATGAACCACAGCACCGGGCGGGTGCGCTTGCGCGGCTTGTCGTCGACCGGCTTTCCGGAGAGCTTGGGTTCGGTCGCAATGTTCATGTCATGCACTTTCTGCCGTCGCCGGCCGGACCGGAGGTTGCGACAATTCGTGATCGAGGTAGCACGCAATGGCGGCGTCGGTCAGTCCGATGCCGCGCAGGATGAATTCGCTGAGCTGGCGCTCCAGGCTCGCCGCAGTTCCATACGGCACACATGGAACGGATGGAAGCCGCGTCAATGCCGCCATCAACACGGTGTGATGCGCGAACCAGAACAGGTCGCGGGGCGCGGCCACTAAGCGCACGGCGTCACCGGAGGCAACGGCTGTCACCAGCGAGTCAACGAACTTGGCGCCGATGAGATCATCGATCTTCGCATACAGCAGCCTTGCGAATTCGCCATCATCGAGATGGCTCGACGCCATCAGCCGCAGCCGCTGCTCTTCTTCCTCATTGGGGCCGTCGGCAATGCCGAGGAAATGCCGGACCATCCCGGCCATCAGCATGACCAGCGTCGCGGTCGAAGGTTCCTGGCTGAGCAGCACCTCGAAATCCGGGTCGGTCTCGCACTCCTCGGTGAGGATCTCCGCATACAGCGCCGCCTTGGAGGGGAAATGCTTGAACAGCAGCGCTTCCGAGATCGCCGCTGCGGCAGCCACGCTCTTGGTCGTGGTGCCGGCATAGCCATGACGCGCGAAGCAGCGCTTGGCTGCACCGAGGATCAGCTGCCTGCGGAGATCGCTTGTCATGCGCAAAGTGGACATCGGCCGTGAGTAAATACTCACTTGATCTATGTCAAGAAAGATGCCGCGGCGCAGCAGGGTTTGGCGGCCAAGTCCCTGAAATCGCTGGCGGGATTTCACCGTCACCAAAGGCAATTCTATACCTCTGAAAGCGGCGGATCTGCGGCAGGGCGGGCGGTCCGATCCTGCCCTCGGTGCCCGGCGCTGCCGGGTCGCACATTTTCTTCTGCTGCCGACCGTGCGACGGTCGCAGCAACAAACGAGACTCGGACGGGAGGACCATCGATGACCGACGACGCAGCGCTCGCCAGCCAGTTCGATCTCGAGCGCCTGACGCCTGAGTTCTACGCCGATCCCTACCCGACCTACCGCGCGCTGCGCCAGCATGCGCCGGTCAAGCGCCTCCGCAGCGGCTCCTATTTCCTCACCCGCTACGACGATCTCGTCACCGCCTACAAGGCCACGAAGACGTTCTCGTCCGACAAGAAGCGCGAGTTCGCGCCGAAATATGGCGACACGCTGCTCTACGAGCATCACACGACGAGCCTCGTGTTCAACGATCCCCCGGCGCACACGCGGGTGCGCCGCCTGATCATGGGCGCGCTGTCGCCGCGGGCGATCGCCGAGATGGAGCCCGCTCTGATTGCGCTCGTCGATGGGCTCCTGGACCGGATTGCAGCGAAGGACAGATTCGAGCTGATCGAGGATTTCGCCGCGGCGATCCCGATCGAGGTCATCGGCAACCTGCTCGGCGTGCCGCACGAGGAGCGCGGCCCCTTGCGCGACTGGTCGCTTGCCATCCTCGGCGCGCTGGAGCCGGTGCTGACGCGCGAGCAGCTTGCCCGCGGCAACCAGGCGGTCGGCGATTTCCTCGCCTATCTGGAAACGCTGGTCGCACGCCGCCGCGCGGCACCCGGCAATCCGGAGCGCGACGTGCTGACTCGCCTGATCCAGGGCGAGGCCGACGGCGAGCGTCTGAGCGAAAAGGAGCTCCTGCACAATTGCATCTTCCTGCTCAATGCCGGACACGAGACCACCACCAATTTGATCGGCAACGGCCTCGTCCTGCTGTGCCAGCATCCGGCCGAGCGCGAGAGGCTGATCGAGGCCCCCAACCTGATCCGCACCGCCGTCGAGGAGATCCTGCGCTACGAGAGCTCGAACCAGCTCGGCAACCGCATGACCACCGAGCCGGTCACGCTCGGCGACATCACGCTCGAGCCCGGCACCTCCGTTACGCTGTGCATCGGCGCTGCCAACCGCGATCCCGCCCAGTTCGACGATCCCGAACGCTTCGACATCACCCGCCTCGCCAACCGCCACCTCGCCTTCGGCACCGGCGCCCACCAATGCGCAGGGATGGCGCTGGCAAGACTGGAGGGCACGGTGGCGATCGCGCGCTTCGTGAAGAGGTTTCCGAACTACCAGCTGGACGGCGTGCCGGTGCGCGGCGGACGGGTGCGGTTTCGGGGATTCATGAACGTGCCTTGCGTGGTCGGCTGAGGCGAGGATCACGTTGTGCGGAGTGACCGGAGCACCTCAGTCTGTGATTTGTAGGGCGGATGAGCGAAGCGTAATCCGCCGCTGACACGGCCGGATGCTGTCGAAAGACCCGCATTTCATCAGCGATATCTCCTCGCCGGTCACAACCAGCGCTCAAGCGACGCGTTGTGACATGCATGTTCACTGCTGCCGGCGCGGCGGATTACGCTTCGCTCATCCGCCCTACGCGCTGCTGTCGGAAAGTCTGACCGGCTACATAAAGAAGGCGATACTCGCCCGCTCCGGCCAACACCCACTCCTCGAAAACATCTCTTTCTTTTTTTCAGAATTGATGTATACGTTCTCCCGTCCCGCCTCACAAGAGGGGCGCTTCGCGGTCGTCACGAACGTCGAGTGCGGGATGCGGTGGGCGTGTTGGTGCTGCAGCGTGGGTGATCCCTGCGCCGACGAACGGCAGCGATGCGCACGGTCAAGTCGCGTGGTCCTGATACCCCGATGCTGGTATTACGCCTGCGTTGGCGCTCACGCGTCGCGCGGGCAACGGTGGCCAGAAAGCCCGGCGCACCGGGGAGAACGCGAAGCAGCCGTCAAACCATCGCGCGGGGAATGCCGGGTGTACTCGGCTGAACCTGTGGTTCCTGCCGCCTGCATTTTTTTCGCAGGCGGGCCATGGGTGCGGCCAGCGCCCGGCATTCCCCGTGCCCTCTTCCCAAGGAGGGCAGGACGATCAGCAAAGCTCGGACGCGAAAACGCGCCGCGAGATGGGACCTTCATGTCTCACTTCCGTCAGCTTAAGTCTCACCGCCCCGACACAACTCTCACCATCGTCATTGCGAGCGAAGCGAAGCAATCCAGGGCCGCGCACGCGACTCTGGATTGCTTCGTCGCTTCGCTCCTCGCAATGACGGGGAGACAGACGGGACTCAACGGTCGGGCGGACGATCGAGTAGGTCAGCCCCTGCTCCGGCAGATGCGCTTCGAACGCCAGCTTGGCCTTCTGGAACGCCAGCAGCGGCTTCTGCACGCAGATGGCGGACAGCAGGACGAAGTGACTCACACCAGCACTCCGCGCAGCATCCAGCACGTTCACATAGGCTTGATAGTCGATCGCCTGGGCATCCGTCGGCTCGGCTTCGACCTCACTCCGCCGCGCGCGGGGTCTTCTCGAGGATCAGCGTGTGGATGCCGCAGGTGCCGCTGTAGAGGCTCATCACCCGCGTGCCCGGCTTACGGCCGGCGCGCGGCTCGGAGACCTGCAGGCCGGCGGCGAGCAGCCGCGCGCGCGTCGCCTCGATGTCGGCGACACGCCAGCTCAGGCCCCACAGCTTGTCATGGGCCTTGTCGTTGCCGGCGACCGGCCGCTTCACCACCTCGACGATCAGGTCGCCGCAGCGGAAGAACATCAACTGCCCCCATTCCTGATGGCTGCGGTCGAGCGCCATGTCGAGCCCGAGCCGCGCGCCGTAGAGCGCGGCGGCGCGTTCGGGATCCTCGGTCGAGATCACGATATGGTCGAGGCCGAGCATGGCCGTATCGGCGGTCTTGGCGGACGGCGGGCGCGGCTCGGCAAGCTCGAGGAAGAACATGCGCACGCCACGCGTGAGATCGGTCATGGCGCGGGTGCGCTTCCAATGCAGCGTCTGGCCCGAGACGCGATCGGTGTTCTCGACCTCGGTGATCGGGTCCGGCTTCAGCGCCACGCGCTCCAATCTGCGATGCATCTTGGCGATGTCGTTGGTGGCAAAGCAGATGCTGGCGAGCCCCTCGCCCCAGATCTTGATGACGTTGCGGATGCGGTCGGCCGCCACGCTCTGGCCCATCGGGGCCATCAGCTCCAGGCTCATATTGTCGAGCGTGAACAGGACGCGGTCGGCGCCCTCGCCCGAATTCTGCCAGGACGGCTTGCGCGCCAGCAGCGTCTCGAAGGCGGCGCTGCCGGCCTGGACGTCCTGCAGAAGGACGACGACGTGGTCGAGGCCGGTGATCACGGAAACAGCCCTCGCGAGTTCTTGGCGGCACGCACCTTCTCCACGCCGATCGCCATCGCCGCGGTCCGGTGGGAGATGCCGTCGGCCTTGCCGCGCGTCAGCATGCGCTCGAAGGCACGGTCGAGGATCTGGTACTCCCTGCGCATTACCTCCTCTTCCTCCCAGAACAGCTGCTGCAGATCCTGCACCCATTCGAAATAGCTGACGATGACGCCGCCGGAATTGCAGAGAATGTCGGGAATGAGGAAGATCTCGTTGCGGCGCTGGTCGAGCACCAGATCGGCATCCGGCGTGGTCGGGCCATTGGCGGCTTCCGCAATGACGCGGCATTTCAGGTTCGCCGCCACCTTGGCGTCGATCACGCGCTCGACAGCCGCCGGCACGAGGATGTCGCAGGCCAGGGTCAGGATCTCCCGCGGATCGAAGGCGAGCTCGGTGGAGAAGCCGGCAATGCTGCCGTGCCTGGCGGCGTGCGCCATCAAGGCCGGGATGTCGAGACCACGGGGATCATGGAGGGCGCCGGTGTGATCGCTGACCGCAATCACCTTCATGCCCATCTGGTGGAAGCCGAGCGCGGCATAGGAGCCGACATTGCCAAAGCCCTGCACGACCGCGGTGGACTTGGTCGGGTCGATGCCCAGCTCATCCATCACCCGCCTCGACACATGGGCGACGCCGCGGCCGGTCGCCTCGCGGCGACCCAAGGTGCCGCCGGAGAACACCGGCTTGCCGGTCACGATCTCCATCACCGTCTGCCCCTGGTACATGGAATACGTGTCCATGAACCACGCCATCACCTGCTCGTTGGTGCCCATGTCGGGCGCCATCACGTCGGTATGCGGGCCGACGAAGGGGATCATCTCCTGCATGTAGCGGCGGGACAGCGATTCGAGCTCGCGCCGGGACAGCTTGGACAGATCGACGTTGACGCCGCCCTTGGCGCCGCCATAAGGCAACCCGACGAGGGCGCACTTCCAGCTCATCCAGATCGCCAGCGCCGCCACCTCGCCGATGTCGACGGTGGGAGCAAAGCGCGTGCCGCCCTTGGTCGGTCCCATGGTCAGGAGGTGCTGGACCCGGTAGCCTTCATAGACCGCGATCGTGCCGTCATCCTTGTGGATCGGACACGAGACGGTGATCGCCCGCTTCGGCAAGAGAAGCCGGTCCCGCTCGTCGGCTGGGATGCCAAGATGGTCGGCGATCACGTTGAACTGATTGGTGGCCATCTCGAAGACCGGACCCGCATAGACAGTCATATTCCACTCCCGAATCTGCGTTTCTGCAGGCCGGCAACCATAGCGCGACCCGAGCGCCGGCGGCAGGGGGCCACCGGTAGCAGACGGCCGATCTCAACCACCATGGTGACGATTTGACGAAGAATTTCAGCGTTGATCCGCTTTGACCGCTTGCTAATCTGCGGCGCCGGGGCCGCGATCACCCCTTAGTGAGACAGAAATGGCAATGCAGGCCCTCTTCATCGGACAGACCTACATCGACGTGACGTTCATCACCGACCACATGCCGACGGGGGACGAGAAGCACGTGGCCTCCGACTATGCCGTCTCGTTCGGCGGCAATGCGGTGACTGCGGCATTTTGCTGCGCCAAGCTCGGCATCGTGCCCGACCTGATCGCCACCGTCGCGAATGACTGGCTCGGGCGGATGTTCCAGGACATGACCGCGAAATACGGCATCTCCGTCCACCCCCGGAAGGTCAATGCCTCCTCGCTGTCCTTCATCATGCCGAAGGACGGCAAGCGCGCCATCGTGCGTTGCCGCGACGATGCGCATATCCACCCGTTCCCGCTGCTCAATCTCGGCAGTTGCCGGGCGCTGCATGTCGACGGCCACCAGCCCGACGCCGCGTTGCATTATGCCAAGCTGTGCCGCGAGGCCGGCGTCCTGACCTCGCTCGACGGCGGCGGCCTGCGCACCAACACCCATGAGCTCCTGGAATATATCGACGTCGCGATCGTGGCCGAGCGGCTGTGCGAGCAGATGGATCTCACGCCGGAGAAGATGCTCGACTACCTGAAGAGCCGCGGCTGCCGCATTGGCGGCGTCACCCAGGGCGAGAAGGGCCTGCTCTGGTATGACGAGGTCGGCGCCGTGCATACGCTGCCGGCCTATCCGATCCCGCGCGAGCGCGTGATCGACACCAACGGCGCCGGCGACGTCTTCCACGGCGCCTATGTGTATTCGTACCTCGCCAATCCGGCGAAGGGCTGGAAGGAGCATTTCGAGTTCGCGCGCGCGGCCTCGACGTTCAAGATCCAGAAGCTCGGCAACGAGGCCGGCCTGCCGACCCTCGCCGACATCGAGCTGGTCAGGCAGGAATTCGAGGCGCGCGTCTAGCGGTTGTGGGGAGCAAGCGGATGGGGCGGGTCGTCGTCGCCGGCAGCATCAACATGGATGTGGTGGCGACGGCCGAGCGCCATCCGCGCATCGGCGAGACCGTCGCCGGCCGGTCGGTGATGTACTTTCCCGGCGGCAAGGGAGCGAACCAGGCGGTCGCCGCAGCCAAGCTCGGCGCGCCGACGGCGCTGATCGGCCGGCTCGGCCGCGACGCCTTCGGCGAGCAGTTGCGCGCATTTCTCACGGCTCAGGGCATCGATCTCACCGCCGTGAAGGACAGCGCGGGCGCGTCGACCGGAACGGCGATCATCACGCTCGCACAAGCCGACAACACGATCGTGGTGATATCAGGCACCAACGCCGAGGTCAGCGCCGACGATGTGGCGCAGGTGTCTCTTGGCTCGGGAGACGTGGCCGTCAGCCAGTTCGAAATTCCGCAGGCGACGATTATAGCGTTCTTCCAGCGTGCCAAAGCGGCCGGCGCCACCACGATCCTCAACCCCGCCCCGGCGAGCGCCTTCGACAGCACGCTGTTCGCGCTGGTCGATGTGCTCGTGCTGAACGAAACCGAGCTCAGTTTCCTGGCCGGGATCGAACTCGGCAACGCGCCGACGCCGCAGCAGGTGAATGAGGCGGTTCGCGCGCTCAAGCCTCGCGACGACCAGACGGTCTGCGTCACGCTCGGCGCGCGTGGCGCGGTCGCGGTTTCTGGTGCCGAGGCCCGGCTGGTCGAAGGCCGCGCGGTCAAGGCCGTCGACACCACCGGCGCCGGCGACTGCTTCGTCGGCGCGCTGGCCGCGCGGCTGTCGCAGGGCGCGGCGATCGCGGATGCGATCGGCTATGCCAACATCGCCGCATCGATCTCGGTGCAGCGGATGGGTGCCGGCCCTTCGATGCCGACCGCAGAGGAGGTGCGCGCGCTGCTCTAAGCGAGAGCGCTCTTCAGGTCGAAGCTGGGATCAGCGGCTTTGGCTGCATCCAAGGTGCCGCCCGCAGCCAGCAACTTGCGGCCGAACATATGGTCGCCGGCACGGTTGACGGACTCGATGCCGACCAGCCGGCCCTCTTTGTAACAGAATGCGGAGAATGCCTTTTGCGTGGGATCACCGCGCAGCACGACCTGGTCATAGCCGGTGGTGAGCCCCGCGATCTGGAGCTTGTCATTGCCCTGGTCGCTCCAGAACCACGGCTGTCCGTCATAGGGCTTGACGTCGCCCGTCAGCCGCGCCGCGACGCAGCGGGCGTGATCGGTGGCGTTCTGCACCGACTCCAGCCGCAGCGTCCCGCCGAAGCGCTGGCTGACGAACAGGGCGCAGTCGCCGATGGCCGAGATGTGCGGATCGCTGGTGAGCAGATATTCGTCGACGACGATGCCGGAGGCGACCTGCAATCCTGCCTCAGCGGCGAGCTCGACATTCGGCAGCACGCCGACGCCGACCACGACGAGGTCAGCGGGGATGTGCCGACCATCGCTGAGGCTGACGCCGGTGACCTTGTTGCCGTCGGCCTCGATGCTGGTGGCCTGCACGCCGAGATGGATGCGCACGCCGGCTTCCGCATGCTGCCTCTGGAAGTAGTCCGAGATCTCGGCGGTCACGGCCCGCGCCATCACCCGCGCGCCGAGCTCGAGCACGTCGACCTCGAGGCCCTTGATCCGCGCAGTCGCCGCGAATTCGAGACCGATGAAGCCGGCGCCGATCACGACGACCCGCTTGGCATCGCCCAGCAAGGTCCTGAGCGCTTCGCTGTCGTCGAGGATGCGCAAGTAACGGACCGCCGGGAGGCTGGCATTGGGAATGTCGAGCAGGCGGTTGCGCGCACCGGTCGCGAACACGAGGTGCCCGTAGTCCAGGGACTTGCCCGAGGCGAGCAGCACCTTGCGGGCTTCGCGCTGAACCGCGACCACACGGTCGTAGACGAGATCGATGGTCTGGTCGGCGTAGAATTTCTGCGGCCGGAACATCAAGGTCTCCGGGCCGCCCGTTCCCTTGAGATACGCCTTCGACAGCGGCGGGCGCTGATACGGCAGATGCGGCTCGTCGTTGATCAGGTGAATGGGATCGGCAAAGCCTGCCTGACGCAGCGAGGTCGCGAGCTGGAAACCCGCATGCCCCGCACCCACGATCACAACCGGTCCCTTCGTCACTGCGTCCTGCCCCATTCTGTCCATATCCCGTGTTTGCACGCCTTGTCTGCTGCGGGTTTACCTCCCGTCATGCCAGCCGAGCCGGGTTGTCGCAGACTTCCCCGGCATTGTCACCGGCCTGCTGTGCGCTTTAAATGCGGCAACGACCATGCAAGGGAGGATTGAATGTCGGACGCAGCCGCGGACCCCGCTCGCCTGAGCATTGACGGCCCGATCGCGACCATCACGCTGGACCGACCGGCAGCGTTCAACGCCATCAACCTCGCCATCGCGCAGCGCCTGGAACAGCTCGCGGCGCAGGTCGAGGCGGACCCGACCATCCGGGTGCTCGTCCTCAAGGGCGAAGGCCGCGCCTTCTGCGCCGGCGGCGACCTGCAGACGGTCGGCGCTGCCGCCGAGGCCGACACCATCACGCCTGTCGTGAGCGAGCTGCTGCACCACTACCACGCCTTCATCGCGAGCCTGCGGCGCATGCCCAAGATCGTGCTCGCCAGCGTGCACGGCTCCGCCGCCGGTGCAGGAATGTCGCTGGCCTTCGCGGCTGATCTCTGCATTGCGGCCGAGGATGCGCGCTTCACGCCGGCCTATGCCAAGCTCGGCGTCTCGCCCGACGGCGGCGGCACGGTCGGTGTCGTTGCGACCGTCGGTGTGCGGCGCGCGCTGCAGATATTCCTGGCCGAGGACAGCTTCACGGCGGCGCAGGCTTACGAATGGGGACTGGTCGCGAAAATCGTCCCGGCCTCCGAGCTCGTCGCAGCTACCGACGCGCTGGCTGCGCGGCTGGCGCAGAATGTGCCGGCGGGGATCGCGGCGACCAAGGCGCTGATCCACCGCGCGCCGACCAGCTCGGTCGAAGACCAGCTCGCCGCCGAGCGTGACGCAATCATCAACTGCATGCACACGGATGAATTCCGCGCCGCCGTGAAGCGGTTCACCAGCAAAGGAAAGTAGGACTGCGCTCACCCCTTCCCTTTCCGGCGCATGAAGTCGAAATCGCAGCCGTCGTCGGCCTGCAGGATCGTCTCATGAAAGAGGTGCGCATAGCCGCGCTCCGCCCATTCCGGCGTCGGGGCTTGCTTCAGTGCAGCTCGGCGCCGGTCCAGCTCGGCGTCGTCGACCAGCAGGTCAATGCTGCGCTTGGCGACGTCGAGCCGGATCATGTCGCCGGTCCGGACCAGCGCCAGCGGCCCGCCGACGGCGGACTCCGGCGTGATGTGAAGGACGATGGTGCCAAAGGCGGTGCCGCTCATGCGCGCATCGGAGATCCGCACCATGTCCTTGGTGCCGCCGCGCGCGAGCTTCTTCGGGATCGGCAGATAGCCGGCCTCGGGCATGCCCGGGGCGCCTTTGGGCCCGGCGTTGCGCAGCACCAGGACGTCGTCCGCCGAGACGTCGAGAGCGGGATCATCGACTCGCAAGGTCATATCCTCGATCGACTCGAACACGACGGCGCGCCCGGTGTGCTGCAGCAGCTTGGGGCTCGCGGCCGAATGCTTGATGACGGCTCCGCGCGGCGCCAGGTTGCCGCGCAGCACCGCGAGCCCGCCCTCCGGCTTGATCGCGTCGTCGCGCGAGCGGATCACGTCCTGCCCCGGCACGTCCTCGGCGGCAGCCACGATGTCGCGCAGCGGTTGGCCGGTGATCGAGCGGCAATCGAGATCGATGAGATCACCGAGCTGCTTCATCAGCTTCGGCACGCCGCCGGCGTGGTGGAAATGCTCCATGTAGTGATCGCCGGATGGCTTGAGATCGACCAGCACCGGCACCTCGCGGCCGATGCGGTCGAATGCATCGAGATCGATTGTGTGCGGGGTCCGGCCAGCGATCGCGGTGAGATGCACCAGGCCATTGGTCGAGCCGCCGATTGCCTGCAGCACCACCTGCGCATTCTTGAAGGCGGACGGCGTCAGCAGCTCGCTCGGTTTCGGCCCCTTGGCCTTGGCCATCTCGGCCGCGACGCGTCCGCTGGCTTCGGCCGAGCGGAAGCGCTCGGCGTGCGGCGCCGGAATCGTTGCGCTCATCGGCAGCGACAATCCGAGGGCCTCGGTGATGCAGGCCATCGTCGAGGCCGTTCCCATCACCATGCAGGTGCCGACCGAGGGCGCCAGCCGGCCGTTGACTGCCTCGATCTCGCTGTCATCCATCTCGCCGGCGCGATACTTGGCCCACAGGCGACGGCAATCGGTGCAGGCACCGAGCACCTCGCCCTTGTGATGACCGACCACCATCGGACCAACGGGGATGACCACCGTCGGCAGGTCGGCCGACACCGCCGCCATGATCTGCGCCGGCAAGGTCTTGTCGCAGCCGCCGATGACGACAACCGCATCCATCGGCTGGGCACGGATCATCTCCTCGGTTTCCATCGCCATCAGGTTGCGCAGATACATCGAGGTCGGATGCGCGAAGCTCTCGGCGATCGAGATCGTCGGAAACACGAACGGCATCGCGCCGGACAGCATGACCCCGCGCTTCACCGCTTCTAGGATCTGCGGCACGTTGCCATGGCAGGGGTTGTAGTCGCTGTAGGTGTTGGTGATGCCGACGATGGGCCGGTCGAGCGCGTCGTCCGAATAGCCGGCGGCCTTGATGAAGGCCTTGCGCAGGAACAGCGAGAAGCCGGCATCGCCGTAGGCAGTCAGTCCCTTGCGCAGGCCATCGGTCATGGTCTTCTCTTCTTTCATTCTCAACGTCATTCCGGGGCGCGCGAAGCGCGAACCAGGAATCCAGAAGTTGTCTTGCGCTCTCACATCGAGATTCCGGGTTCGCGTCCTGCGGACGCGCCCCGGAATGACGACGCCCAATTACCCCCAGTCGATGATCCGGCTGGTGTCGCCATCGAACTCGGTGGTGCAGAAAGCGCCGCCCTGGAAGTAGTCGCCGATCGGATCGGCGGGCAGCTTGGCTTGCTCCGCAAAAGCATGCTCGCGGAAATCCTCGGCGCGGCCGGTCGGGCGATAGCCGAGATCGTAGGCGCGCTGATTGTCCCACCAGGCGCGCTCGTTCAACGAGGCGCCATAGAGCACATCGAAATGAATGTCCGGATGCTCGAGGCCGATGCGGCAGAGCTGGACCAGATCCTCCGGCTTCAGCCAGATCGACAGCCGGCGCCGGTCGAGCGGCTTGTCGCCGAAATTGCCGATGCGGATGCACGTCACCTTCAGCCCGTGCTTGTCGGCATAGAGCGAGCCGAGCGCTTCGCCGAACACCTTGCTGACGCCGTAGCGGCCGTCGGGACGCGGTTGCACGTCGTTGTCGATCTTGCGATGGCGCGGATAGAAACCAACCGCGTGGTTTGACGACGCGAACACCACGCGCTTGACGCCCTTGCGGCGAGCCGCCTCGAACAGGTTGTAGCTGCCGATGATGTTGGCCTGCAGGATGTCATTCCATGGACCTTCGACCGAATAGCCGCCGAAATGGATGATGCCGTCGATGCCATCGCACAGTGCTTCGACCTGGGAGAGGTCGGCAAGATCGGCCGCCTTGAACGTCTCCTGGCTGGAGAGATCGGCAGGCGGTCGGAGATCGCTGAGCAGAAGGTCCGGATAGATCGGCGGGAGCAGCTTCCGCAAGGAAGTGCCGATTCCACCGCTCGCTCCGGTCATCAAGATACGTGGCATTTCATCCCTCGTGTTCGGCCCGCAGGTTTGCGGTCATTGCTTGCGGATGATAGCAGAGATCGTAACGGTGCAATAACAGGACCGGCCAGATGTCCGACGGAAACGCTCACGCCCAGGGTTTTCGCCCTGCCACCTTCTATCCCGATCCGGCGATCCAGGCGCTCGATCCGCGCTTCGAGAAATACTGGCTCAAATTGTCGGCCGTCGAGCGGCTGGCGACGGGCCTGCGCTGGGCCGAAGGACCGGTGTGGTTCGGCGACGGCCGCTATCTCTTGTGCAGCGACATTCCCAACCAGCGCATCCTCAAATGGGAGGAGGAGACCGGCGCTGTCTCGGTGTTCCGCAAGCCCTCCAACTTCGCCAACGGCAACACCCGCGACCGGCAGGGCCGGCTGGTCACCTGCGAGCATGGCGGCCGCCGCGTCACCCGCACCGAATATGACGGCTCGATCACGGTGCTGATCGACAGCTTCGACGGCAAGCGGTTGAATTCGCCGAACGACGTCGTGGTCAAATCCGACGGCTCGATCTGGTTCACCGATCCGACCTTCGGACTGCTCGGCAATTACGAGGGCTACAAGGCCGAGCCCGAGATCGACGCCAACGTGTACCGGATCGACGGCACCACCGGCCGGGCGACCATCGTCGCCGAGGGCGTGCTGGGGCCGAACGGGCTGTGCTTCTCGCCCGACGAGAGCATCCTCTACGTCGTCGAATCCCGCGGCGCGCCGACCCGCAAGATCCTCGCCTACGACGTCTCCGGCGACGGTACCAACCTTACTAACAAGCGCATCCACATCGATGCCGGCCCGGGCACGCCGGACGGCATGCGCTGCGACATCGACGGCAATCTCTGGTGCGGCTGGGGCATGGGCACGCCCGAGCTCGACGGCGTCATGGTGTTCGCGCCCGACGGCGCGCCGATTGGCCGCATCGCTCTGCCCGAGCGCTGCGCCAATCTCTGCTTCGGCGGGCTGAAGCGCAACCGGCTGTTCATGGCCGCCAGCCAGTCGATCTACGCGCTCTACGTGAATACGCAGGGCGCGCTGGGGGGATGATCCCCACCAGCTCTGTTGTTGGCGTGAATGGTGGGCACGCTGCGCTTTGCCCACCCTACACGTCCTCACGCGATCAAGCCGCGTTGTAGCCCGCGACCGCCTTGACCTCGAGATATTCCTCGAGACCGAAGCGGCCCCATTCGCGGCCGTTGCCGGACTGCTTGTAGCCGCCAAACGGCGCGGTGCGGTCGTTCGGGACACCTTGAAGGTTGACGTTGCCGGCGCGGATCTTGCGGCCGACCTCGCGGGCCTTCTCGATCGTCGGGGCCGTGACGTATCCGGCAAGACCATAGGGCGTGTCGTTGGCGATACGCACCGCCTCGTTCTCGTCCTTGGCCCCGATGATCACCAGCACCGGCCCGAAGATCTCCTCGCGCGAGATCGTCATCTCCGGCTTGACGTCGGCGAAGATCGTCGGCCGCACGTAGAAGCCCTTGTTGACGCCCTCGGGCAGGCCGGGACCGCCGGCGACGAGCGTGGCGCCCTCCTCGATGCCCTTGTTGATCAGGGCCTGGATCTTGTCCCACTGGCCGCGATTGACGACCGGGCCGATCGTGGTGCCTTCGCCACGCGGATCGCCGGCCTTGGTCTTGTCGGCAACGCCCTTCGCGATCGCAGCCACTTCCTTCATCCGTGCGGCCGGCACGATCATGCGCGACGGCGCGTTGCAGGACTGGCCGGAATTGTTGAACATGTGCATGACGCCGCCCGTCACCGCCTTGACCAGATCGGCCCCCTCCAAGATCACGTTCGGCGACTTGCCGCCAAGCTCCTGGCTGACGCGCTTCACGGTCGGCGCGGCGCGCTTGGCGACGTCGATGCCGGCGCGGGTCGAGCCGGTGAACGAGATCATGTCGATGTCCGGATGCTCGCTCATGGCGGCACCGACCTCCGGCCCGAGGCCGTTGATCAGGTTGAACACGCCCTTCGGCACGCCGGCCTCGTGCAGGATCTCGGCGAAGATCAGCGCCGAGGTCGGGGTGAACTCCGACGGCTTCAGGATCATGGTGCAACCCGCGGCCAGCGCCGGGGCGACCTTGCAGGCGATCTGGTTGAGCGGCCAGTTCCAGGGCGTGATCATGCCGACAACGCCGACCGGCTCGCGCACCACCACGGACGCCGGCAGCGTCTCCTCGAACTCATATTTCTTCAGCACATCGAGCGTCGACATCAGATGGCCGAGACCGGCGCCCGCCTGCAGCTTCTCCGCCATCGGCAGCGGCGCGCCCATCTCGTCGGAGATGGCAGCACCGATTTCCTTCATGCGGCCCTTGTAGACGGCGATGATCTTCTCGAACAGCGCGACGCGCTCCTCGCGCGAGGTCTGCGAGAACGTCTCGAAGGCGCGCTTGGCGGCGGCGACCGCCTTGTCGACATCGGCCTTGGAGCCCAGCGCAACCTCGTACATCGCCTCTTCAGTCGCCGGATTCACGACCGGCGTGGACTTCTTGACGACCGGATCGACCCAGGCGCCGTCGATGTAGAATTGCAGGCGATTGACCATCGGAAAACCTCTTCACGTGGAAGCATATGGAGGGGGCGGCAGCACGCGGGCCGGCATCCTGGCACGCGCGATCCGCGGGATGAACCCGCCACATGCGGGGACCGGGGTTGCGTCCCGCGGATATAGGAGCAAGGCCGCGACCGGCGCAAGCCGACGGCCCTGCGTTTCGTCGCCGCTCCATCTTGCATTGCAGCAAATGCGATTGCGGCGATCATTCCGGATGGCAGAATTCCCAGTCCGCAGATTCATTTTCAACATGTGAACTGCTTCACATCGTGGCCCGGTCGTGCCGATTACTCTCTCCTTCATAGACAGCCCAGCATCTCGAAAGGACGCTGGAAAACATTTCACAACGAATGACTTCGCCAGTTTTTATTGCGTAGCTTTTCAGCACCTAGCCCTTTTTGCTCCAAGTTGCGACGCCGTCTCCTTCATCCAGGTGGGGGAGACGGCGCAGCTGTTTTCAGTCCCCTCTTCCCCCGCCCTCACACCGCCATCTTGCGATGCCGCACCGGAGCGCCGGTGAGGCTCTCGGCCGCATCGATGATCGCGTTGGCATCCATGCCGTTGTGGCGATAGAGATCGTCGATCGTGCCGGTCTGGCCGAACTTTTCGACGCCGAGCGCCTCGACACGATGGCCGCGCACCGAGCCGAGCCAGCCGAGCGTCGCCGGATGGCCGTCGATCACGGTGACGATGCCGCAATCGCGCGGCAGCGGCGCCAGCAGCTGATCGACATGACTGAGATGCTGCACGCCGCGGCGATGCCGGCGCAGGCTGCGCGCCGCCGTCCATCCCGCATGCAGCCGGTCTGCCGAGGTGATCGCGAGCAGGCCGACGTCGCGGCGGGACTCGCCGATCAGGCCGGTGGCCTCGATCGCCTCCGGCGCGACCGCGCCGGTATAGGCGACGATCACCTCGGCATTCGGTCCCGGCTTGCGCAGCCAATAGGCGCCGGCGGCGATGTCGGACTCCAGCTCCGGCGTCATGATCCGCTGCGGCTGATCGATGGTGCGCGTCGACAGCCGCAAGTACACCGAGCCGCCCTCGCCGCTCGCGGCTTGCATGTGGGCAAAGCCCCATTTCATGATCGCGGCGAGCTCATCGACGAAGGCCGGCTCGAACGACGACAGCCCGTCCTGCGCCATGCCGATCAACGGTGTCGCAATCGACTGATGCGCGCCGCCTTCCGGTGCCAGCGTCACGCCCGACGGCGTTGCCGCCACCATGAAGCGGGCATCCTGATAGCAGGCGTAGTTCAACGCATCGAGGCCGCGCTCGATGAAGGGATCGTAGAGCGTCACGACCGGCAGCAGCCGGGCGCCATTGATGGCATGCGACAGGCCGAGCGCGGAGGCCATGATGAACAGGTTCATCTCGGCGATGCCGAGCTCGATGTGCTGGCCCTTCGGCGATGCCGCCCAGTTGAAGGTCGACGGGATCTTCTCGCTACGGAATAGGTCGGCCTTCTCGGCGCGCGCGAACAGGCCGCGGCGGTTGACCCAGGCGCCGAGATTGGTCGACACGGTGACGTCGGGCGACGACGTCACGATGCGCGAGGCCATCGCGGTGTCGCTGCGCGCGAGATCGTTGAGAACAAGGCCAAAGCCCTGCTGCGTCGACATCTGCGCCGCGGCCGTGAAGGTCAGCCGCTCCGGCACGTCGAACACGGCATCGTCGAGCCGGCGGCCATCGCGATTGAACGGCACGGCGGCGAGAAACGCCTCCAGCTTGGCCGGGTCCTGCTTCAGCCCTTCGAACTTGTCCCACTCATGGCCGGGGCGGATGTTCTGCTGGGCGCGCCATTTCTCCATCTGCGCCACCGTCATCAGGCCGGCGTGATTGTCCTTGTGGCCCTGGAACGGCAGGCCAACACCCTTGATCGTGTAGGCGATGAAGCAGACCGGGCGGTCGTGATCGATGGACTCGAACGCCTCGAGCATGCTCGCCACGTCGTGGCCGCCGAGATTGGACATCAGCGCCAGCAGCTCGTCGTCGCTGCGCTTGTCGAGCAGCCGCGTGACGTCGCCCTGATCGCCGATGTCGTCCTGGATGTGCTTGCGGAAGGCGGCGCCGCCCTGGAAGCACAGCGCCGCGTAGAGCGCGTTCGGGCAGTTGTCGATCCAGCGCTTCAACGCCTCGCCGCCGGCTTCCGCAAACGCCTCACGCATCAGCCGACCGTATTTCACGATCATCACGTCCCAACCGAAATTGCGGAACATGGTCTCGAACTTCTCCCACAGGCCTTCGCGCACGACTGCGTCCAGGCTCTGGCGGTTGTAGTCCACGATCCACCAGGTGTTGCGCAGGCCGTGCTTCCAGCCCTCCGCCAGCGCCTCGAAGATGTTGCCCTCGTCCATCTCGGCATCGCCGACCAGCGCGATCATGCGGCCTTCGCGGCGGTCCTTCATCCAGCCATGCGCGTGCACGTAGTCCTGCACCAGCGACGAGAACAGCGTCTGAGCGACGCCGAGGCCGACCGAGCCGGTCGAGAAATCGACGTCGTCGATGTCCTTGGTGCGCGAGGGATAGGACTGCGCGCCCTTGAAGCCGCGGAAATTCTCCAGCTTCTCGCGGGTCTGCCGGCCGAACAGATACTGGATGGCGTGAAACACCGGGCTGGCATGCGGCTTCACCGCGACGCGGTCCTCCGGGCGCAGCACCGAGAAGTACAGCGCCGACATGATGGTCGCGAGCGAGGCCGAGGAGGCCTGGTGGCCGCCGACCTTGAGGCCGTCAATGTTCGGCCGGATGTGGTTGGCGTGATGAATGGTCCAGGACGACAGCCACAGCGCCTTGCGGGCCAGCGCGTTCAGCATGTCGAGACGGTCTGACGGTGCGGATGGCGTGGCCATGGCGCGGCTCCCGGGGGATTGTTTGGCTTCTGCAAGCCTAATCCTGTCGACGAGACCATAATTCTCAAATTTTCGCGTATCACAGGCTATTATTGGGATATTTTCCCATCTGATCACCCCTTCTAGGGATACCATCCCAATGCCTGACCTCGACGCCATCGACCGCAAGATCCTCGCCCATCTCCAGGCCGACGGCCGCATCACCATGCAGGAGCTCGCCGACAAGGTCGGGCTGTCGGTGTCGCCCTGTCACCGCCGCGTCAAGCTGCTGGAGGAGCGCGGCGTCATCACCCGCTACATCGCCACCGTCGACCAGAAGGCGCTGGGGCTGCACGTCTCCGTTTTCATCTCCATCAAGCTGGCGCGGCAGAAGGAGGAGGATCTGAAGCGGTTCGAGAAGGCGATCTCGGCCTGGCCCGAGGTGCTGGAGTGCTATCTGATGACGGGGAATCGCGACTACCTGCTGCGCGTGGTCGCGGCTGATCTCTCCTCCTATGAAGCGTTCCTGAAAACCAAGCTGACTCGTCTCGACGGCATCGCCTCGATCGAAAGTAGCTTTGCGCTGAGCCAGGTGAAGTACTCGATCGCGCTGCCCGTGTGAGGCCAGCTGCCTCAGCAATCTCAGCTGTCGTCCCGGCGAACGCCGGGACCCATACTCCGCGGCAGTTATTGTGAAGAATGACTGGGTCGACATCGTGCGCAACAACATCTCCCTGGGGTTATGGGTCCCGGCGTTCGCCGGGACGACACTGGAATCCTGGGCGAGAGCGCTCGTCCCCCCCCCCCAACGCCGGCGATCTATCGCCACATGCGTTCGCAGTCCCGCGGCGGGTTGCGCCCGAGCTATGCTGATCGCTTCACCTTCCTCAGCTTTGCGCTGAGCCAGGTGAAGTAGTCGATCGCGCTGCCGGTGTGAGGCCAGCTGCCTCAGCAATCTCAGCTGTCGTCCCGGCGAACGCCGGGACCCATACTCCGCGGCAGTTATTGTGAAGAATGACTGGGTCGACATCGTGCGCAACAACATCTCCCTGGGGTTATGGGTCCCGGCGTTCGCCGGGACGACACTGGAATCCTGGACGAGAGCGCTCGTCCCCCCCCCAACGCCGGCGACTATCGCCACATGCGTTCGCAGTCCCGCGGCGGGTTGCGCCCGAGCTATGCTGATCGCTTCACCCTCCTCGACAACAGAGGGCGCAGGGAAGGCCGGGCGCTGGCCGCGCCCGTGGCCCGCCTGCGAAAAAAAAATGCAGGCGGCAGGTACCACAGGTCTGGCCGAACACGCCCGGCCCTCCCTGCGCGATGGTTTTGACGGCTGCTTCGCGTTCTCCCCGGTGCGCCGGCTTTTGGCCACCGTGCGCGACGATGCGCTTTGCGCGCTCCGCCGCGGGACACCAGCATCGGGGTGCCAGGACCGCGCGACTTGACCGTGCGTGCATCGCTGTTCGTCCGCGCGAATGATCACGCTGCAACGACACACGCCCATCGCATTCCGCTGCCGACGTCCATGACGACCGCGATACGTCCCCTCCGACGCAACGGAACGGGCGGGACTCTAATGCTGATTTTACGAAATAGACAAGCGATTTATTTTTCCGCACAGGGCTGGACAGGATTTCTCGCGCACGCCCCGATTTGCCCGACGGGCAGCTTTCGCATGCCGCATCCCACGCACACGCGCCTTCATTGCGCCTGCGATCTGTCACGGTGAAGGCCGTCATTGATCCAGATCAAACGCACTCGAAAACAAACCTCGATCCAGATCAAATGCTTGATGCTCCTCGATTTGATCCAGATCAAACGGCCGCAGGCCCACCGCAGCATGGCCCAGACACGTCCATATTGGCCGTCAAAAAGCGCCACATCTCGTCGGCAGATTCCGCGGCACAGCATGCGCTGATGACGCGAACTAACAGGCCTGGCGGACGAGCACGTCTGGCCCGGCCTCGTCACACCAGCGCGCCGTGCCAAGTAACCAGCGTCCTGGAAAGCAATGCGAAACAACAGCGCTCAACGTTCGTCCCAATACGACTACGCTTCGCACCGTCGAGAGGCCCGACCACTCACCCACGTAGCCGTGCAGGTGGCTCCCGCCAGGTATCAGCCGGCCGCGCAGCCCGGCAGCCGCAGCACCGGCCGGGCCGAGCGGCGATTCTGGCTGACCATGCAGACCGTCATGCTGGTCGTTGGCGTGCTGCTGGTGAACCTGCTGCTGTTCTTCCCTGCGCTCGGCATCGCCCTGATGTGGAATCTGCTGATTCCGGTCGCGCCGGCGCTGGTGACGATCTCGCCCGGCCTGTGGCGCAACATCTGTCCGATGGCGACCTTTCATCTCTTGCCGAACAAGATGGGCATCTCGCAGAACATCCGGATGCCGGAATGGGGCGCGGCGACCTTAGCGGTGATCAGCGTAACCTCGCTCTTCATCGTCGTGCCGATGCGGCGCATCGGACTCAATGTTGACGGGCCGTTGACGGCGCTCATGCTGCTGTCGGCTGCGGTCATGGCGTTCGCGATGGGCTCGGTGTTCGAGATGCGCTCGGGCTGGTGCACCTCGCTGTGCCCGATCCACCCCGTCGAGCGTCTGTACGGCACCAACCCCGCTCTCACCTTCAAGAACGCCCGCTGCAATATCTGCGAGGCCTGCAGCAATCCGTGCCCGGACTCGACGCCGGAGCTGACGCCGACCGCGGGCGTGCCGACGAAGGTGCAGCAGTTCCTCGGCAACTTCCTGATCGGCAGCTTTCCCGGCTTCGTCTGGGGCTGGTTCCAGGTGCCGGATTATCCGCCGCAGCAGGTCGGGAGTGCCGAGATCATCACTGCCTATGTCTGGCCGTTCGGCGCGGCCGTCATCAGCTACATCGTGTTCAGGATCGGCGAGCACATGCTGCGCTACAAGCCGGCCACCCGCACCCGGATGCACCGCATCTTCGCCGCGACGGCGGTCAGCACCTACTATTGGTATCGCCTGCCCGGTCCGGCGTCGCTGCTGCCGGACTGGTTTCCGCTGGTCTCGCACCTCGTCACGACGCCGTTCTTCTTCTGGTTCCTGGTGCTGCGCTCGCCGAAGGTGAGCTGGCTGAAGCGGCCGGTGATGGCCTCGAACTACTGGTCGAGCCGGTTCGAGAGCACGGCCAACAAGAACCTCATCCGCGTCTCACCCGACAGGGCGTGATCCCGCGGCGTCCTTCAGCCCACATTGTCACAGCGTATTCGATCGAGGAGTGAACCATGTCGAACTTCAGGACCGTCACCGTCAAGGGCCGCCAGTTCCGCGTCCGCGCGGGTGACGTGCTGCTCGATGGCGCGCTGGCCAACGGCGTCGAGATTCCGTTCGACTGCCGCGCCGGCACCTGCGGCACCTGCATGGTTCATGTCTCCAAGGGGCAGACGGTGTGCGGCGAGACGCATACGCAGGGCATGATCTATGCGTGCCAGGCGCGCGTCGTGTCCGACCTCGACGTCGAGATGGAGGACGTGCCCGAGATCGACACCAGCAAGGCGCGCCTGGTCGGCCTGCGCGAGGTCGCGCCCGACATCATGGAGCTGATGATCGCCCCGGAGAAGAGCATCAGCTATCTGCCGGGGCAGTACTTCAAGTTCACCTTCAACGGCTATCCGGCGCGCGCCTACAGTCCGACGGCGTCGTTCGACGGCCGCATCGGCGGCCGCGTCATCCATCTCAACATCAAGCGCGTGCGTGGCGGCCGCGTCACGACCGCGCTCGGCAGCGGCATCCGTCCCGGCCATCGGCTGCGCATCCAGGGGCCGTATGGGCATGCGTTCCTGCGCCCGGGCGGCACCGGCCGTCTCGTCCTCGCCGGCAGCGGCACCGGCTTCGCGCCGATCTGGGCGATCGCCGCGATGGCGCTGCGCGAGTCCCGCAGCCGGCCGATGGTGATCATCGCCGGCGCCAAGAAGCTGCCGCAGCTCTACATGACGCCGATCCTGGCACAGCTCGCGCGTCTGCCGAACGTCACGATCATCCCGACCGTCGAGGAAGGCCCGATCGATCATCCCTCGATCCGCACCGGACGGATCGAGCCGCACATGCCGACCTTGACCGCCTCCGACGTCGTCTATGCCTGCGGCTCGCCGCGCATGGTCAGCGCGCTCGCCGGCATGGTCGAGAAGGCCGGTGCGACCTTCTATGCCGATCCGTTCGACCCGGCTCCGCCGGAAGCGCCGTCCGGCCTGATCGGACGCATCAAGACGCTGGTGGCGCGGCGGTCGCCGGAGCCCGAGCCGAGCCGCGACAGCGGCAAGGGCCGCGAGGCCTCGCTCGATCCGTTCGAGCGGGCGCTGTCGCTGGTGCCGAAGGATCCGATCGAGGATGATCTCGGCCTGCGCCGCCCCGAGCCGCGCCGCAGCGCGGCGGCCGAGCGCGACCATGCATTGTCGGTGGTGCGAGAGCGTGCCGCGCTGGGCGATCCCACGCAGTTGCAGGAGCGCGCCCGCCGCGCCGCCGGGCAGATGGCGTCGGGGCACGTGTGAGGACTGCGGCCGGGTATCCGCAACAGGGCGACCGCATACGAGGACCAGAGCGCCGTCCTCGTCTATCTCCATGTCGTCATGGCCGGGCTTGTCCCGGCCATCCACGTCATTCGGCATACGTGGGAGGACGTGGATGCCCGGGACAAGCCCGGGCATGACGGAATAACGACTAAGCAAGCCTCAGATCAGCTTGCGCCGCGCCAAACTCCGCATCAAGGCACCGACGCCGAAAGTCCACGGCTCGCATTCGTCGCTGTTGCGCATGCGGTTGACGAGGCGGCCGAGCTGCGGGGCCGAGATGGTAACGATGTCGTCGCGCTTGTGGGTGAAGCCCTGCCCGGGTGCGTCGCGGTCCTTCACCGGGGCGAACATGGTGCCGAGGAACAGCGCGAAGCCGTCGGGATATTGGTGCACCGCGCCGATGGTCTGGGCGACAAGATCGGTCGGATCGCGGCTGATCTTGCTGATGGAGGAATGGCCGTCCAGCACGAAGCCGTCGCTGCCGGTCACGGTCAGCGCGACATCCATTTGCCTGACGTCGTCGAGCGTGAAACTCTTGTCGAACAGCCGCAGCAAGGGACCGATGGCGCAGGAGGCGTTGTTGTCCTTGGCCTTTGACAGCAGCAGCGCCGAGCGGCCCTCGAAGTCGCGCAGGTTGACATCATTGCCGAGCATCGCGCCGACGATTCGGCCGCGGCTCGACACCGCGAGCACCACCTCCGGCTCCGGGTTGTTCCAGGTCGATTTCGGATGCAGCCCGGCATCCATGCCGGTGCCGACAGATGACAAGGTCGGCGCCTTGGTGAAGACCTCGGCATCGGGCCCGATGCCGACCTCGAGATACTGGCTCCAGGCGTTCTGCTCGATCAGCACCTGCTTCAGGTGCATCGCCTGGTCCGAGCCCGGCTTGAGCTTGGAGAAATCGTCGCCGACCAGACGCACCACCTCCTTGCGGATCGCCTCGGCGGAGGCCGGGTTGCCGCGCGCGCGCTCCTCGATGACACGCTCCAGCATCGAGATCGCGAAGGTGACGCCCGCCGCCTTCAGCACCTGCAGATCGACCGGCGCCAGCAGCCAGGGCTTGGCCGGATTGCGGCGATCCGGCGGGGTGTTGGCGAGGATCCCGGCGAGATCGCCGATGCGCTGGCCTTTCATCGCGCGCAGGGCCGCCGCCGGATCGTCGTGCTCGCAGAGGGCGCTGACGGTGGGGAAAGCCGAAGTGACGTCGAACACGCCGTCGTCGCGCACGGCGACCACGGCCGGTCCGTCCACGTCGGGGCGCCAGACCCGGCCAACCAGCGTGCCGCTGGTGCCGTCGTCGGGCAGGACGGTCTCGGGCGTCAGGTTGATCATGGCGTCGTGCTCCCTGTTGTTCTTGTTGCTCAGCGCACCCCTAGCATCGGTGCACGCCGGCTCCAAGCCACACGACGTCGCGCGATCACCAGCTGTAGCGCACCACGCCCTTGCCGGCATAGGAGCGGCTGATGGTCGAGAACTCGCCCTCGAAGGTCGCAGCCGCCGACCAGCCGTTGCGCCAGGCCATTTCGGCCGAGGCCGTGGTCAGCGCAAGGTCGCGCGACTGCGCAGCGCCGTTGATGACGAAACTCGTGCCCGGGAGCAGCTGGAAGCCGGCGGTCATGGTGCGATCCGGGTTGAAATTGTGCGCCCAGGCGGCGCGGCTGCGCAGCGACAGCACGGCGTCGGCGAGCGCAAACGACCGATCGACGCGCGCGCCGAGCTCGGTGCGCGCATCGGTGACAGTCTTGCCGGCATAGGTCAGCGCGAAGGTGCCGGCGCCGGAGAGCACCTGCTCGGCATAGGACGGTAGCACGTAAGCCGTCGCCTGGCCGCCGAGATAGGGCGTGATCCCGCCCCACGGCGTGGCATAGCGGCGGCCGGCCTCGAGGCGGGCCGAATAGGCCGACGCATTGAAGCGGGCGCGGAGCTGGTCGACGCCGGCGACGGTCACGGTGCGGTCGGTGGTCACGTCGTGCCAGCCATAGGCGAGCGCGGCGGAGAGATAGTCCGGACCATGGCGATAGCGGGTGAAGGCGCCGGCCTGGAACAGGTCGGAGCGGCCGCTGCCGCCGCCATTGACGCCGAAGCTGGTGCCGCCGCCCGACAGCGCGAAGCCGGCCAGCCAGCTCGGCGACACGATGTAATCGGCGCCAGCGGCCAAGCCGACCTCGCGGATCGTGACGTTGTTCGAGCCGAGCGCGGCGTTGCCATCGGTGAACGAGCCGCCGCCGAACGACGCGGCCCAGGTGCTCCAGCGCTCATCGAAGCGCTGGGCCGGTGTGGCCTTCACCGGCATGCGCGCGAAGGCATCGCGCGGCGCGGCGCCCCGCCCTGCGTCGGCGAACGCCGCAGCCGGACTAGATGCGCTCGCGCTGCGACCGGCGACGAAAGGATCGGTCATCAGGCCAAGAAAGATCTTCATCGATTCGAACATCGCCTGCTGCGGAGCGGTGGCGATCTCGCCGGAGACCTGCGTCAGGCCGGCCGGGGTCAGCGCGCCGAAGGCGAGCGGAATGCCGCCGGTGCGGTTGAAATAGCCGGTCGTGGTGTCCGTGACGTTCTGCTGGTTGGTGTTGTTGGTGCCGGTCGAGCCAAGCGTCAGGTTCAGATAGACATTGTTGGCGTCGTAGCTCAGACGAGAAGTGAAATTGGCCGGCAGGTTGGTGTTGACCAGCGCATTGAAGGTGCCACTGACGCCGCCGGTCGCATTGACGATCGTGTACTGCTTGTTGACGTAGCTACCGGGCGCGAAACTCGCCTGCACGGTGGCGCCGCCGAGCGTCGCCGTTCCCGTCACGTTGACCCGGTCGGCACTGGCCGGGGATACCTCGACCATGTAGCTCGCAGCCGTCGTGAACACGAGGTTGCCCTGCACGGTGAGCAGCCCGATCGAATTGCCCGGCGCGAGTGCGCCGCCGTTGATGAGCGTGCTGCCGACGATGCCGTTGCCGCCGAGCGCGCCGCCGGAATTCACCACGACATTGCTACCGGCGATCGAGCCGTTCACGGCGAGGATGCCGCCGTCGATCGTGGTCGTGCCGGTGTAGGTATTGACGCCGGACAATGTCAGCTTGCCGCTGCCAACCTTGGTCAGCGAGCCTGGGCCGATGGTGCCGCACCCGCAAGGATCGGTGTCGCCGATCACGCCGGAGACCTCGGTGGAGAGATTGTTGGCGCCGACCACCAGCGTGTTGAAGGCGCCGATGTAGTAGTTGCCGGAGCCCGCCAGCGAGCCGGCGGTGATGCGGCCGTCGCCATTGACACCCGTGCTACCGGAGAAATCGACCACGCCGGTGCCATTGGTGACGAACTGGGCGGTGCCGCCGGTCGTATTGTCGAGGAAGCGGGTGCGGCCGCCATCATTGGTGATGATCGTGGCGGAGCCGGCGCTGGCGTGATCGAAGAACAGCGTCGAGCCGCCGTCATTGGTGGTGACGGTCGCGTTCGCCGCGGTGGAATGGGCGTTGAACTGGACCTGGCCGTTCATGTTGTTGGTGATGGTGGCATTGCCGGCCGACGGGGTGTCGCTGCCGAAGCCGATCCCGAACATCACGTAGGAATTGCCGCCATTGGTGATGACCGCATTGGCGGCCGTGGCGGCATTGACGAACGCCAGCATGCTGAACGTGTCGTTGGTGATCGTCGCGTTGCCGGCGCTGGTATTGGCGTTGAACAGCGTGCGGCCCTGATGGTTGGTGATCACGGCGTTGCCGGCCGTGGCCGTGTCCGTGCCGCCGGCGACACCGAACGCGGTCGTGGCGATCGACTGGTTCACGATCGTCATCGTGCCGGCGGAGCTCGCACCGAGGAAGTTGGTGGTGCCGCCATCATTGGTGAGCGAGACGATGCCGGACGTGTCGGCCCTGACGATGTTGAAGATGCCGAAATTCGACACGTCGCCGACGATCCGGGCGGTGTGGGTGGCATCGCCGAGCTGCAGGGTCGCGACGCTGCCGACGAAGGTGCCGCCGGAGTAGGAATTGGTGCCGAGCAGGATGGTGGTGCTGTTGCCGAGCAGCTCGGCACGGACGCCGGCAACGGTCTCGCCGAGATTGTTGCCGATCGTGATCGTCTGGCCGGAATTGGCGTTGTTGATGAAGCCCCAGCCGGAGCCGGCGACGCCGAAATTCACGTCGGCGCCGCCGATCGAATAGGACTGGGCGTTGCTGAGGAAGATCCAGGAATCCGGATTGATCGGCGCCGTGACCGTGATGGTCGATGCGCCGGTGGCCCCGAACAGCGCCTCCTGGCCGCCCGATGCGGGCGGCGCGCCGGCCGGCGGGGTCTCCCAGTTGGTCGAGAGATTGTAGTCGGAGGTCGTCGTCGTGGCGCCGGGACCGCCCCAGGTGTAGTCGGTTTGCGCCTGCGCGGCCGTCGCCAGCCCGAGCCCGACCACGAGCACCAATCCGCCAACCCGCCAGCGGACAGCCCGGTCAGCCGTGTTGTCGCTCGACATCCCCACTCCGACACTCCCAAGCCCTGCTCTGCACGGTCTCGTGCAGTCCAAGACCTAGCAGCTCAGACTTGGTGGTCGGGGCGGGATGCGAATGCGTTTTTCCAATGATTTCAGATCATTACGCGTTTCGCACCGGTTGTGGCGATCGCGCAACGCATCCGCCCAAAAATTCACACCCCCGTATTCGCCAGGGATGCGCGAGCGAGGGCTCACGGATTCGGCGAGCTCTCGCCGGCGACCTGCAGCAGTTGCGAGCGGCGGACGCGCTCGCGATGGGCGGTGTAGAGGCCGCTGGAGACGATGAAGGCGGCGCCGACGATGGTCCAGACGTCCGGCACCTCGCCGAACACCAGGAAGCCGAGGATGCTGACCCACAAGAGCTGGGTGTAGGAGAACGGCGCCAGCACCGAGGCGTCGGCATAGCGGAACGCCAGCACGACGATCCACTGCCCCATGGTCGAGGCGACGCCGACCAGCACGCCGAAGCCGATGTCCTGCCAGGACGGCGTGGTCCAGACGAACGGCACGATTGCCGTGAGCACGCAGAGGCCGGCGATCGAGGAATAGGTCATGATCGTGATGGCGTGCTCACGCCCGCTCATCATCCGCGTCATGATCAGGGTGCAAGCCCAGGCGAACGCCGAGACGATCGGAAACAGCGCGGCAAGATGGAACGCGCCAGTGCCGGGCCGGAGGATGACGAGGACGCCGCACAGGCCGACGGCGGTTGCGATCCAGCGGCGCAGGCCGACCTTCTCGCTGAGGAACACGATCGACAACGCGGTGACGAACAGCGGCGCGACGAAGCCGGTCGCGGAAGCCTCGGCAATCGGCAGATAGCGTAAACCGGTGATGAACATCAGCGACGAGCCGAGCAGCGCAACGCCGCGCAGCAGCTGGAACTTGAGCCGCTCGGTGCGCATCGCGAACAGCGGCGAGCCCGGGATCATCGCCGGCACCATGATCGCTGCGAATATGACGAAGCGGATCCAGGTGATCTCGATCGAGGGCAGCGTCTTCGAGAGATATTTCGCTGTGACGTCCGAGGTGCCGAGGAACACGGTCGACAGCAGGATCAGCGCGATGCCGCGGAACGGCCGGTCGGCCCGCGCGGGCGCGCGCTTGCGCGTGGCCTGCGGCTTCTCCTGCACGGAGGTCGGCACGTCGTCGAGGCGCGCGGCTGCGGCCGCACTCGGTGGCGGGGTCACGGTCGAACTCGGGAGTTTTGGAACGGGGACGATTCGGTGAGTGGCGACAAAACGCCAATCGCGACGCCGCGACAACCCATCGAAGCGGGCAGCACTTATGCGTTGCCACGCGCCGGAGTAGCAAACATCCGTAATTTTCCGTGATGCTGCATTACAGCATGGGCAGCCCGCGCGGCTTCGGCCCGCGCGGAAAGGCGCGATCGATTGCGGCGATCTCGGCTGCGGTCAGCTCGATGTCGCCGGCCGCGGCATTCTGCTCGGCATGCTCGGGCCGCGACGCCTTGGGGATCGCGAGCAGCGACGACGTCCGCGTCAGGAAGGCGAGCGCGATCTGGCGCGGCGTTGCGCCATGCTGCTCCGCGATGCGCTGCAGCACCTCGCCGCCGGCGCTGCGGCGTTCCGGAAAGTCGTCATGGCCGAACGGCGAGTAGGCGACGACGGCGACGCCATGCTGGCCGCACCACGGGATCACCGCGTGCTCGATGGCGCGCTCCTGCAGATGGTAGAGCACCTGGTTGCAGGCGATTTGGCCTTCGCCGGCGACATCGAGCAACTCGCCGAGATCGTCGACGTCGAAATTGCTGACGCCCCAGGACCCGATCTTGCCGGCGGCCTTGAGCTCCTCGAACGCCGCCACCGTCTCCGCGAGCGGATAGGAGCCCGGCCAGTGCAGGAGATAGCAGTCGAGCCGGTCGGTCTTCAGCCGCTTCAGCGAGCGCTCGCAGGCGGTGATGGTGCCCTTGCGCGAGGCGTTGCTTGGCAGCACCTTCGAGACCAGGAATACGTCGTCACGCCGGCCGGCGATGGCCTCGGCGATGACCAGCTCGGCATCGCCATACATCTCCGCGGTATCGATGTGGCTCATGCCGAGATCCAGGCCGCGCCGCAACGTGGCAATAGCGCGGCTGCGATCGGCGTGGTCGAGATACCAGGTGCCCTGCCCGATGACGGAGACGCTGGCTCCGCCGGTTCCGAATGTCTTGTGCTTCATGCGCGGGAGCATAGTGGATGAGGCGCACGACGTCGATTGGGTGCCTCCCTGCTCAAGGCATCTGACGCGCCTCCACACCCACGTCATTCCGGTTCGACGCGTCAGCGTCGAACCCGGAATCCCGAGCTCGTCTTGCGCTGTTTCATTTCCACCATGTCGAGATTCCGGGTTCGAGGCCGTTGGCCTCGCCCCGGAATGACAGTGTTCTCGGCTAGCTCGCCGCCGCGATGGGCGGGGCGTCCGTGGCCGTCTGCGCGATCAGCCGCTTCATCTCCGGAATGCACGAGCCGCAATTGGTGCCGGCCTTGAGCTGCGCACCGATGGCGGCGGGCGTGCGCGCACCTGCCGTGATCGCATCGCAGATGGTGTCGCGGCCGACGCCGAAGCAGGCGCAGACGATCGGGCCGCCGCCGACGCCGTCGGGCGCGCGGCCGGACAGCAGCACGCGACGCTGGTCGTCGTCGAGGCGATCGGCGGCGAACATCGTCTTCACGACGTTCCAGTCGCCGGCATCATGGCCGGGGCCGACGAAGAGACAGGTTTCGATGCGATCGCCGGCGAACGACGCGGCGCGATAGACGCCGCCGCCGACATCCATGTAGTCCGTGACGTCGTCGGTGGCGCGCGCCTTGAACCAGGCCGGCCAGCGCGACAGATCGCCGTTATCGGCGAACAGATAGCCCAAGCCGCCCTGCACCGTCGCGCGCGCCCACCAGAGGTTGGACGGCAGCGTGAGCTCGTTGCGCGACAGGATGAAGCCGCGGAATACGTACTCATAAGAACTGATCGCAGCCGGGGTCGCCTTGGCCTCGGGCTGGCCGGAGAACGGATCGGTGTGGGAGGCGACCAGCGCGCCGACGCGACCATGCGATGAGTTGGTGGCGTTCCAATGGATCGGCGCGAACAGCATGCCGCGCTGCTGGCGCTCGCTGACCACGACCTTGAGGATGCACTGGCCGTGCTCGGTCGTCACCTTGGCGAAGCCGTCATGCATCAGGCCGCATTTCAGCGCGTCGTCCGGATGCACCTCGACGAACGGCTCCGGCAGATGCGCTGATAGCCGCGGGCTCAAGCCGGTGCGGGTCATCGTGTGCCACTGGTCGCGGATGCGCCCGGTGTTCAGGCGCAGCGGGCGGGCGGCGGTGGTCTCACCGCGCAGCGCCGGCACTTCCGGCGCGACGAAGCGCGCTTTGCTGTCGTTGGTGAAGAAGGCGCCGTCGGCGAAGAAGCGCGGCTCGGGCGGCTTGCCCGCGCGCGCCGGCCATTGTACCGGCGCCATCGTCTCGTATTCGTCGTCAATGAGCGAGGCCAGCGCGCCGATGTCGAAATCGCGCGTGCCGTCGTTCTCGAACGCCGACAATGCCGCATGCTCGCGGAACACGTCGGCCGCAGAGTTGTAGTTGAAGGCGCTGGCGTGGCCGAGCCGTTTGCCGACCTCGCTCAGGATCCACCAGTCCGGCATGGCCTCGCCGGCCGGCGCCAGGAAGGCGCGCTGGCGCGAGATGCGGCGCTCGGAGTTGGTGACCGTGCCCGACTTCTCGCCCCAGGCCTGCGCCGGTAGCAGCACGTGGACGCCGGTATCGACGGTGTCGTTGGAGCGGACGTTCTCGGACACGACGAACAGCTCGAGCTTCTTGAGCGCGGCGCGGACCAGATCGGCGTCCGGCAGCGACACCGCGGGGTTGGTGCCGATCACCCACAACGCCTTGATCTCGCCGCGCGCGATCGCCTCGAACATCTGCACCGCCTTGAGACCCTCATGGGTGGCGATGTCCTTGGCCTTCCAGAAGCGGCGGACGCGGTCGATGTCCGGCGGCGTGAAGCCCATGTGGGCGGCGAGCTGGTTGGCGAGCCCGCCGACCTCGCGGCCGCCCATCGCATTGGGTTGGCCGGTCAGCGAGAACGGCCCCATGCCCGGCTTGCCGATGCGCGCTGTCGCGAGATGGCAGTTGAGGATCGCGTTGACCTTGTCGGTGCCCTGCGCCGACTGGTTGACGCCCTGCGAATAGAGGGTGACGACCTTGGGAGTCTCGCGGAACAGCTTGAAGAAGGCGGCGACGTCGACTTCGGATAGGCCGGTGGCGAGCGCGGTCGCCGCGGCGCTGCCGGCGAGGCTGCGGGCGCGAGCCAGGGTCTCGTCGAAGCCGCTGGTGTGAGCGTTGATGTAGTCGTGATCGAGCGCACCGCTGTCGGCGAGATGCACCAGCAGGCCGGAAAACAGCGCCGCATCAGTGCCAGGCTTCAATCCCAGGAACAGATCGGCGTCGCTCGACGTGTCGGTGCGACGTGGATCGATGACCACGAACCTGGCGCCGCGCGTCTGCTTGTTGGCCAGCATGCGCTGATACAGCACCGGATGGCACCAGGCGGCATTGCTGCCCACGAAGACCAGCAGATCGGCCTGATCGAGATCCTCATAGGTGCCGGGCACGGTGTCGGCGCCGAAGGCGCGGCGGTGGCCGGCGACCGACGAGGCCATGCACAGCCGCGAGTTGGTGTCGACATTGGCCGAGCCGAGAAAGCCCTTCATCAGCTTGTTGGCGACGTAATAGTCCTCGGTCAGCATCTGGCCGGAGAGATAGAACGCCACCGCATCCTCGCCGTCGCGGGCGACGATGTGCTTCAGGCGGGTCGCGACGTGATCGAGCGCATCGCTCCACGCCACCCGCTGCATGCCGCCCTTGCAGCGGATCATCGGGTACAGCAGCCGGCTCTCGAGCCCGAGCGTCTCGCCGAGCGCCGAGCCCTTGGAGCAAAGCCGGCCGAGATTGGCGGGATGCATCGGATCGCCGGAGATGGCAGCGCCGCCGCGGCCGTCGGGCGTGGCGAGCACGCCACAACCGACACCACAGTAAGGACACGCAGTGCGCACCGTCAGCAGCTTCGGATCGACCGTCGTCATCGTCGTGCGTGGCCCCTTCTCACGCTGCCTGCGGCCGCGCGCCCGCGCGGCCGAACATCATCGCCGTCCGGATCGCTGCAACCGGCTCGCGGCTCCGGATCAGCTCGCGATACCACAACGCGTCCTGAGTCTCACCGATCAGCACGGCGCCGGTGAGGCGCCCCTCCGTGATGACGAGCTTCTTGTAGATGCCGCGTTTGGCATCGTTGAGCACGATCGCCTCGCTGCCCTCGGCGCCGATGAAGTCGCCCGCCGAGAACACGGATACGCCGGACACTTTCAAGTTGGTCGACACGACGCTGCCGCCATAGGCCGCCTGGCGGCCGGCCAGATGCCGCGCCAGCACCCGCGCCTGCTCGTAGGCCGGCTCGACCAGCCCATAACAGGTGCCGCGATGCTCGGCGCATTCGCCGAGCGCGAAGATGCCGGGGGCCGAGGTCTGCATGGCGTCATCGACGACGATGCCGCGGTTGACGGCGAGCCCCGCCTCTTTCGCCAGCGCAACGTTCGGCCGGATTCCGGCCGCGAAGATCACGGCGTCGGTGGCGAGGCGCCGTCCATCGGCCAGCTCGACTCCTTCGACCCGCCCGTCCCCATGGATGGCCGCGGTGCTGGCATTGAGCAGAACCTCGATCCCCTTGCGCGCCACCAGCGCCTTCAGCAACGCGGCCGCCGGCGCATCGAGCTGCCGCTCCATCAGCCGGTCCATCAGATGCAACAGCGTCACCCTGGCGCCGGCACGCGCCAGGCCATAGGCCGCTTCCAGCCCGAGCAGGCCGCCGCCGACGACCACCACGCGCCCCTTCTTCGCCGCGAGCGCCAACAGCACGTCGGTATCGCGGCTGTCGCGGAACGTGTGCACGCCCGGCAGATCGGCGCCGGGCACGGGAAGCCGCAGCGGCAGCGAGCCGGTGGCCAGAACCAGGCGCGAGAACGCCACGTTCTCGTCGTTCTCGATCTGCAGCTCGCGGCGGCCGACATCGATGCCGGTCGCGCGCGCGCCGTATTTCAGCGTCACGCCGCGCTCGCGCCACCAGGTGGCTGGCTTGAGCTCGATCTCGTGGGACGCAGCCTCGCCGGCCAGCACCGACGACAGCAGCACGCGGTTGTAGGCCAGACGCGGCTCCTCGCCAATGACGGCGATCGCGTAGCGGCCGAGCGCGGTCTGCGACAGCTCCTCGGCCAGCTTTGCAGCGGCCATGCCATTGCCGACGATGACGAGCGGTTCACTCAACGATGCTACTCCGCAGCCTGCGCCTTGCCGTAGGCTGCCGCGATCATGAAGCCGGACAGCGTGCCATAGGCCGCGGTCCAGGCCTCGGCGACCTCGGGCGTCCAGGCCTCGCCCAGTCCCTTCTCCAGGGTCCACAGCAGCGCAGAGCCGACCACCGGATAGTGCTCGGGCTTGGCACCATAATCGACGTGGCGCTTGGCCAGCGCGCTTGCTGCCGGCAGGATCGCAGGCAAGTTCGCCAATCCATTCACGACGACCGCCAGCGTCGCCATCAGCTTCTTGCGCTGCTCGGTGAGATCGTCTGGAAACATCGGCCGCACCTGCGGCGCGACCTCGAACAAGCGATCGTAGAAGATGCCCGCGGCCTGGTCGGAGATCGGCGCGACCTTGGCAAAGCTATCCTGAACCAATGCGATCTGAGACGGCGTCATGGGAAATCCTTCGATGATGGAGACGAGAACCCGTTAGTCGCCCGAGGCGGAGGGCGGTTCGATCCGTCCTCCGCGTTCGAATCGTCACGCCGCCTCGACGTAGCGATGGCGCTCATAGAGGAATTCCAGCACGCGCTGGCGGCACTTCACGTAGGTCGCGTTGGTCGCGAGCTCGAGCCGCTTGCGCGGACGCGGCAGCGCGACCTCGAGCACCTCGCCGATCCGTGCGCTCGGACCGTTGGTCATCATCACGATACGGTCGGACAGCAACACGGCCTCGTCGACATCGTGCGTGATCATCAGGATGGTGTTGCCGAGCTTCTGATGCAGGGCCATCACGGAATCCTGCAGATGCGCCCGGGTCAGCGCATCGAGCGCGCCGAACGGCTCGTCGAGCAGCAGCACCTTCGGCTCCATGGCGAGCGCACGGGCAATGCCGACGCGCTGCTTCATGCCGCCGGAGATCTCGTTCGGACGCTTGTCCTTGGCATGGGCCATCTGCACGAGGTTCAGATTGTGCATGGTCCAGGCATCGCGCTCGGCCCGGGTCTTGGTCTTGGCGAACACCTTGTCGACGCCGAGCCGCACGTTCTCATAGACCGTGAGCCAGGGCAGCAGGCTGTGGTTCTGGAACACCACCGCGCGGTCAGGTCCCGGCGAATTGACCTCGCGCTCCTCCAGCAGCACGCCGCCGGTCGTGGCCGTGGTGAGCCCCGCCACGATGTTGAGCATCGTCGACTTGCCGCAGCCGGAATGGCCGATGATCGAGACGTACTCGCCCTTCTCGATCGAGAGGTTGATGTCCTTCAGCACTTCGGTGGTAGCGGTGCCGCGGGTGAAGGTCTTGTCGACGTGGTCGAGCTTCAGATAGGCCATGATCTCTACCTCTCAATTCGTCGCAGTGCCGCGGGTGACGATCTTGCCGACCACCGCGATCATGCGGTCGAGCACGAAGCCGATGATGCCGACATAGAACAGCGCGAGAATGATCTCGCTGATATGCGAGGAGTTCCACGCGTCCCAGATGAAGAAGCCGATGCCGACGCCGCCGATCAGCATCTCGGCCGCGACGATCGCGAGCCACGACAGGCCGATGCCGATGCGCAGGCCGGTGAAGATGTAGGGCGCGGCCGCCGGGATCATGATCTTGGCGAAGAACTCCAGCGGATTGAGCTGCACCACCGCGGCGACGTTGCGGTAGTCCTGCGGAATGTTGCGGATGCCGACCGCGGTGTTGATGATGATCGGCCACACCGAAGTGATGAAGATGACGAAGATCGCCGACGGCTGGCCGTCGCGGAAGGCCGCCAGCGACAGCGGCAGCCAGGCGAGCGGCGGGATCGTGCGCAGCACCTGGAAGATCGGATCGAGGCCGCGCATGGCCCACACCGACTGGCCGATCAGCGTGCCGACACCGACGCCGACGACGACGGCAATCGCGTAGCCGAAGGCGACGCGCCGGAGGCTGGCTTCGAGATGCCAGAACAAGCCCTTGTCGATGCCGCCATGATCGAAGAACGGATCGAAGATCAGCTCCCGGGTGTCGCTGAAGACCCGGGAGGGCGGCGGCAGCGCCGAGCCGGCCCGGCGGCAGACCAGCTCCCAAATCAGCAGGAACAGCGCCAGCACGATCAGCGGCGGCACCACGCGCACCGCGGCCTCACGTGCCATCTTTACATAGCGCTCGGCCTTCGGCGGCTGTTTGGGCGTCATCGTTACGATGGACGCCGAGGTGGACGCCGCCGCGGTCGGCACGACCTGGGGAGCACTATCGTTGCTCAACGCTGGCATGGACATCGGAAACCTTTCTCCGTGCAATGAGAGGGGCCGCGCGCTTTCCGCGCGCGGCGAGAGTCCTGATCAGGCGTCGACGCGCTTGATCGACAGCGACTTCAGGTAGGCGGTGGGATCTTCCGGATCGAACACCTTGCCATCGAAGAAGGTCTCCTTGCCGCGCGACTTGGAGGTCGGAATCTCGGCGGCGGCGACGTTCATCTCCTTGGCGGCCTCGCGCCAGATGTCCTCGCGGTTGACCTTGGCGATCAGCGACTTGGCGTCGAAGCCGGCCTCATACTTGCCCCACCGGATGTCCTCGGTGATGAACCAGTGATCGTGGCTCTGGAATGGATAGGATGCGAAGTCGCTCCAGTACTTCATGATGTGCGGCGAGTTCTCGACGACCTTGCCGGTGCCGTAGTCGAACTTGCCGGCCGAGCGCCCGGCGACGTCCTCGACCGGGCAGTTGATCCACTGCCGCTTGGCCATGATGGTCGCGAGCTCCTGCTTGTTCTCCATCTTGTCGGCCCACTGCTGGGCTTCCATCACCGCCATCGTCAACGCCTTCGCGGCCTTCGGATATTTGTCGACAAAGGCGGCGCGCATCGCGAAGGATTTTTCGGGATGCTTGTTCCAGATCTCGCCCGTCGTGACGGCGGTGTAGCCGATGCCCTGGTTGACGAGCTGCGCATTCCACGGCTCGCCGACGCAGAAGCAGTCCATGGTGCCGACCTTCATGTTGGCCACCATCTGCGGCGGCGGCACCACGATGGTCTCGATGTCCTTGTCGGGATCGATGCCGCCGGCGGCGAGCCAATAGCGGATCCAGAGATCGTGGGTGCCGCCCGGGAAGGTCATCGCGGCCTTCACGGACTTGCCGGAGGCCTTCTTCTTCTCCAGCGCGGCCTTGAACGGCGCGGTATCGAGACCGAGCTTCAGGTCGGCGTACTCCTTGCCGACCGAGATGCACTGCGCATCGAGATTGAGGCGCGCCAGGATGTACATCGGCGTCGGCTGGTTGTTCTGCGTCACCTTGCCCGAGGAGATGAGGTAGGGCATCGGAGTCAGGATGTGCGCGCCGTCGATGCCGTTGCCCTCGGAGCCGAGCACGAGATTGTCGCGCGTTGTGCCCCATGAGGCCTGCTTCTGCACATCGACATCAGGCATGCCGTATTTCGCAAAGAGGCCCTTGTCCTTGGCGACGAACAGCGGGCCGGCATCGCTGAGCGCGATGAAGCCGAGCTTGGCACTGGTGACTTCCGGCCCTGCCCCCTGGGCAAAGGCTCCGCCGGGAAAGCCCAGCTTCGCGGCAGCGAGCAGCGCGGCCGTGCCGGCACCGGCCTTGAGAAGCTGACGACGGCTGAGGCCGTTGCGGCGAACAGGATTGGCAGTCTTCGTCATGAGTGCTGTCGTCCTTTGTCTGAAGAGCGCTCGATGGTGAATGGCCGTCCGTTGCGGGTCGCTGCACCACGCACAAAGGCGTGTTCCGAGGAGGCCTCGGAAGGGGCAGCGTCACGATTCGGATGAGGGTTGCGCGGACGGCATCGATGGCGTCGGACACGCTCTTTCAAGCTTCGTGCCAACGTGCCGATTCGGATTTGTCAGGCAAATTCAAGCCTTTAGCGTTGCACAACAATCCATCAGAGGCAGCGGGCCGCATCCAAAATTTGCGATTCGCACACTTTGTGTGCGGCGCACACAAAATAAGCATGGAGAGATTGTTCCGTGAGCATCAGGGCACCAAAAGAGCCCTTTCAGGCAGCTGCAGCAGAGAAACTCCAGCGCAGTCGCTTGAAATCACTGACTTTCTCGGTGGCGTCAAATTTGGCACACGCATTGCTTCTGGTTCTGCAAGTCAACGATGACTGCGGTTCGCCGGACTGTCGACGCCGATGGCGCTGATCTCCGGGACGGATGCGCACACGCGACCGAGGGCTCCTCTGCGCGAATCGTCGTGACGCCCTTCCCGCATTCGACATCCGATCCGCCTGCCCGTGGCGATGTCCCTCGAGAGCCAGAACCTCTCGCAAGGCAGCGCGCAATCGACTCCCGAGAGCAAGCAAAGGACGTTTGAATGTCGTATCTCGCGCCTTCAGAATTCGTGACCAAGATGGTGGACGCAGGCGAGTCCAAGATCTTCATGTCGACCCGCGACACCGTCATCCGCGCCTACATGGCGGGCGCGATCCTGGCGCTCGCGGCCTGGTTTGCCGTCACCATCAACGTGAACACCGGCCAGCCGCTCATCGGCGCCCTGTTGTTTCCGGTCGGCTTCTGCATGCTCTATTTGCTGGGCTTCGATCTGCTGACCGGCGTGTTCGTGCTGTCGCCGCTGGCATTGATCGACAAACGTCCGGGTGTGACGATCGCAGGCGTGCTGCGCAACTGGGGACTTGTCTTCATCGGCAATTTCGCCGGAGCACTGACGGTTGCCTTCATGATGGCATTCGTGACCACGTTCGGCTTCACGCAGGAGCCGGACAAGGTCGGCGCTGTGATCGGCAATATCGGTGAAGGCCGGACGCTCGGCTACGCGGCGCATGGCGCGGCCGGAATGGCGACGCTGTTCATCCGCGGCATGCTGTGCAACTGGATGGTCTCCACCGGCGTGGTCGGTGCGATGATCTCGACGACGGTCCCGGGCAAGGTGCTGGCGATGTGGATGCCGATCCTGGTCTTCTTCTACATGGTGTTCGAGCATTCGGTGGTGAACATGTTCCTGTTCCCGTCGGGGCTGATGCTCCATGCGAAGTTCTCGATCATGGACTACCTGGTCTGGAACGAGATCCCGACCGTGCTCGGCAATCTCGTCGGCGGCCTCTCGTTCACCGGCCTGACGCTCTATGCCACCCACATCAGGACGCAGCCGAAGCGTGATGCCAAGATCGCAGCTCGCGCCGCGGCCTGATTCCGTTTCCCTTGGAGAGCCCGGCCCCGGTAAGGTCGGGCTCCCTTCATTTCGCCCGACAGCCCAAATGCCATTGCGGATCACAATCGGAGCGCATTCCGACAAAGGGCAGAAGCCGGGCAACCAGGACTTCCACGGCGCTCTGATTCCCGATGAGCCGGCGCTCAGCCTGAAGGGCATCGCGATCGCGATCGCGGACGGGATCAGCAGCAGCGAGGTCAGCCACATTGCGAGCGAGTCGGCGGTCAAGAGCTTCCTGACCGACTATTACTGCACGCCGGATGCCTGGTCGGTGAAGACCTCGGCGCGACGCGTGATCGCCGCGGCCAACTCCTGGCTCTACGCCCAGACCAGAGCCAGCCAATACGCCTATGACCGCGACAAAGGTTATGTCTGCACGCTCAGCGCGATCGTGATCAAGGCGGCCACGGCGCATCTCTTCCATATCGGCGATTGTCGCATCTATCGCCCCGCAGGCCATTCGCTCGAGCAGCTCACCGACGATCATCGCGTCATCATCTCGTCGCAGCAGAGCTATCTGGGGCGTGCGCTCGGGGTCAATCCCGAGGTCGAAATCGACTATCAGGCCATTCGGATCGAGCGCGGCGACATCTTCGTGCTCGCGACGGACGGCGTTCACGAGCACGTGGGCAAGCGTTTTGTCGCCAACGTGTTGAAGGAGAATTCCCACGACCTCGATCAGGCGGCCCGCATCATCGTCGCTGAGGCACTGGCGCAGGGCAGTGCGGACAATCTCACGATCCAGATCGTGCGGATCGACGAACTCGGCGCCGGCGATGCCGCCGAGATCCCGGTCCAGGCCGAGCAGCTGCCGCCGGCGCCGCTCCTGGACGCGCGGATGATCTTCGAGGGTTACCGGATCGTGCGCGAGATCCATGCCAGCAGCCGCAGCCACATCTATCTGGCCATCGACGTCGAGACCGAGCTCGCCGTCGCCATCAAGGTGCCGTCGATCGACCTGCGTGGCGATGCCGCCTATCTCAAACGGTTCCTGATGGAAGACTGGATCGCGCGGCGGATCGATAACCCGCATGTGCTGAAGGCCTTCCCATCGACGCGGCGCCGCGATCATCTCTACGTCGTCACCGAATTCGTCGAAGGCCAGACCTTGGCGCAATGGATGATCGACCATCCCAAAGCCGATCTCGATGCCATCAGAGACATCATCGAGCAGATCGCCAAGGGGCTGCAGGCGCTGCATCGAAAGGAAATGCTGCACCAGGATCTGCGGCCGCAGAACATCATGATCGACCGGACCCGAACGGTGAAGATCATCGATTTCGGATCGGTGCGCGTCAGCGGCGTGGTCGAGGCCGACCCGGCTGCCGACCACGACAGCATCCTCGGCACCCAGCAGTATACGGCGCCGGAATATTTTCTCGGCGAGGGCGGCTCCGAATGGTCCGATCAGTTCTCACTCGGAGTCATCGCTTACCAGATGCTGACGGGGCGATTGCCCTACGGCGCGCAGATGGCGCGCGCAAGAACCCGGGCGCAGTTTCGCAAGGTGCGCTATCTGCCGGCCTCCGGCGATGACCAAGCCGTCCCGCTCTGGATCGACGGCGCACTTCGACGCGCCGTCCATCCCATCGCCGCCAAACGTTACGAGAGCCTCTCCGAATTCGTCTTCGACCTTCGGCACCCCAATCCGGCCTATGTCGGCGACAGCCGGACGCCCCTGATCGAGCGCAATCCGCTGCTGTTCTGGAAAGCAACGACTGCGCTGCTCGCGATCGCAGTCGTCATCCTGCTCGCGGCTCGCCACGGCGGCTGGTAGTCGGACCTGCCGGCCGCCACAGCTCAGGCGGGTTCAGGCGCGATCGCGCCGAGCGGTCTCGGCGCCGCGCCCGCTCCCGGCTTCATGCGGAAATCATAGGTCATGAAGTGCCATGGCCCGACGGCCAGCTTACCGTCCGGCATCACCGCGTCGCTGCGCCGCTCCACTTGGGCGACGAGGTCGTTCTTGACGCCAAACACGACATCGCTGTCGAGATATTCGTCACCGCCGACGAAGACGTGGGTGATCAGCGGCTCGTAGCCCTTGGCGTCCACCAGGAAATGCACATGAGCCGGCCGCATCGGATGGCGTTTGGTGCTCAGGATCATCTGTCCCACCGGACCGTCGGTCGGGATCGGATAGCTGCAGGGCAGGATGGTGCGGAAGAAAAAGCGACCGTCCGCGTCGGTGATGAAGCGCGCCCGCGACGACGGACCATCGCTCGCATAGGACGGCCGCTGCGAATCGTAGAAGCCCTCGTCGTCGGCATGCCAGACATCGACCGCGGCGCCTGCCAGCGGGGCACCCGACAGATCGGTGACCCGTCCCTGGACGAACATCTTCTCGCCCTTGAGATCCGCCGAGATGTCGGTGCCGTGGGGCGTCACCTTGTGCTCGCCGACGTAGAACGGGCCGAGCACGGTCGTCTCCGTCGCCCCTGCCCGGTCGCGATGATTGATGGCGTCGACCAGCATCGACACGCCGAGCACGTCGGACAGCAGGATGAACTCCTGCCGGCTCGCGGTGCAGGTCTGTCCGGTGCGGGTGAGAAAGTCGATGGCGGCGGCCCACTCGTCGAAAGTGAGCTCCGTCCGGCGCACATAATCGTGCAGCGATTTCACCAATTCCTGCAGCAGGAATTTCGCGCGCGGATCGGGTGTCCCTTCGAAGCTCGCGACGACGGCCTCCGTGAGCTCGGCCTCGTTGAATTGTGTCATTGCCAATTCCTCCCGGCGCAAAGGGTACACGACGCATCCCTGGCCTGCCATTGGACGCGGCGCGTTTTTCGGCTATCACCCGGAACAAACGGCATGTGCGGCCGATCCTCGCGCAGGCCGCCAGAAACCGATCATAGCGGAGACGCCCGATGCTCGCCCCGACACCCGCCTCGCCCGAAACCGTCGGCATGTCGAAAGCCGCGCTCGATCGCATCGATGTCCATCTGCGGCAGCGCTATATCGAGGCCGGCCGCTTTCCCGGAACGCAGTTGATGGTCTATCGCCGCGGCAAGATCGTGCATGCGAGCTCGCTCGGCTATGCCGACGTCGAGCGCAAGGTCCCGGTCAGGAACGACACGATCTACCGCATCTATTCGATGACCAAGCCGATCACCTCGGTCGCCTTCATGATGCTGGTCGAGGAAGGCAAGGTCGCGCTCGACGAGCCGGTCGCGAAATACATTCCGGAGTGGAAGAATCTGGGCGTGTTCGTCGCCGGCACCGCGCCGGCCTTTGTCAGCCGGCCGCCGGCGCGGCCGATGCTGATCGTCGACCTCTTGCGCCACACCTCCGGCCTCACCTACGGCTTCCAGCAGCGCTCGAACGTCGATGCCGCGTATCGCGACGCGAAGATCGGCGCGGTCGAAAAGGCAGGAACGTTGCAGTCGATGATCGACGACCTGTCGCGCATTCCGCTGGAGTTCTCGCCGGGGGAAGCCTGGAACTACTCGGTCTCCACCGACGTGGTCGGCTATCTCGTCGGCAAGATCGCCGACAAGCCGTTCGAGCAAGTGCTGAAAGAGCGCATCTTCGATCCGCTCGGCATGAACGACACCGACTTCCACGTCCCCGCCGCGAAGGCGCACCGGCTGGCGGCGTGCTACTCGGCCGATGCCGGCGGCGCCTTGTCGTTCCACGCCGCCGATCGCAAGGGCGGCCTGACCTTGCAGGACGATCCCGCCACCAGCTCTTTCTTGAGCCCGCCCGACTTCATCTCAGGCGGCGGCGGTCTGTGCTCGACCACGGCGGACTATCTGACGTTCTGCCGCGCGCTGGTCAATGGCGGCGAGCTCGGCGGGGTCAGGCTGCTCGGCCCGAAGACGCTGAAGCTGATGACCTCGAACCATCTGCCGGGCGGCGTCGACCTGCCGGCGCTGTCGCGCTCGATGTTCGCGGAAGCAGCCTATAACGGCATCGGCTTCGGTCTCGGCTTCTCGGTGACGATGGATCCGGCCAAGACGCTCATTCCAGGCAGCGCCGGAGAATATGCCTGGGGCGGTGCGGCCTCCACCGCGTTCTGGATCGATCCGGCCGAGGAGCTGATCACGATCTTCATGACCCAGGTGCTGCCGTCGAGCGCCTATCCGATCCGCCGCGAACTGCGCACGATGGTGTATGCGGCCATCAGCGAGAGCAACGTCTAGGAGAGGCGCTGTGGCGGTAAAGCCGCTCAGGGAACCGGCGATCGCCGCGCGTTGCGCTTGGCGTGCACGCCGCGCTCTCCTATGCTGACAGTCATGTGAACGGTTGCAACCGCCGAGCCCTTGCGGAGGCAGCCGCTCCAGCCTGAAATGCGCTCGCTGCACAAATTCGCCTCCGCCCGACGCACCTCCGCCTGCGTCAGTCCCAACGGCGATCAGCAGCGCCAGCTCAAACGGGGCATCCGTGCCAAAACTCTCCCTGCCGATCCGGCTTGCTCTTCTGGTCGCAGGGACCACGCTGCCGCTCATCCTGTTCGCAGGCGGAATCGTCTTGCACAACTACATGCAGGACCGCAGCGACGCCCGTCAGCGCGTGCTGGAGACGGTGCGCAGCATCCGGCTGACGCTCGATGCGGAAATGCAGCGCATGACTGGCGGCGTCCAGGTGCTGGCGCTGACCGATGCCCTGACCACCGGCGATTTCGAACGCTTCCGCCCGATCGCGATGGGCTTCCTCGAGCAGTACGGCAAGAACGGCACGATCGTGGTCGCCGACCACAACGGACGCCAGCTGTTCTCGTCGGCGACGACGGATACGGCTCACCTGCCGACGCGCAACAACCGCGAGATCACCCGCCGCGTGTTCGAGACCCGGCAGCCGCAATATTCCGACCTTTTCTACGGCGTCGTGAAGAAGAGCCTGATCGTCACCGTCGAGGTGCCCGTCTTTCGCGACGGCGAAGTCGTCTATGACATCTCGTTCAGCCCGCCGATCGAGATGTTCCAGACCATCCTGGAAAAGCAGCGGCCGAACCCGGACTGGACCTTGTCGCTGCTCGACCGCAAGGCGACCGTATTCGCACGCGTGCCAAATCCGGCGGACACGATAGGCAAGCAGGCCTCGCCATCGGTGTTTGATCGCATGCGCAGCGGGCAGGAGGCGACGCTGTCGAGCGTATCGCTCGAGGGCGTGCCGCTGCTGTCGAGCTTCACCCATTCCACCCTCACCGGATGGACCATCGGCGCCGGTATCGCCGAGGATTCGCTTGTGGCGCCGCTGTGGCGCAACCTCGCCGTCACCAGCCTGCTCGGCGGCATCATGCTGGCGATCGGTCTGGCCTTTGCGGTGCGGATGGCGACGACGATCGCGCGCGCCGAGATGCTGCACGACCTGCTGATCGAGGAGCTCAATCACCGGGTCAAGAACACGCTGGCGATCCTGCAGGCGATCGCGGTGCAGACCTTCCGCAGCGCCAGCCGCCATGAGCGTGAGAAGTTCGAGGGCCGGCTCGGCGCGCTCGCCGAGGCGCATAATCTGCTCAGCAAGGAGAAATGGCAGGGTTCTGAGCTGCAGGACGTGATCGAGCGCGTGCTCAAGCCCTACCGCCTCAACACGCCCGACCGCATCAGGATCTCCGGCCCGAAGGTGGCGCTGTCGCCGCGGCTCGCCGTGGTGCTGTCGATGATCGTGCACGAGATCGCAACCAACGCCGCCAAGTATGGTGCGCTCTCCAACGACACCGGCACGGTCGACCTGTCCTGGGAGCTGGCGAGCGCGGCCGACGCGGCGAAGAAGCTGCCGGCACGGCTGCGGCTGGTGTGGCAGGAAACCGGCGGCCCGGTGGTCTCGGCGCCGATCCAGCGCGGCTTCGGCTCCCGCCTGATCGTGCGCAGCGCGCGCGATCAGCTCGGCGGCGAGGCGACGGTCGACTTCCTGCCACCGGGCGTGGTCTACACCATCACCTGCAAGCTCGACGATTGAGCCGCGTCAGCCGAACCTCTGCAGCGCCGGGAACGTCTCGAGCAGCCAGATGCTGAAGGTCGAGACCGCGCCGGTGAGAAAGCCGATGCCGGTGGCGATCATCAGCACGCCCATCGCGCGCTCGATGTTCACGAGATGGCCACGCATGCGGATGAACAGCGCCGAGAACTGTTCGATCATGAACGCCGCGACCAGGAACGGAATGCCGAGGCCGGCGGAATAGACGGCAAGAAGCCCGGCCCCCTTGGCGACTGTCGTCTCCGCGGCTGCGATCGAGAGGATCGCCGCCAGGATCGGCCCGATGCACGGCGTCCAGCCGAAGGCGAAGGCGAGCCCCATGACGTAGGCGCCCCACAGGCCGACCGGCTTGGGGATCGGCAGCCGACCTTCGCGCATCAGGAACGCGATCCGGGTCAGGCCGAGGAAGTGCAGGCCCATCACGATGATGACGATGCCGGCGAGAATGGACAACTGCTCCGACCAGGCCCGGATAAGGCCGCCGATCAGCGAAGCGCTCGCCCCCAGCATCACGAACACGGTCGAGAAGCCCAGCACGAACAGTGCAGCCGAGATCATCACGGCGCGGCGCGACGCGGCCGGAGGCTCCTCGCTCTCGATGTGCTCGATCGTGGCGCCGGTGAGATAGACCAGATAAGGCGGAACCAGCGGTAGCACGCAGGGCGAAAGAAAACTGACCAGGCCAGCAATGAACGCGGCCGGAATCGATACGTTCTGGATCATGCGAGTCCCGCGATACGCCCCTCCAGGCGCAAGCCGGGGCACGACGCTTCTTGCCGCCGATGCCGGGAATACGCAACAGACGTGCCGAAGTTACGGCGGTCACCGATGATCACCGCCTGCGGGCTTTCGCGAGGACAGAGCCCGACATCCCCGGATCGGGGGCCTCATTGGCGAAGTCCCCCGCCCCGATGGGAGTGTCCGCCTCGTTCCAACCGGCTCGTCTGCGAGCCGGTGCGCGCTCACTGTGGGATCACGACATATCACAAATGCGCTAAATGCACCCTTGTGCACACATCGAACTGTGCTATTTCACCACTCGAAGCAGTGGTGGCCGGCGCTGACCCGGCTGCAGCTTCGCATCGCGCAGCTTGTCGGGATTGTCAGCTTGAACCATCTCATCGCAAAGCGATTTCAGATCGTCTTCGCTCAGACGGTTCAGCTTCATACGCAGGTCGAGGATGGCAACCGAGACCAAATGTGCCGATTCGCGATTGCCCGTTGCCGCGAGCATGGCGCGGCACTGCTCCAGGGATGCAAGCACTGCAAGCATTTGTTCGTCTGAATTGGCCACAGGCGTCGTTTCCGTTCTAGCGTGCGACGAGATCGAGCCGAGCAACTCCCGACTCGCGGATGGCTTCCAAATGCGTCATGTCCTTGCTCCCCTGCGCTTTGCCCATGCGGCTCAGTCCTGGCATGACGCAGGGTGAAGACACGCCACCGCTCCCCGGCATTCGATGAGTCAGCGCCACAATCCGTTCATCAAGATAGCATGACAACGGACCATCTTCGAATACCATTTCATTGCGGTCGAGGCAAAAACCATCGATCTTAGATTCGACTCGCGCTAAGCGTGTCCTTGTCCTACATGATGTGTCAGACCGCGCGTCTGCTGGCGGTAAGACCATGCTGCAGAGAACTGAAGGTAGCAGACTCATCGACCCTCGATCGCTCAACCAAATCATGGCACGAACGTGTCTTGCCCGTAATTTATCGGAATCACTCTAGCAGGCGGAGAGAGCTTGTATGCGCGTTGCGGCGGAACGGGGCGTTCCTCAGAAGGAACGCCAGGACCTAGCCGAGACCCCTGCGACGCTGGCGCCAGGGGAGCACGGCGACTCGTCTGCTGCGGCAGGATCGAGTATCGAACTGAGCCGAGAGAGTAGGGGCGCCGCGGCGAGCAAGCCGGCAAGAACTGTGACGGGCCGGGCCGCCCCGGCCAAGTCAACCGTGAGCAAATCGGCGCTGGCAAGTCTCACCGACTGGGATGCAGCGCGGATCTTCCTCGAGGTTGTCAGGGCCGGCAGCTTTCGCTCCGCGGCTGAGCGGCTGACGCTCTCGATCAATGCCGTACGGCGGCGCATCGATGATTTCGAGCGGCAGATCGGCGCGACGCTGTTCACGCGCGATGTCCACGGCGCTCGGCTGACCGACGAAGGCGCGCTGGTGGTCTCCGCCGTTGAGCACATGGAGGCCGCGTCATTCGAGCTGCTGCGCGCGGGCGATGGTCTCGCCGGCGCCGCGTCGGGCGAGGTCCGGGTCGCGGTGACCGAGGGGCTCGGCACGTTCTGGCTGGCGCCCCGGCTGGTCGAATTTCAGCAGAGCTTCCCCAACGTCATGGTCGACCTCTATTGCGCGATGCGCTCGGCCGACGTGTCGCGTCACGAGGCCGATGTCGCCATCCACCTCACCCGGCCGGCGGCGCTCGACGTCAAGCTGGTCCGGCTCGGCCGCATGCACCTGATGTGCTTTGCGAGCGAGAAATATCTGGAGATATTTGGCATCCCAAAGACGATTGACGATCTCGTCAAACATCGCTTGGTTCTGCAGGTGGCGGACGAAGCCGCCGCCAACGCCGCCTTCGCCACCATCTTTCCCGGTTTTGAGCAGCGGGACCTGATCGCGATGACCACCAATGTCTCGAGCGCCAATTACTGGGCGGTGGCGCACGGCGCCGGTATTGGAGTCTTCCCAACCTACGCGAGTGCCCTGGGCGGGAAGATCATACCGCTTGAGGTTGATCTCAAGTGGTCCTACGACATCTGGCTGTCTTACCATGCCACCACTGGACGCATCCCTAGGGTGCGTCACATGATCGACTGGCTGGTGGAGGCCTTTAACCCTGGCAAATACCCGTGGTTTAAGGACGAATTCATCCATCCACAGCAACTTAAAACAGTATATATGGGTGAACCCCTGACCCATCTTTTCGGGGGCTTTCCGATGGAAGGACGGTAAAATCAGTATGAACAAATCAGCGGCAAAGAAAATGAAGCAGCGCAGTGCGGGCAAGCCCGACATCGAGCTCGGCAAGCGGATTCGCCTGCGGCGTGTAGAGCAGAAGATCTCGCAGGCTGAGCTCGGCGAGAAGCTCGGCGTGAGCTTCCAGCAGGTCCAGAAGTACGAGAAGGGCGTCAACCGGGTCGGCGCTGCGCGTCTGCAGCAGATCGCCACCGCGCTCGACGTGCCCGTGACGTTCTTCTACGACGGCGACAGCAAGGCCCGTGAGGTCGAGAGCCTCCTGTTCCTGGACAGCGCCTTCAGCCTGCGGTTGCTGCGCGCCTACAGCAAGATCAAGGACCAGACGGTACAACGTCAGCTGGTATCCTTGATGGAATCGATCGCAGCGAACGAAGAATAGGCAAGGCTGTCTGATCCGTCAGACACGTCTGCCCGTGATGGATATGGGCCATCTTCGCTCGAGGGCGCAACTTGGGGGCGCCAGGCGATCTGCCAGCTCGGGCGAGTTCACTGCCTCGGCTCAAGGCCGAGCGATCGGCGTGGCCGACACACCGGCCCTTCTCGTCCGCCCAGCGATCGCTGCGCGGTCTGAGGCTTCGTCGCCTTTATATTCTCGTGCTCCCTGCCGTCATAGGAAGTGGCGGCATGCTGGCGTTTCGGTCCCGTCCGGCCGACGCTGATCGTGAAGGGCTCGCGTTCTCTCCTGGACGATCCGTGCACAGGTCGAGAGCATCGGCCCGGACGTCCCTTGCCTGCCCATCATGTCCTGAACCCACATTGACGCCGTCACCGGCGCGGTGAACGATGCCGGCCGCCTGCCCTCCTGCCGACGGACCCTCCATGCCGATCATCTCCGAGCTCCCCACCACCTTCGCCGGGGACAAGATCCTCATGACCAGAGCGGGCGATGGCGTCGGCATCATCACCTTCAACAACCCGGACAAACGCAATGCGATGTCGCTGGAGATGTGGGAGGGGCTCGGCCAGGCGCTGGTGGCGCTGCGCGACGACGAGGCGATCCGGGTCGTGGTGCTGACCGGCGCCGGCGACAAGGCCTTCGTGTCCGGCGCCGATATCAGCCAGTTCGAGCAGAGCCGCCACAATGCCGCAGCCTCCGAGGCCTATGCCGAGCGAAGCGCCGCCCAGCGGGCGCTGCTCGCCGGCTACCCGAAGCCGACGATCGCCTGCATCCGCGGCTTCTGCCTCGGCGGCGGCCTGCAGATCGCGATGCTGACCGACATGCGCTTCGCCGCCGCGGACAGCCAGTTCGGCATCCCCGCCGCCAGGCTCGGCATCGCCTACGGTTACGACGGCCTCCGCAATCTGGTGTCCCTGGTCGGCCCGTCGCAGGCGCGGCTGCTGCTCTATACGGGCCTGCGGATCGATGCCGCGGAGGCGCTGCGGATCGGCCTCGTCGATCGGATGATGAGCATCGACGAGCTGCTGCCGGCCACGCTGGAGATCGCCCGCACCATTGCCGGCAATGCGCCGCTGGCGGTTAAGGCCGCCAAGATCACCATCGCCGAAGTGCTGAAGGACGAAAGCCGCCGCGACACAGCCGCGATCAAGCGGATTGGCGATGCCTGCATGGATTCGGAGGATTTCCGCGAGGGCCGCCGCGCCTTCATGGAGAAGCGCAAGCCGGCCTTCAAGGGACGCTAATTAAATCATGATGCGTTTCCAAGAAAACGCATCATGATCCTATCTCTCATTGTTTGAGCATGATCGTTTCGGAAAACCGGTTCCCACTTTTCCGGATCATGCTCTAAAGCGCCTCCAGCACCGCCTTCGTGACGTCGATCGTGCCGGCATCGCCACCGAATTCGAACGGCTTGAGGCCGGATGCATAGACCTGGTCGACGGCCTGCTCGATCCGCTGGGCCGCCTCGGCTGCGCCCTCGATGCCATGAGTATCCGCCAGCCAGTCCAGCATCATCGCGGCCGACAGGATCATCGCAGTCGGGTTGGCCTTGCCCTGCCCCATGATGTCGGGCGCGGTGCCGTGGCAGGGCTGGAACACCGCATGGCGGTCGCCGATGTCGGCCGAGGGCGCCATGCCCATGCCGCCGACGAGGCCGGCGGCGAGATCGGACAGGATGTCGCCGAACATGTTCTCGGTGACCAGGACGTCGAAATCCCAAGGGCGCTTCACCAGCATCAACGCGCACGCATCGACGTAGAGATGATCTGCCTTCACATCCGGATGAAGCTGAGCGACCTCGTCGAAAATCTTGCGGAAGTAGGCGAAGGCCTTGAAGACGTTGGCCTTGTCGACGCAGGCTAATGTCCCCGAGCGGCCGCGATCCTTGCGGCGGGCGGCGAGCTTGAAGGAGAAGTTGAAGAGCCGCTCGGACGTCCTGCGGGTGATGACGAGCGTCTCGCGCGCCTCCTCATGTGTCACCACACCTTTGCCCATCGAGGCGAACAGGCCCTCGGTCGACTCGCGGATGACGACGAAGTCGATGCCGTGCTCGGCGGCGCCGACGATCGGGCTCGGCACGCCCGGAATCAGCCGCGCCGGCCGCACGCCGGCATAGAGATCGAAATGGAAGCGCAGCTCGATCTGCGGCGCGATCTCGGTGTTGTCGGGATAGCGCACCGACGGCAGGCCGCAGGCGCCGAGCAGGATCGCGTCCGCCTGCTCGCACAGCCGGATCGTGGCGTCGGCGATCGAGACCCCGGTCGCAAGATAGTTGGTGGCGCCGGCCTGGGCCTCGGTGAAACGGAACGACAGGCCGGCCCTCGCCTCGACCTTGCGCAGCACCTCGAGCGCTGGCGCCATGACCTCCGACCCGATGCCGTCGCCGGGAAGGACTGCGATGTGGAGTGCGTTGGTGGAGGGCATGTTTTCTTTACAATTCGAGTGAGTTAGCTCGGTCATTGCGAGCGAAGCGACGCAATCCAGGGCTCAGGTTGAGACTCTGGATTGCTTCGTCGCTTCGCTCCTCGCAATGACGGGAGTGGCTGGGAGTTACGGCGTCAGCACGGCGCGGCCGACGAGTTGGCCCTTCTGCAGCTCGCGCAGGGCATCGTTGGCCTTGGCAAGCGGCATCGGCGTCACCGGGATCGGCGCGATGTTCTTGGCGCGGACCAGGTCGAGCAGCTCCTTCGTCTCGCGGAGATTGCCGACATAGCTGCCCTGGATGGTGACCGCCTTGATCGGAATGAGCGGCAGCGCCCACGGCGCACCGCCGCCGAACAGGCCGACGATGACCAGCTTGCCGCCCTTTGTCAGGCAGTCGAAGCCGAGCTGCGCGGTGGCGGCATTGCCGACCAGGTCGATGACGGCCCGGATCGGCTCGCCTGCCGCCTTGTTCAATTGCTCGAGCGCGTCCGGCGCCTTGCCGTCGACCGCCGCCAGCGCGCCGGCCGCCAACGCGGCCTCGCGCTTGCGCGCGTCGATATCGACCACGATCGCGCCCTTGCCGCCCATGGCCTTCAACAGCGACAGCGCCATCAGCCCGAGCCCGCCGGCGCCGAAGATCACGATCGGCGTGTCGAAATCCTTCTCGACCTTCTTGAGCGCGCTGTAGGTCGTCACGCCCGAGCAGGCGTAGGGCGCGGTCGTCACCGGATCGAGCCCCTTGAGATCGATCAGGTGGCGCGGATGCGGCACGGTCATGTGGTCGGCATAGCCGCCGTCGCAATAGACGCCGAGCGAGGCCGGCTTCAGGCACATGTTCTCGTCGCCGGCAAGGCACGTGGCGCATTTGCCGCAGCCGATCCAGGGATAGACCAGCACGACGTCGCCGACCTTCAGCCCGCCCTTCTCGGCTTCGGTGACCTCGGGCCCGAACGCCACGATCTCACCGGCGCTCTCATGGCCCATGGTCCGCGGCAGCGACACGCCGCGATCCTTGAGGGACAGCGGCTTGCGGCCGTGGCCGAGATCATAGCCGCCTTCCCAGATGTGCAGATCGCTATGGCAGACGCCGGCCGCCTTCACCTTGATCAGCACCTGTTTGCCGAAGGGCTGCGGTGTCGGCTCGTCGACCTCGGTCAGCGGTGCATTGAAATCGGTGACCTTGAAGCTCTTCATGCTTTCACTCCCGTAGTCCGATGCGGGCGGGCCCGGACGGCGCATCGACGGGACGAGCGGCGAGGCTGCGCGCGGCAACGTCGCCTTGGACCTCCTCCCGGCATGAGCGCGTCCGGCTGGTCCGGACTGTTCTTGCGATATCGCGACATTGGCTGGAAACACGTGGAGCGGCAAGGCTGCGCGCAGCATGTGCGGTCATGGCAGCCCTGCAGCGGTTTGGCTCACAAGCTCAAGGTTTTGCAGCGTCGCTTACGCCGGCCCCCCGCAGGATTTCCACGGTGTGCTCTCCGAGGCTTGCAGCCCGCGGGCCCGCCGCAACCTTTGCCTCCGACATCCGGAACGGCAGGTTGACGACCTTGAAGGTCCCGGCGGCATCCTCCACGTCGGCCAGCGCGCCGCGATGCGTGATCTGCGGATCAGCCAGTGCATCGGCCACGCTGCGGTAGGCCGAGCTGGGCACGCCGCCCGCGTTCAATGCCTCCAGGCATTGGGCGACGGTGAGCCGGCGCGACCAGGCCTCGACGCCATCCATCAGCGCGCCCCAGTTTGCCCGCCGGTCGGAATATTTTGCGAATCTGGGATCATCGACCCAGTCCGGATGTCCGATCACCGTCATCAGGTTCTGGAACGTCTTCTCGCTGGCGATGGCGATCATCACGAAGCCGTCGCGACACTCCGCCGGGCCGAAGGTCGGCCGCGACGGCTGCGCAACAGGAAATTGCGACCATTGGATCTCGTTCAAGGTCAGGCTCAGCATCGATTCCAGCATCGAGCAGTCGATGTGCTGGCCGCGGCCGGTGCGCTCGCGCTGATACAGGGCGGAGGCGATGGCGCCGAAGGCATAGGTCCCCGTCACCACGTCGGCGTGATAGATGCCGCAATAGTCAGGCCGGCTGCGCCCGGGCTGGTAGGCGAGATGCGCCATGTCATAGCCCGAGGCCGCGTGGATCACCGGCGCATAGGCCGGGAGCTCCGCCGAGGGGCCGGTCTGGCCGTAGCCGGAGATCGAGCAGTAGATCAGCCGCGGGTTCAATTTGCGCAAGGTCGCATCGTCGAGTCCGAGCCGCTGCATCACGCCGGGGCGGAAATTCTCGACCAGGATGTCGGCACCTGTGACGAGCCGACGCACCGCGTCGCCGCCGTCGCGCGATTTCAAATCGAGCACGACACTCTTCTTGCCGACGTTGAGCTGGCCGAAGGCGGTGGAGCAGCCGCCGCGCATCGGAGGCCGGATGCGCATCGTTTCACCTTCGGCTGACTCGATCTTGATCACCTCCGCACCCATGTCTGCAAGCATGCGTGCACAATGCGGGCCGGCGATCGTGGTCGAAAAATCCAGGACGCGCAGCCCCGCGAAGCATCCTGTCAAACGGCTCTCATCGTTTCCAACTAGACTCACGAGCGCAGCTCCCTGGTGGAGTTCTCTTTTCCGCACGCCGATGCCGGCATGATCCATTTCCTCTTCGCCGATTCACGAAGCGTAAGCCATCGGGCGCGGTGCGCGGGGAGTCTAGTTCGAACCATTCGATGTCGAAAGCGTTTGGCCTTCCGCCACGGTGGGGCGACGCTTTTCTTCACGACTGAATTTGGACCTTTTCTTGCATAGGACGAACATGGGGCTTGATCGAGGACATCTCTTGCGGGTTCTGTTCGTTACGACCGAAATGGACGATTTCGTCCGGGTGGGCGGACTGGCTGCCGTTTCGGCGGCACTTCCCCGGGCACTGCGCTCACACACCGATGTCAGGATCATGCTGCCCGGCTACCGGGACGTGATCGAGCAACTCACTCACATCGAGATCGTCGGCCAATGCGCTCCTCTGGCAGAGATGCCAGGCTGCGCGCTGGGACGGTCTTCGACCCGCGACGGCCTGCCGGTCTACGTCCTGCTCTGCGACGAGCTCTATGATCGTCCGGGCAACCCCTACGGCGACGAGAACGGGCAGGACTGGGCGGACAACGACATCCGCTTTGGCCGTCTCGCCGCCGCCGCCGCCGAGCTGGCGGCGGGCACGCTGGATGAGAACTGGGCAGCCGATCTGGTGCACGCCAACGATTGGCAGGCCGCATTGGTGCCGGCCTATCTGGCATGGCGCGGGGTCGAGGTTCCCTCGATCCTGACCATCCACAACCTCGCCTATCAGGGCCTGTTCCCGCGCGAGTCGCTGCGCCGGATCGGCGCCCCCGAATCCTCGTTCCACATCGACGGTCTGGAGTTCTACGACAAGCTGTCCTTTCTCAAGGGCGGCCTGGTCTATGCGTCGCATCTCACCACGGTCAGCTCGACCTATGCGCAGGAGATCACGACGCCGGAGCTCGGCTGCGGGCTGGAGGGCCTGCTCCGGCAGCGCTCCAACGCCCATGAGCTGACCGGCATTCTCAACGGCATCGACGAGAGCTGGGATCCCCGTTACTGCCAGCAGCTGGCGCAGCCCTTCGCCGCCGGCGACTGGAAGGGCAAGAAGGCCAACGCCGACTACGTCCGCAAGCAGTTCGGCCTCGCCGTGTCGCGCGGTCCGATGTTCGGCATCGTCGCGCGCCTCGTCCATCAGAAGGGCATCGACCTGGTGCTGGAAGCCGCCGACGAGATCGTCGGCGCCGGCGGCCAGATCGTGGTCACCGGCACCGGCGAGCCCGCCATCGAGCGCGCGCTGTTGGAGGCTCACCGCCGCCGGCCGGACGCGATCGGGGTCGCCATTGGCTTCAACGATGCGCAGGCGCGGCGCATCTTCGCCGGCAGCGACTTCACCCTGATGCCGTCGCGCTTCGAGCCCTGCGGCCTGAGCCAGATGTATGCCCAGCGCTTCGGCTCGCTGCCGATCGGCCACCAGACCGGCGGCCTCGCCGAGACCATCACCGATGGCGAGACCGGATTCCTGTTCGAGAAGCCGTCGGCGGAATCCTTCCTCGGCGGGGTGAAGCGCGCGTTTTCGGCGTTCACCAGCACCGAACGGCTGAACGCGATGCGGCTGTCAGCGATGGCACGCTCCTTCAGCTGGAACCTGTCGGCCGCCTGCTACAACGCGCTGTACCGGAAGATGCTGGCGTCGTAGCCGCTCCCGTAGCCCGGATGAGCGAAGCGACATCCGGGTTCATCTCATCCTGTCGAACAGGCCCCGGATATCGCTTCGCTCATCCGGGCTACGGTCAAACAACAAAAGCCCGGACGTCGTCCGGGCTTTTTCTTGTGCGCTTGAAAGGCGGGCTTCTTACGCTGCGCGGACCGCTTCCAGGAAACTGCCGACCTCACGCTTGAGGCGGTTGGAATCTCCGGCGAGCGACTTGGCCGATGACAGCACCTCGGCGGAGGCCGAGCCGGTCTGCGAGGCGCCGCGCTGCACGTCCGTGATGTTGGACGAGACCTGCTGGGTGCCGTGGGCGGCCTGCTGCACGTTGCGGGAGATTTCCTGCGTCGCAGCCCCCTGCTCTTCGACCGCCGCCGCAATGGCCGCGCCGATCTCGGCAAGCCGCTCGATCGTCGAGCTGATCGCCTGGATCGAATTCACCGATTCCTGCGTCGCGGCCTGCACGCCTGAGATCTGCTGCGAGATCTCCTCGGTCGCCTTCGCCGTCTGCTCGGCCAGCGCCTTGACCTCGGTCGCGACCACCGCGAAACCGCGCCCGGCGTCGCCCGCGCGCGCCGCCTCGATGGTGGCGTTGAGTGCGAGGAGATTGGTCTGTCCGGCAATGCTGTTGATGAGCTCGACGACGTCGCCGATGCGGGCTGCGGCCTGCGACAATTCGGCGACGCGCCCATTGGTCTGGCGCACCTGCTGCACGGCGTCGCCGGCCATGCGCGCCGACGCCTGGACCTGACGGCTGATCTCGGTCACCGACGAGGAGAGCTCCTCGGTGGCGGAGGCGACCGACTGAACGTTGGCGGAAGCTTCCTCCGACGCAGCCGCCACCACCGTGCTGAGCTCCTGCGAGCGGCTGGCGGTGTTTGTCAGCATATCCGCCGACGTTTCGAGGCCCGAGGCCGCCGACGACACGGTGTTGACGATGTCGGCGATCGTCGACTCGAAGTTGCGCGTCAGCGCATCCAGCCGCCAGGCCCGATCGATCTGCGCCTGCGCGTCGCGCTGCGCGGCCTCGTCCGAGGCCTTTTTGGCGATCAGCGCGTCCTTGAAGATCTTCAGGGCGCGCGCCATCGCGCCGATCTCGTCCTTGCGGGACTCGTTCGGAATGTCGGCGCTCAGCTCGCCATTGGCGAGCCGCAGGGTCACGCCGGTCAGTCCGACCAGCGGGCCGACGACGCCACGGACGATGCCGATGACCACGGCGACCGACACGATTGCCACCAGCAGCAGAACGCCGAGCGCGATGAACAGCCGCAGCCGCGCCGCGCCAATGGCCTGATCGATGGCCTGATGCGCGGACTTGAGCGCCGCATCGCGCAGCACGATGACGTTGTTCAGCATCGGCGTCGTCCAGCGGCCCCACTCCTCCGCCGTGACCGGCGACGGCTGTCCGTCGCGCCCCGCCGTGACGATCTGACGGTAGCGCTGTTCGCCCGCGCCCATCAGGGTCGTGCGAACGTGCTCGAGCGCTGCGGACACTTCCGGCGTATTGCGAACGCTGCGCGCCGCGAGCTCGATCTGCTGCCACAGCAACGTCACCTGGCCGCTCTGCTCGGTCACCTCGGCAAGACGCGCCGGGGTCCAGCTGGTGTTCTGGATGAAGAAGCGCAACACGGCGGAGCGCGCGCCGTTGATCGTGCGCATCGATTGCGCCAATTGCGCAAGCTGGGCCGACGGCAACAGGTTCTCGATCTCGCCGCCGGCCCGCGACAGCTCGATCGCGGACTCGTCGATGGCGGCATTCAGAGACTCGGCCGCGCGACCGAGGCCATCCGTGGTCGTCGCCTGGATGTTCGCCGGACGCTGCGCGGCCGGAAGCGGTGCCGCGCTGCGCGCCGCGGAACGGACGCCGCGCAATGTCGTCGCTGCGGCATCGAGATTGGTGGTCGGCAGTCCCGCTACTTGCGCGGCGGTCTTGGCCTGGACCAGCGACTCGTCCGTCGTGGCGATGGCCTTGTCGAGCTTGGCGACATCATCCGCCGAGGCGGACCCGGCCGCCGCGAGCAGATTCCACTGGCCGCGCTCGAGCGGGATCTGCGCATTGACCTTCAGTGCCAGCTCGAAGGCGTCCAGAACCCGTGCCGCCTGCTCGCGCTTGCGCAAGTCGCCCCACCCGCTCCATGCGAGCGCAAAGGCGAAGGCCATCGCGAAGAAGCCGGTCAGCAGATTGCCGGCGAGAATTTTCCATTTGAGGCTGACCGCACCGGTCTCCGGCTCAACCGTCTCATTCTGCAGCACCGCGCGTTCGGACATTGGCCAATCCCAATCAAATACCGCTGCCCGGCCGGTCACGCTCGCATCGGCCGATACGCGCTTGCGCAGCGGCCCTCCGGCGACGTCTTCGCACGGTCGGCAAACAAGGATCGCGGCGACGCCGCCGCGCCATAATGATTAAGAACGAATGGCGACTAATCCCTTAAACTGAGTTGATCCGAGCGGTATCGGAATGCCGAGATGCCGCACTAATCGGATCGACTCAGCTCATCGGCCCCTCTACTCCGCAGCCGCTGCGAGCGTCACCGACGAATCGCGTAACACCTCGCCGGAGAGCGGATCGTGCTCGCCCGACCAGGGCCTGCGCTCCAGGATGTTGCACGGGCGCGTCGTGGCTCTCGTCCTCATGAATGCCGTCGCCCGTCATCGGGCGTTCGCATTGCACGCGCGGCCTGCGCTGCTTGAGAAATGCCGTTGTCCAATCGCGATGATAGCGCCTGCCTATCGATAGCGACGCTGATCTTCGTTCAGCAGGGCGAGACCATCGCCAGCAACTGCGCCGAGCAGGCATCGCCGCCGCGCTCGCGGTCGCGGGATGTCTGGCGCGTTGGCTGACGCTGCCGGGCGTTCAGGACCGGCTCGGCGCGGGCTCGGATTGAGCCGGCGGGGCCTGCTCATCGTCGTCGGCGATCGCGCGCCAAGCCGCCCCTTCGAGATCGTCGTACTGGCCGCTCTTCAGCGACCAGAGAAAGCCGACCAGACCGGCAAGGCCGAGCGCCAAAGCGAGCGGAACGAGAATGATCATCACTTCCATGACACGGCCTCCCCAGCCACCTTGCGGGCACGCAGCGCATTCAGCATGACGATGATCGATGAGCCGGACATCGCGGCTGCCGCGATCAGCGGGGTGACGACGCCGCTGATCGCAAGCGGCACCGCCAGGACGTTATAGCCGACCGCGAGCCACAGATTCTGCCGCATCAGATGCAGCGCCTTGCGCGCGTAGTCGATCGCGGCCAGCACCGGCGCCAGGGGACGACCGAGAAAGACGAGATCGGCGGTGGCCTGGCTGAGATGCGCGGCCGAAATCGGCGACATCGAAACGTGCGCGGCGGCGAGCGACGGCGCATCGTTCATGCCGTCGCCGACCATCATGACCTTGACCCCGGCCCGCTTCAGCTCCTCGATGCGCGCGATCTTGTCGGCCGGCGTCACGCCGGCGCGCCACTCGCTGATGCCGAGCGCCATGGCGGCTGCGGCCACCGCCGCCTCGCGATCGCCCGAGAGGATCTCGACCTTGATGCCGCGCCGCTGCAGGCCGGCGACGATCTTGGCAGCGTCAGGGCGCAGGCCCTGGCGCACCGAGAACAGGTACTTGCTATCGCCGCGGCTGAAGGCAACCACCGAAGCCTCGGGATCGACGCTGCTGGTCTGCGCAACCAGCGCCTCTGCGCCGCAGAATGCCGGACGCCCCAGCCTGATTTCGACGCCGTCGACGACGGCGCGGACACCCTGCCCCGGCTCCTCGACCGCGCCCATCAGCGGCGAACGCGCATTGGCAGCCTGGGCCACCGCCGCCGCCACCGGATGATGGCTCGACAGTGCGAGCTGGCCGGCCAGTGCGAACACGTCTGCAGGAATGTCGGCGGCGTTGACGACCTCGAGCTCCGGCAGCGTCAAGGTGCCGGTCTTGTCGAAGATGACGTGATCGGCCTCGGCGAGGCGCTCGATCGCATCGCCCGCATTGAGCAGCACGCCGGACTTGAACATCGCGCCCGACGCCACGGTCTGCACGGTCGGAATCGCGAGCCCAAGGGCGCAGGGACAGGTGATGATCAGCACGGCGATGCCGGTGACGATGGCGTCGTGCCAGCTCGCCCCCATCAGCACCCAGCCGAGCACGGTGAGCGCTGCGGTCGCATGCACCACCGGCGCATACAGCCGCGAGGCGCGGTCGGCCAGCCGCATATAGCGCGAGCGGGCCTGCAGCGCGTTGTCGAGCAGGCGCGTGATCTCGGCGAGCAAGGTGCCCTCGGCGGCGGCCGAGACCCGGACGCGCAGCGTGCCGGAAATGTTGAGCGAACCCGCATAGACCGCGGTGCCCTGCTCGGCCGGCACGTAGAGCGTCTCGCCGGTGATCAGGCTCTGGTCGATCTCGGAGCGGCCCTCGACGACCACGCCGTCGACCGCGCAGCGCTCGCCGGGACGCAGCAGCACCAGATCGCCGGCGCGAACGGCGGCGACCGGCACCTCCGAAATCTCGTCGGGGCCGATGAACTTGGTCGCGGTCTCCGCCTTCAGCGCGGCCAGATTGCCGGCGACGGCGCGGGTCTTCCGCCGCATGTTCTGGTCGAGATAGCGGCCGACCAGCAGGAAGGTCAGCAGCATGATCGCGGCGTCGAAATAGGCGTGCTCGGCGTGATGAAACGTCTCGACGATCGACATGCCCAAGGCCAGGATCACGCCGATGCAGATCGGCACGTCCATGTTGACGTTACCGGTCTTCAAGGCACGCCAGGCGGAGCGGAAGAACGGCTGGCCGGCATAGGCCGCAGCCGGCAGCGCGATCACGGCCGACAACCAGTGGAAGAAGTCGCGCTGCTCGGGCAGCATGTCGCTGACATTGCCGGACCAGACCGGGATCGACAGCATCATCACGTTCATGGTCGCGAACGCCGCGACGCCAAGACAGCGCAGCAGGAAGCGCGACTCCTCGGCCTCGGTGGCTTCCGCACTCGCCTTCTCGAACGGATAGGCCTTATAGCCGAGCTCGGCGAGCCGATCGATGAACTTGGCCGGATCGAGCGTGCCCTGCTTCCATTCCAGCGCGACGCGGCGGTCGGTGAGATTGACGCGCGCCAGCGTCACGTCGGGCAGCGCGGAGAGGCCGCGCTCGATCTTGGCCATGCAGCCGGCGCAGCTGACGCCTTCGACCGCGAGGTCGATATGCTTCAGCCCTGCCCCGAGATCCTTGACGTAGTGAGAGAAGTCACGCGTCGCATGCATGATCGAAATCCCTTCAGTTCAGCAGCACGCGGTTCTTCGACATGAACAGGCGTCGGCCGCTGGAATCGCCTTCGAGCACGAGGTCCCACTGGCCCGGCGCGATCGCCTCCGCCGTGCCGCGATAGATGCCGATGCCGACCTCGGCGAGCGCGACCTCCTGATCCGCGCGCTTGTCGGCGGGACGCTCGAGCCGACCCTGGAAGGTCAGGCCCGAGACGGGATTGCCGCTCGCGTCGCGCGCGTTGACCTGCAGAATGGCGGCGCCTCCGGCGCCACGCTCGATATGCGCCTCGACCTGCCAGCGCCGCGCCTCCTGGGCGCGCGCCGCCGCGATCTCCTTTTCGTAGCCGAGGCTGGCGCTGTAGGCGCTGTCGACCTCGGTGCCCGGCAAGGTCGAGATCGCCATCTTCATCATGTAGACGTTGACGCCGATCACGGTCCCGAAGAAGGCAAGGAGCATCGCGAGCACCATGCCTCCGGTCAGCTGGAAAGAAGGATTGGAACGGCTGGCCATTGACAGGCTCCTTGCTTACGGGCTGACGAAATTGTCGGTGGCGGAGGCGACGACGCCAAGACCGATATCCGTCACGTGGAACTTCACCGGGATGGACTTCGCAGGATTGCTCTCCTCGGGCGCGGTCACCAGGAGGCGCAGCTCCTCGGTCTGGTCGCGGCCGACCACGATCGTCGGTCGATCCGGCGTGACGGAGTCGGCGCCGACGACGTGAACGGTCGAATTGACGGGACCCTCGATGTCGATGGCGATGACGCGATCGAAGCCGTGCTTGTTGAGGACGCGCACCGTATAGGCATTGCGGATCGAGCCGTCGGACAGCTTGATCGCAATCGGATTGCGATCGTGCAGCACGTTGACCTCGAGCAGCGACCGGGTCGCGAGCTTGTAGGCCATGGCGCCGCCGACCGCGGCGATGATCGCGGCATAGACGATGGTCCGCGGGCGCACGAGCTTGTAGATCGGCGGCTTGCCTTCCTGCCGGCGATGGATGTTGATGTCGTTGTCATAGCCGATCAGCCGCGTCGGGCGGCCGATCTTGGTCATGACGGTGTCGCAGGCGTCGATACAGAGGCCGCACTGGATGCAGTCCATCTGGGCGCCGTCGCGGATGTCGATGCCGGTCGGGCACACCGCCACGCATTGCTTGCAATCGATGCAGTCGCCGGCCGGCTGGCCGAGCGCGCGCAATTCGGCGGCCTTCTTGACCGACATGCGACTCTCGCCGCGGTCGTAGCGGTAGGTGACGTTGAGCGCCCATTCATCGGTCAGTGCCGCCTGGATGCGCGGCCACGGGCACATATACACGCAGACCTGCTCGCGCATGAAGCCGGCGAGCGTATAGGTCGTCGCGGTCAGGATCGCGATCCAGACATAGGCGAGCATCGGCCCCTGGAAGGTGATGAGATCCTTCACGAGCGTCGGCGCATCGCTGAAATACAGCACCCAGGCGCCGCCGGTCCACCACGCGATCATCAGCCAGATCGAATGCTTGAGCACGAGCTCCGAGATCCGCTCCAGTTTCATCGGGTCGCTGGAGGCATCCTTCTTCATGCGCTCGCGGCGGTCGCCCTCGATCAGGCGCTCCACCGCGTAGAACAGGTCGGTCCACACTGTCTGTGGGCACAGATAGCCGCACCAGATGCGGCCGCCGATCGCGTTCATCAGGAACAGGCCGATGGCGGCGATGATCAGGAGGCCGGTGAAGTAGTACACCTCCTGCGGCCATAGCTCGATGAAGAAGAAATAGAAGCGGTGGTTCGGGAAGTCGATCAGCACCGCCTGGTCGGGGGCGCCGAAGCCGCGATTCCAGCGCACGAACGGCAGGAAATAATAGACACCGAGACAGAAGCCCATCAGGCCCCATTTGATCCGGCGGAAGGTTCCTGAGACGCTCTGTGGATAGACCTTCTTGTGCGCGGCATAGAGCGGACCGTAATCGTCCACCGGCTGCAGGTCCTGAGGCTTCAGGTCGTCCGGTCTTACCGTCTGGTTCATGGCTGGCGGGTCATGGCTGGGGGATCTTCTCGCAGTTGCGGCCGAAGGTATTCCCACCTCCGGCCGCGCAGTTGATCCAGCTCAATTGAAGGAAAGGTTCCGTTGGATTTCCGTTACTTTCCTCCGCCCAGCGAGTGGACGTAGACGGCCATCGCCTTGATCGTGGTCGGGTCGAGACGGCCCTCCCAGGCCGGCATGACACCGGCGCGACCGTTGGTGATGGTCTCGATTAGGGTCACCTCGTCGGAACCGTAGAGCCAGATCTTGTCGGTCAGGTTCGGCGCCCCGAGGTCCGGATTGCCCTTGGCGTTGTCGCCATGGCAGGCCGCGCAGTTTTCGGCGAAGACCTTGGCGCCGGCCTTGGCGTCATAACCCGGCCGGGTCGGCAGGCCCGCCAGCTCCCGAACGTAGTTGGCGACCGTGACGATCTCCGCCGGCTTCAGGACACCGTCCTTGCCGAAGGCGAGCATCTGGCCCTCACGCGTCTTCGGGTGACCCGAGCGCACGCCGTACAGCAGGGTCTGCTGGATCTGCTCCAGCGAGCCGCCCCACAGCCAGTCGTCGTCGTTCAGGTTCGGGAAGCCCTTGGCGCCGGCCGCGCCGGTCCCGTGGCAGGCGGCGCAGTTGTCGCCGAACACGGTCTTGCCCTTGGCACGCGCCAGGGCCAGCATCGCCGGATCCTTCTCGATGTCGGCGAGCGAGGCGGTCGCGAGCGCCGCCATCTTGGCGCCGCGGATCTTCTCGAGATTGGCAAGCTCGACCGCCACGTCCGCACGGGACGAGTAGCCGAACAGGCCCTGAGTGTTGCTGGAGATGGTCGGCCAGGCCGGATACACGATCCAGTAGCCGATCGCCCAGACGATGGTGATGTAGAAGGTGATCACCCACCACCGCGGCAGCGGGGTGTTGAGCTCCTTGATGCCGTCCCAGGCGTGGCCGGTGGTGGGGGTGCCGGAGACACTGTCGACTTCGGTATGGTCAGCCATGATGAATTAATCCTCCCGCAACGGCATGCTCGCCGCCTCGTCGAAAGCGGCCTTGTTGCGAGGCCAGAGGGCATAGGTCACGATCGCGATGAAGATCGCGACGAAGATCGGGGTCCACAGCGTCGTCACGAGTGACGACGCGATGTTTTCGACTGCAATGATGGGCTTCATGATGTTCGCCTCTGATCTCAGCGCAGATTGGCTTTTTCGTTGTAGATCTTGAAGTCGACCAAGGTGCCGAGCATTTGCAGGTACGCAACCAGCGCATCCATCTCGGTCGGAGCACCCGCCTTGCCGTCGAAGTTGCGCACCACCGCCTTCGGATAGCGTTTGGTGAGCGCCTCGGCACCGGCACCGTCCGGATCGACCTGCGCCTTGAGGTCGGTGGCGGCGTTGGCGATCTGGTCGTCGGTGTAGGGCACACCCACCGCCCGCAGCGTCTTCAGGTGATCGGCGACGTTGTCGGCGTTCAGCTCGGTCTCCTTCAGGAAGGGATAGCCGGGCATGATCGATTGCGGGACGATGGCGCGCGGGTTGGTCAGGTGGGTGACATGCCAGTCGTCGGAGTACTTGTTGCCGACGCGGGCGAGGTCAGGACCCGTACGCTTGGAGCCCCACTGGAACGGATGGTCGTACATGCTCTCCGCGGCGAGCGAGAAGTGGCCGTAGCGTTCCACTTCGTCGCGCAGCGGACGAACCATCTGCGAATGGCAGAGATAGCAGCCCTCGCGGACGTAGATGTTGCGGCCGGCCAGCTCGAGCGGCGTATAGGGACGCACGCCGTCGACCGCCTCGATCGTGCTCTTCAGGTAGAAGAGCGGAGTGATCTCGACGAGGCCGCCGATCGCGATCACCAGCAGGATGCCGATGACCAGGATGATCGAGTTTTTCTCGAAGACTTGGTGTCGTTGCCAGAAAGACATGGTTGATACCTCACTCCGCCGGCTGAAGGGCGACGGGCGACTGAACTTCTTCCTCACCGACACGGACCGTCATCCAGAGATTGTAGGCCATGATGAGTGAGCCGATCAGGAACAGTGCGCCACCAGCGGCACGGATGATGTAGAAGGGGTGCATCGCCTCGACGGTCTCGATGAACGAGTATTCGAGGAAGCCGAGCGCCGTGTAGGACCGCCACATCAGACCCTGCAGGATGCCCGAGACCCACATCGCGGAGATGTAGAGCACGATGCCCAGCGTGGCCGTCCAGAAGTGCCAGTTCACGAGCTTGAGGCTATAGAGACCCTTGCGGTTCCAGATCCACGGCACCAGGCAGTACAGCGCGCCGAAGGAGACGAAGCCGACCCAGCCGAGCGCACCGGAGTGCACGTGACCGATGGTCCAGTCGGTGTAATGGCTGAGCGAGTTGACCACCTTGATCGACATCATCGGACCTTCGAAGGTCGACATGCCGTAGAAGGCGACCGAGACGACCAGCATGCGCAGCACGGGGTCCGTCCGCAGCTTGTCCCACGCTCCCGACAGGGTCATCAGGCCGTTGATCATGCCGCCCCAGGAGGGCATCCACAGCATGATCGAGAAGGTCATGCCCAGGGTCTGCGTCCAGTCCGGCAGCGCCGTATAGTGCAGATGGTGCGGGCCGGCCCAGATGTAGAGGAAGATCAACGCCCAGAAGTGGATGATCGACAGCCGGTAGGAATAGACCGGCCGTTCCGCCCGCTTCGGGATGAAGTAGTACATGATGGCGAGGAAGCCGGCGGTCAGGAAGAAGCCGACCGCGTTGTGGCCATACCACCACTGGAACATCGCATCCTGCACGCCACCCCAGGCGATGTAGGACTTGGAGCCGAACAGCGACACCGGAAGCGCCGGGTTGTTGCCGAGGTGCAGAACCGCGATCGTGACGATGAAGGCAAGATAGAACCAGTTCGCCACGAAGATGTGCGGCTCCTTGCGCTTGATGATCGTCGTCAGGAAGACCAGCAGGTAGACCACCCAGACGATCGTCAGCCAAAGATCCGAGTACCATTCGGGCTCTGCGTACTCCTTGCCCTCGGTGACACCGAGCAGATAGCCCGTGCCCGCGATCAGGATGAAGAAGTTGTAGCCGATCACCACGAACCAGGGCGCGAGATCGCCGGCGAGGCGCACGCGGCAGGTCCGCTGCACGACGTAGAACGACGTCGCCAGCAGCACGTTGCCGCCGAAGGCGAAGATCACCGCCGAGGTATGCAGCGGCCGCAGGCGGCCGAAGCTGGTCCATGGCAGGTCGAAGTTCAGCGCGGGCCAGGCCAGTTGCGAGGCGATGATGAGGCCGACCGTGAAGCCGGCGATGCCCCAGAACATCGACATGAACGAGGCGAACTTGATCGGACCGAGATTGTAGTTCGGCCGACCATTGATCTCCTGCGGAGGCAGCTCGCCGCGCTCGAAGTAGCGGTTGAGGATGAAGAAGACGGACGCCGCGCTGGCGGCAGCCGCGAGCGAGGCGTGGAACGCGAAGGCCGTATCCAGTGCCTTCGCCGCAGCGAAGACGCACAGGAAGGCGGTGACGGCAAAAGTGAGCGACAAGCCACTTTCGCCGATGGTCATGGATTTTGTGGATGAGGACGCGCTCATGCGGAATCTCGCTGAAAGAACACGAGCCCAGCAACCACAATCGTTCACACGTGGAATTGATCGAAATCAACTTTGCGACCGGTTCGCCGGTAAACAGGCGGAGTGTTGCACGACGACGCGGTTTCGGTCGCAGACACGGCGACGGCCGGCATGCAGCAATGCATGCCGGCCGTCATTAGACGTTCGTAGCAGGCTTCGGACTCAGCGCGCCGCGCTCAATCCTTGGCGGCAGCCGCCAGCGCTCGCACGATGTCCTCGCGGGCGACGATCCCGACCACGCGGTTGTCGGCATCGGTCACGGGAAGGCTGCGGATGCGATGCTCGACCATCAGCTGCAGCACGCGCGTCAGCTTCGTATCCGGCCTGACGTAGATGAACTCGGACGTCATCACGTCGGCGACCGTCCGGTTCATCAGGTCGCTGTAGCGCGGCAGCATCTGATTCGGCGTGAAGGCAAAGCACTTCAGCACGTCGAACTTGGTGACGATGCCGATCACCTCGTCGTTCTCGACGACGGGGTAGGTGTTGAAATCGTCGCGGTCGAACATCTCGCCGAGCTCGCGGATCGTCGTCTCCCGGCTCACGGTCGTGACGTTGCGCGTCATGTAGTTGCCGGCGGTTTCCTCGAGAAATCTGTACAAGGCGGCAATCCTGTTCTCGGATGGAGCGGGTCGAATTTCAGTGCGACAGCAGAACGCAACGCTCACTGCGTGTCATCAGATGCTCGGTAACCCCGCCGAGCACGAGTTCGCGGAACCGGGAATGGCCATAGGCGCCGGCCACCACGAGGCCTGCCGAAAGATCGGCAGCGACGGCGTCGAGCGTGGCCACAACGTTCCGTCCCTGCCCCGGCTCCGCGACGCGCGCCGATGCGACGATCTTGTGACGGCCGAGCCATGCGACCACGTCCGCAAGACGCGCTGCGCAGTCGTCATATTCCGAGGCGGTCTCCAGGATCTCGACGACCACGACGCCGCTCGCCTTGGCGAGCAGCGGCAGGGCATCGGTCAGGGCCCGGCGCGCCTCCGATGTCTCCTTCCAGGCCACCAGCACGGTCCCAAGATCGAGCGAACTGGCGTTGTCCGGCACCACGAGCAGCGGGCGCCCGGCCTGCATGACGAGATCCTTGGGATTGGCGACCGCGAACGCATCGGACATCCCGGGCGGCACGCTGCCGGTGACGAGAATGTCGGCGGCACGGGCCTGCGCCAGCACATGCCGCGCGGGAAAATCCACAGCGCCGCGCCAGCTCAACGACACAGCCCGGTCACCAACGGCGGTGCGGAACTGCTGTTCGAGCTCGGCCAGTCGATTCCGCAGCGCGGCCTCGCCCTGCTCGATCAGATCCTGCGCCTGCTCGCCGGTCGTGAAGTAGAGCGGCGGCGCGAATTCCGCAGCCGCCACGCCGATGACGCCCGCGTCAAAGCGCGCCGCAAGGTCGGCCGCGACCTGAAGGCGGGCCTCATTCGGCTGACTGAGCGCAAGGCTCACCATCACAGTCGCGAACGTCATCCCGTCTCTCCAAACATTGCTTCCATGCAGCTCTTAGAGGTGAAATCACCTGCCGTGATGAGATAGATCAAGGTGCGGCGGTAAAGCACGGGCGGCAGGACACCGTTGGAACCCGGCCCACGATCGGAGAAAGCCTTGAATTGTCGAACCAAAGTTTAAGTCGGGCCGGGTTGCGGGGGCGCAATCTGGTATAGGATACCGCGGTGGTCGGCCTCCCGGCTGCGGCGATAACGGCGAATCGAACAACGGCGAATCGATCAAAGGCTTCGAATTGCGCGGCTTCACCCAACCCTTCCCGGATGCATCCGCCAGACCCGACGACGCTCGGACGCTGGGCTTCGGCGCGTGGGATCTCGATCTGGCGTCGGGCGAGTTCTACTGGTCGGTGACGACGCGGAAGCTGTTCGGCGTGGCGGCCGACGAGCCGGTGACCTACGGCTCCTTCCTGGCGCTGCTGGCGCCCGAGGATCGCGCGCCGGTTGAGGCGGCGATCGAGGATTCGCGCCGTCAGAGCACCGGGTTCGACATGTCGTTCAAGATGTCCGGCAGCGGCCACTGGATTCGCGTGCTTGCCGGCGTGGTCCCCGACGAGGCCGGCACACCGCACCGTCTGCGCGGCATCGCCCTCGACATCGACCAGGAGAAGCGGCTGGAGGAGACGCTGCGGCTGCGCGAGCAGCATTTCCGCTCGATCCTGGACACCGTGCCGGACGCGATGATCGTGATCGACGGCAGCGGTACGATCCAGTTCTTCAGCTCCGCGGCGGAGCGCATGTTCGGCCTCACCGAGGCGGAGGCGGTCGGCCTCGACGTCAGTGAATTGATGCCCGAGCCGGACCGCTCCCGCCATGCCGGCTACCTCACCCGCTACCACGCCAGCCGCGAGCGCCGTATCATCGGCATCGGCCGTATCGTGACCGGCCGCCGCCGCGACGGCACGACATTCCCGATGCATCTGTCGATCGGCGAGATGCAGTCCGGCGGCAAGCCCTATTTCACCGGCTTCGCCCATGATCTCACTGAGCATCAGCAGACCCAGGCGCGGCTGCGCGAACTGCAGTCGGAGCTGGTCCACGTGTCGCGCCTCAGCGCCATGGGCGAGATGGCCTCGGCGCTGGCGCATGAGCTGAACCAGCCGCTCGCCGCGATCAGCAATTACATGAAAGGCTCGCGCCGGCTGCTGGCTGGCAGCGGCGATCCGAACACGCCCAAGATCGAGAGCGCGATGGACCGCGCCGCCGAGCAGGCGATTCGCGCCGGCCAGATCATCCGCCGTCTGCGCGACTTCGTCTCGCGCGGCGAATCGGAGAAGCGGGTCGAGAGCCTGTCGAAGCTGATCGAGGAAGCCGGCGCGCTCGGCCTTTCCGGCGCCCGCGAGCAGAACGTCCAGTTGCGCTTCCAGCTCAATCCGGAGGCCGACCTCGTGCTGGCCGACCGGGTCCAGATCCAGCAGGTCCTGGTCAATCTGTTCCGCAATGCGCTCGAGGCGATGTCTCATTCCGCCCGCCGCGAGCTCAGTGCGACAAATCGCAGACTCGGCGACGACTTGATCGAGGTCTCGGTCTCCGATACCGGAACGGGATTCCACGACGACGTCATGCCCAACCTCTTCAAGACCTTCTTCACCACCAAGGACACTGGAATGGGAGTCGGCCTCTCGATCAGCCGGTCCATCATCGAGGCCCACGGGGGGCGCATGTGGGCCGAGAACAACGAGGCGGGCGGAGCGACGTTCCGCTTCACCCTGCCGGCGGCCTCGACCAGGGTTGAGCACGATGGCTGAACGGGCCAAGGTCTATGTGATCGACGACGACGAGGCGATGCGGGATTCGCTCAACTTCCTGCTCGATTCATCAGGCTTCGACGTCACGCTGTTCGAGAACGCGGAGGTCTTCCTCGGCCGACTGCCGACGCTCCCTTTCGGCTGCGTCGTCTCGGACGTGCGGATGCCCGGCATCGACGGCATCGAGCTGCTCAAGCGCATGAAGGCCGCCGGCAGCAGCTTCCCGATCCTGGTGATGACCGGCCATGGCGACGTGCCGCTCGCGGTCGAGGCGATGAAGCTCGGCGCGGTCGATTTTCTGGAGAAGCCGTTCGAGGACGAGCGATTGGTTGCCATGATCGAAACGGCGATCCAGCAGGCAGAGCCGGCCGCGAAGAACGAATCGGTCACGCAGGATGTCCTGGCACGCGTCGCCAGCCTGAGCCCCCGGGAGCGGCAGGTGATGGACGGACTGATGGCCGGGCTCTCCAACAAGCTGATCGCGCGCGAATACGACATCAGTCCGCGCACCATCGAGGTCTACAGGGCCAACGTGATGACCAAGATGGGAGCGAACAGCCTCTCCGAGCTGGTGCGCCTGGCGATGCGCGCAGGCGCGCTGAAGGATTGAGCTAGATCAAGATACCTTGACAGAATCGAGTGTTATGTTGTGCCTCGGTTCAACATCACATTCTCGCGGCACGTGCGATGTCGGCTCACACAAAACTTACGGTCTACGTAGCCGACGACGATGCTGACGTCCTCGGCTCGCTGCGCTTCCTGCTGGAGGCTGACGGCTTCGACGTGCGCACGTTTCGCAGCGGCACCGCGCTGCTCAAGGCCTCCGACCACGCGCCCGTCGACTGCTTCGTGGTCGACTACAAGATGCCGGAGATCAACGGGGTCGAGCTCGCTGAACGGTTGCGTAAGCAGGGCGCCACCGCTCCGGTGGTGCTGATCACCGGCCATTACGATGACAGGCTTGCGGCGCGCGCGGCGGCCGTCGGGATCCAGGATTTCCTGCTCAAGCCGCTGCTCGACGACAATCTGGTGAAGCGGATCCGCAAAGCGATCGCCAACGACCATTCGGGTACCGCACAGCGCGTCTCCTGACCCGGCCGGCCTACGTATATCTACGTAAGGGGCCCCCCTTAAGATATCGCGCGAAATGTCCTTAACGGGAGCCGCCGTGTACCACATCGCCATCCGCCGCAAGGAGATGGTCATGCTCAATCAGTCGATTATCAATTCGGTCGTCAGCACCAACGTTCCCCACACCGTCCCCTCTCCTGCGGCCAATCCCTTTGCCGAGATCACCGGCCACACCGGGCTGATCGCCAGCGAGTTCTCGTACAAGAAGGACGAGGAGATCTATGGCGAGGATGAGCCGGCCGAGTACGTCTACCAGGTGATCTCCGGCGCGGTTCGCAGCTACAAGCTGCTCTCCGACGGCCGCCGCCAGATCGGCGCCTTCCATCTTCCAGGGGACGTTTTCGGCCTCGAATTCGGCTCCATGCACCGTCTCGCCGCCGAAGCCATCATCGACACCACCGTGCGCCTGGTGAAACGCCGCAGCCTCGAACAGGCCGCAGGCGTCGACGTCACGGTCGCCCGCAAGCTCTGGACCATGACGGCCGGCGATCTTCGCCATGCCGAGGACCACATGCTGCTGCTGGGCCGCAAGACCGCGATGGAGCGCGTCGCCACCTTCCTGCTCGAGATGGACCGCCGCCTCGCCGTCGCCGGCATGATGGCGCTGCCGATGTGCCGCCGCGATATCGGCGACTATCTCGGCCTGACCCTGGAGACCGTGTCGCGCGCGCTGTCGCAGTTGCACAGCCAGGGCGTTCTCGGCTTCTCCGGTGCCCGCCAGATCGTGCTGCGCAACCGCCAGCGCCTGCGCAGCATGGACGCCTGAGGCGCCCTGCCCGTTCACGCCCTGCGCCGGCGGTGCCCAGTCTCGGGCATCAGCAGCGCGATCAGAAGAAGACCTGTCAGTGCCACGCCCGACAGACCCATGAAGGCGGTGGCGCTGCCGTAGCGGTCGCTGGCGAAGCCGGCGACGACGGTGGACAGCGATCCGCCGATCCCGGACGCCGTCCCGACAATTCCCTGCGCCAAATTGAAGTGCCCGCTGCCGAAGGCGACGTCGGCTACCGTGAGTGGAATCATCACGGCGAAGACGGCCGCGGTGACGCCGTCGAAGATCTGCACCGCCACCAGCACGTAGGGATCGTGCACGACCGCGAACAGCGCGCCGCGCATCGCGAGCGCGGCAAACCCCAGCATCAGCAGCGGCCTGCGGCCCCATTGCTGCGCCACCGCGCCGACCGAGGGCGAGGTCAGCGCCACGATCGCCTGCGGCACCACGATGCAGAACGCGATCAGCATCGGCGCCCATTCGCTCGATTTCGTCGTCACCACGCCGGCCATCAGCGGCAGCATCGCCGCATTGGCGAGTTGCAGCAGGAACACGCCGAGCGCGAAGACGAGCAGCGCGCGCTGACGCAGCAGGCCGAGCAGATTCGACAACCGCGCGACCTCCTTGTCCTCGTGATCGGCCCGGCCGTGCGCCCGCGCGACGTCGATCTCGCGCTCGCGGACTCGCGACAACGCGATCAGCGTCGGAAAGGCGAGAATGAAGGTGACCAGGAACACGGCGCGGCTGGACAGCAGATAGCCGCAGGTGCCCATCACGGCCGCGGCCACGCCATTGCCGAGCGACGCGAACCGCGCATTGCGGCCGAGCCGCTCCGCCATGCCGCGCGGCCCGACCAGGCCGAGGCTGATCGCCGCGATCGCGGGTCCCAGCACGCAACTCGCCGCCGCATGCAACGTTGCGGCAGCCGCGACCACGGGAAAGATCGGCCAAGCCGCATAGGCCAGCGCGCAGCCGCCGATGGCCGCGATGGCAAGGCCGGCGACGCGGCGCTCGGATCTGGCCGCATCGATGATCGCGCCGCCCGGCATCTGCCCGATCAGCCCGACGATGCCGCCGATCGACAGCACCAGGCCGATCTGCGCCTGCGTCCATTTCTGCGTCGTCAGATAGACCGCGATGAAGGGACCGAAGCCGGTCTGCACGTCGGCCAGGAAGAAGATGAACCAATCCAGCCCGCGCAGGCTCTGCCGCGACGGCGCTGGTCTTGAAGTCTGGCCATGATCCTCCCCGGCATCCGGACGCGCGCCCGCCTCTGCCGCGCCGCCAGGCTCGGGCTCCCGGTCAGGTGATCTGGACGGCCGTGCAATCGGCATGGCTCTCACATCTCAACTCATGAGGCTGACGGGACAGAACATCCCCACCGCGTTCCGCTGCACGCGCAGGCCGGACTGGCAATCTCACGCATCAACTCAATGATCGAAATCCCAGGGTGACAGCTTGCCGGACGCGCCGAGCACGACGACGGGCTTGTCCTCCTTGTATTCGGGCGCGGCCTTCACCTGCTCCTTGGTGAGGTCGAGCGTGACCTGGTCGCTCTTCTCGGCGATGTGCTTGAAATCGAGCGCGGTCCAGTCGACCACGATCTTGCGGCTGCCGACGCCGAGGAAGCCGCCGAAATCGATCACCGCGGCGCGCACCGTGCCGGTGAGATCGACGATGACGTCGACGATGTGGCCCATGTCCTCGCCGGTCGAGCTGCGCACGTCGCGACCGAGCACGCCATGCGCATCGCGCGCGCCGAGGATCGTGACCGAAGGGGGTGGTGCCGGCTCTTTCGCGGGCGCCGCCGCATCCTTGGCAGGCGGTGTCGGCGACGGCTGCTGCGCATGCCCATGAGTCGCATGCAGACCGATCAGCAGCGGCAGCATGAGGAGGCAGCTGCGAGCAGCTCGGCGGAGGGCGCGTTTCAGCGTCATCATTGCGCCAGCACCAGCGAGACCTGGATCTGACCGCGCCGCCGCAGCACCTCCATGGAGATGTCCTCGCCATGACGGCGAATCCGCAGGTCGATCGTCGAGTTGCCGAGCCTGAGATCGCGCAGCACCACCCAGTCCAGGAACGCCGGCAGCCGCGGATTGCGCAGGCGGATCTCGCCGCGCGCGGCGTCGAACTCGAGCCCGAGCGCCGCCTCGAGCAAGGTGAACGGGGTCGCACTCGCCCAGGCCTGCGGCGCGCAGGCCACCGGATAGAGCGTCGGGCCCCGATGCTTCTCGCGCCGGAAGCCGCAGAACAGCTCCGGCAGCCGGCGCAGATCCATGTAGGACGCTGCTTCGAACAGGCCGCCGAACACCTGCTCGACCGCATGCTTCAGGCCATAGCGCGACAGGCCGAGCGCGATCAGCGCATTGTCGTGCGGCCAGATCGATCCGTCGTGATAGGACATCGGATTGTAGCGCGGCTCGCCGCAGGCGACGGTGCGGATGCCCCAACCCGAGAAGAAATGCGGCCGCAGCAGTTCGGCGGCAAGCTTGCGGGCGCGATCCTCGCGCACCATGCCGCTGAACAGCAGCTGCCCGGCGTTCGACGTCCGGACGCGGCAGGGCTGCTTGTGGCCGTCGAGCGCGAGCGCATAGGTGTTCAGATCCTCGCACCAGAAGGCGTCCTCGAACCGTTCCGCGAGATCCGCGGCCTCGGCTTGGAGCCGGTCCGCCATCTCGGCCTTGCCGAGCCGACGGGCGCAACGCGCCGCCAGCTGCTTGCCGGCAAAGACATAGCCCTGCACCTCCGCAAGCGCGATGTAACCTTCCGCGAGACGTCCATCGGCATGGAACACCGCGTCGTAGGAGTCCTTCCAGCCCTGGTTGGCGAGACCCTGCTCGGAGGCGCGTTGATATTCCACGAAGCCATCGCGATCGGGATCGCCGGGGCCGTCGATCCAGCGCAACGCCAGCTCGATCGCCGGCCATAGCTCCCTCAGGGTGTCGATGTCACCGGTGCGCTCGATGTAGAGCCCGGCGAGCAGCACGAACAGCGGCGTGGAATCGACGCTGCCATAATAGCAGCCGAACGGCACCTCACGCAGCGCCGCCATCTCGCCGCCCCGCATCTCGTGCAGGATCTTGCCGGGCTCGGCATCGGACAGCGGATCGGTCGTGCGCGCCTGATGCACGGCGAGCCGGCGCAGGACGCCGCGGGCAATGCGCGGATCGACCCACAGCATCTGCAGCGCGGTGATCAGCCCGTCGCGACCGAATGTCGTCGAATACCAGGGAATGCCGGCATAGGGATAACGCCCCTCCGGCGTATCCGTCATCAGGATGTTCAGATCGGCCGCTGCCTGGCACAGCACCTCGTTGAGGATGTCGTTGGAGGTCTCGATGCTGGCGGCGCCAACGGTGCATCGGCGCATCTCGCGGCGATGGGCGAGCAGGCTGCGGAAGAAGCGCCGGGGCCGCTCGCCGGCCTTGGCGTTGCACATCACGGCCACGAACAGCGAGGCGGATTCCTGCGGGGCAAGATCGAAATGATAGGTTGCGGCATTGACGGTGAGATGCGTCGGACGCGGATCGAAGCTCACGTCGGTGGTGCGCAGGACGTTGTCCAGGCCGCGATAGCGCAGGACGACCTCGGACGGGTCCACCAGCCGGCTCGCGCTGATGCCGCGCCGCGGCCGCACGGTGCCTCGCACCTCGAAAAGGTCGGCAAAATCATTGTCGAATGTCAGCTTGAGATCGAAGCTGGCCTGGCGATCGCCATGGTTCTGCAGCCCGATGCGCTGATAGGCCGTGCCATGCCACAGAAAGATCGTGCGCACGATGTGCAGCATATCCTTCGGCAGCACCAGGCGGCCCTGGCTGTAGATGTCGGGATTGGTGAGATCGACGGTCAGCGCGGAGTTGTCGTCGCGCAGGCTCGAGCCGAGCAGCAGGGGCTGAACGTCGTCCAACGTCAATTCGAGCCGCGCGAGATAGCGCGTATCAGCGTTGAAGAGACCGTCCGGTCCGCCGGCCGAGGCGCCGATGTCGCCGTGGCCGTCGAGGACGATGAACGTATCGTCGTGCTTGAGCGAGCGCCGCGGCCGGGACGCCGGCCCCGTCATGGGAATATAGAACGGCTGCTCCGCGGGCTCGTCCGTCTGGGTGATCGACGACAGTGTGCTTGCGACTTCGGCGGACATGTTGGCCTCATGCGATGTTGAAGTGCCCAGACAACCGAGAGTGCACGTTCTCGACGCGACCCGACGCTACGATCAGGCGGCGAACTTGGCGAGCCGGTTCATCTCCTGGGTCACGAGATCCCGATACGGGCCCTCGTCCTGCATCAGCCGGTCGGGTGCGCCGTCCTCGATGATCCTGCCCGATTTCAGCACCACCACGCGGTCAAAATTCCGCAGGGTCGCGAGCCGATGCGCGATCGCGATGACGGTGCGGCCGCGCATCAGCCGACTCAACGCCTCGCGGATGGCCTCCTCGGACTCGCTGTCGAGCGCAGCCGTGGCTTCGTCGAGCAGCAGGATCGGCGCGTCCTTGAGGAACGCCCGCGCGATCGCGATGCGCTGGCGCTGCCCGCCCGACAGCTTGACGCCGCGATCCCCGACCATCGTCTGCAGTCCTTCCGGCAGTGTCTCGACGAAGTCGCAGCGCGCCGCGATCGCCGCCCGCAACACCTCGTCGTCGGTCGCACTCGGACGTCCGTAGCGAATGTTCTCCAGAATGGAGCGATGGAACAGCGAGATGTCCTGCGGAACCACCGAGATCGCCTCACGCAGGCTCTGCTGGGTGACCTTGGCGATGTCCTGACCATCGATCCTGATGTGCCCGGCTTGCGGATCATAGAACCGTTGCAGCAGCGTGAACAGGCTCGATTTGCCGCCGCCGGACTGTCCGACCAGGCCCACGCGCTGGCCCGGCTGCAGACGCAGCGTGAAATTGTCGAACAGCTTGTCGCCGCCTGGATAGTGGAAGGTGATGTTGTCGAAGGCGATGGCCGCACCGCTCTTGACCAGCGGCTCGGCCTCGGGGTGATCGCGCAGCTCGTGCGGCTGCAGCAGGGTCGCGATCGCCTCGCTCATGCGCGCGACGTGCTGGGTGACGTCGACCAGCGCCACCGCCAGATCGCGCGTCGCGTTGAGAATGCAGAGGCCGAGCGTGCAAACCAGCACGACGTCGCCCGTCGTCGCCCCGCCCCGCTGCCACAGCGAGATCGCCCACGCCATCAGCGCGACCGTCAGCACGATCGTGACCGTCGCATGCAGAATGCGCAGCTTCTCGAGGTAGCGAAGACTGCGCCCGCGCGCCTCGAGCTCCCGGTCGACGGTCGCATCGAATCGGTCGTGCTCGTGGCGCAGGCCGCAGAACGCGCGCACCAGCGGCATGTTCGAGATCACGTCGACCATCTCGCCGTCGACCATGGCCGCCTTGTCGGCGAAATCGTCATGCAGCGGCTTGCCGGCGGCCGCCAGACGGAACATCGCCGCCACCATCATCGCCGCGATCAGCAGCAGGCCGATGGCCATCGGGCCGCTCACGGTTCCGATCAGACAGATCGCCGCGACGGTGGCGAGGCATGGCGGCAAGACGTTCCAGACGAACATGTTCTCGACGGTGAACACGGCGTTCGACGTCGCTGTGATGCGGCTCGACAACATGCCGGGCAAACGGTCGCCGAAATAGCTCGGCGAATGCCCGGTGAGATGACGGAAGATGTCGCGCCGGAGATCTCCGGTGACACGGACGAAGGTGAAGCACGCGATCCAGCTGGCGACGCGCCACAGAATGTTGTCGGTCGCGATCAGCGCCATCAGCAGCACGAACGCGGCCCAGACGTTGCCGCCCCCCGCAGGCCCGGCGGAGAGGCTGTCGACGAGGGATTTCACGCCATATTGCGTGCCTACCGAACAGGCAACCGCACCGATGACGGCCATCAGAATCACGAGATGGGCGGTGGGACGCTTGCGCAGATAGCGCATCACGAAGGGAAAGGGTCGGTGCGCATAGCCTGAAAGCTGATCCATGGTCTTCCCCTTGATGAGCGAGGTCGTGGCGACACCTGATGGGGCCAGATGAACGATGAACCATTTCTCCGGTTCCGTGCGCCTTCGCAGCGCAACCCTGCCCTCCGGTGATGCCGCGTCGGGCAGCGTTGGAGAGCGGGGATGGCATCAATGAGACGGCGCGGAACACGTTGTGTCGAAGAAAGAGTGATCGCGTGAATGGAACTTCGCACATGCGACAACGTTCCCGCTGTGGCAGTGCCGGCGCCATTGGGGATTCATCCATGATCGGTCACGAACAGGAGACGACGAGATGCGCATTGCGCAAATAGCTCCATTGACGGAGGCCGTGCCTCCGAAGCTCTACGGCGGCACTGAGCGGGTCGTTCATTGGTTGACCGAAGAGCTCGTTGCCCTCGGACACGACGTCACCCTATTCGCCAGCGGCGATTCTCAGACCTCGGCGAAGCTCTCTCCGACATGGCCGAAAGCTCTGCGCCTCGACGGATCGGTGAGGGATCCGAACGCGCTGCACATGGTGATGCTCGAAAACGTCCGGCAGCAATGCGACGACGAACAGTTCGACATTCTGCACTTCCACCTCGACTACTACCCGTTCTCCCTGTTCCACCGGCAACCCACACCGTTCCTGACCACCTTGCACGGCAGGCTCGATCTTCCGGAGCACCAGCCGGTGTTCTCGGTCTTCAAGGATGTTCCCGTCGTCTCGATCTCGGACTCACAGCGCCGGCCAGTGCCGAATGCGAACTGGGTGCGCACCGTGCTGCATGGACTGCCCGCAACGCTCCTGATGCCCAAGCCGGTGACGCCGAGCTATCTCGCCGTGCTCGGACGCATCGCCCCGGAAAAGGGTGTCGACCGTGCCATCAAGATCGCCATGCGCTGCGGGATTCCGCTGAAGATCGCGGCCAAGGTCGATCGCGCTGACCAAGACTATTACGAGCAGACGATCCGTCCCTTGATCCACGACAATCCGCTCGTCGAGTTCATTGGCGAGATCGGCGATCGTGAGAAGCCGGAGTTCCTGTCTGGCGCGCTCGGACTGCTGTTGCCGATCGATTGGCCGGAGCCGTTCGGCCTCGTGATGATCGAAGCGATGGCCTGCGGCACGCCCGTGATCGCCTACAACCGCGGCTCGGTTCCAGAAGTGATCGACGACGGCGTGACCGGCTTCATCGTCGAGGACGAGCTCAGCGCGGTCGCGGCCGTCAATCGCCTGCCCGACCTGAGCCGCGCCCGCGTGCGCGAGCAGTTCGAGCGCCGCTTCACCGCGCGCCGCATGGCGCTCGATTATCTCGCCGCGTATCGCAGCCTGATCGACATCGCGAAGCCGCGCATCCGGCTGGTCAGCAGCGCCGAATAGCACGAGGAGGCCGGGCAAGTCGGCAGCCCGGCCTCCGCCTCAACTCAGGTCACGGCGCCTCGCTTCGGCTCGACGATCTCGAACATGCGCGGGAACTCATCCATCAGCGACATCAGCTCGGCCAGCCGCATCGGATTGCCCGCGAAGCTGATCTTTCCGGCGGCGACCGCTTCCGGAAAGCTCGTGGCCTTGGCAATGACCGCATCAAGCGTCGAACGCGCCAGCGTGAACCCCGCATCGGCGGTCGACGCCTGCACGCCGACCGCATAGGTCAGCGCACAATTCTGCAAGGTGAGCACGAAGCGCTCGCCGGTGTCGTTGAACGTCCAGTTCAGCACGATGTGCTTGCCCTCCGCCTTGGGCCCGTTCAGCCTGACCCCGAGCACGTCCCATAGCTGCTCGGTGCGCAGCGCCGCCAGCGTCTCGCGCGGCAGGCCGGGCCGGGCCGGAACCTCCGGCATACCCTGGCGCAGCTCCTGCGCGCCGAACAGATAGGCATTGCGCCAGGTCGCACTCTCGGCGGCATAGCCGAGCTGCTCCAGCGTGTCGGCCAGCAGCGCGCGCGCCTCGGCATTGTCCGGCTCGGCGAAGACGAGATGACCCACGGCCTGCGCGACGAAGCGGAATTCGCCGTTGGCAAAGTCCGCGCTCGCCCGCGCCAGCAGCGCCTCGGCCCCGCCCATATAGGAGACGTATTTCCGGCCGGCCTCGACCGGCGGCAGCGGATCGAGATTGACCGGATTGGCATCATACCAGCCGAGATATTTCTGGTAGATCGCCTTCACGTTGTGGCGGATGTGGCCGTAATAGCCGCGCGCATGCCATGCCCCTTCGAGGCTCCGGGGCAGCCTGATCTGCTCGGCGATCTCGCTTGCGGTCAGGCCATGATTCATCAGCCGCACCGTCTGGTCGTGGGCAAACTTGTAGAGGTCGCGCTGCTCGCGGATCATGCCGTCGACACGGCTCGCGCCCCATATCGGCCAATGATGCTGACCGCACATCACCTCCGCCTTGCCGCCCCACAGTTGCAGCGCCTCGCCGAGATATTTCGACCACGCCAGCGCGTCGCGCACGTCGGCGCCGCGAAACGGCAGCAGGTTGTGGAAGTTGTGCGTGCAGTTCTCCGCGAGGTTCAGGAGCCCGTAGCGCGGCACGAAGAAATGCATCTCCGCCGGCGCCTCGCTGTTCGGCGCCATCTGGAATTCGAAGGTGAGACCGTCGATGGTCCTGGTGTCACCGGTCGCCATGATCAGGTCGGTCGGCCGCAGCAGCGCAACGGCTCCCGCCGCCATGGTCTTGCCGAGCCCACAATCGACATGGCCCTTCGGACCCTTCGCGAGCAGCGGCCCGAACTGATATTGCGCCCGCCGCAGCATCGCGGGGCCGGCGATGATGTTCTCGGAGACCGCATGCTCGATGAACAGGTTCGGCGCGATCAGCGGCACGCGGCCGCTGGCCAGGGCATCATCGTCGACCACGCCGCGCGCGCCGCCCCAATGATCGGTGTGGGTATGCGTGAACATCACCGCCGTGACCGGCCTGACGCCGCGGTGCTGGTAGTACAGCTCCAATGCAGCCTGTGCGCCCTCGATCGAGGTCAGCGTGTCGACCACGATCACGCCGGTGTCCCCCTCGATCAGCGTCATGTTGGCGATGTCGAGCCCACGCACCTGGTACACGCCGGGCACGACCTCGAACAGGCCGTGATGCATGTTGAGCTTCGCTTGCCGCCACAGACTGGGATTGACGGTCGGCGGCGCCTGCTCCGCGTCGAGGAAGCCGTAAGGCGCGAGGCTCCAGACGGTGCGCCCCTGCGCCGTCGCCACCTTGGCCTGATCGATCGTGCCGAGAAAGCCGCGGGCGGCATCATCGAAATCGGCGGTGTCGCCGAACGGCAGCGCCTCCAGCAAAGCCTGCTGCGCTGCGCTCACGGCTGCGCTGGCCTCCTTGCACTCCTTGGTGCCATCTCCGCTGACCGGCGCGTTCATGACCGCTTCCTCCGCAACGACGTTGGCACGATGCTAGTGCGCGGGATCGCGGAGCGCAAATCGCGGTCCGCAGAACAGCCCCTCAGAGCACGTGATCGACGGCCTCGTCGATGGCGGCATAGACCGTCTCGACGTCCCCGGCGGTGACGCAGTAAGGCGGCATGACGTAGATCGTGTGGCCAAGCGGACGCAGCAGGACGTCGCGGTCGCGAAAGAAGGCTTGCAGCTTGGGGCCGACCTCGGCGAGGTAGCCGGGCTCGTCGGCGTGGAGATCGAGCGCGGTGATGGTGCCGCAGCGTCGCAGGTCGGCAAATCGCTCGTCGTAACGCAAGCGGTCGAGGCAGCGCTCCTGCGCGGCCGCGACGGCGGCGATCCGGGCGCGCGTCTGCGGCTGCCGCAACAGCTCGAGATTGGCGCTCGCCGCCGCGCAGGCGATCGGATTGGCGGTGTAGGAGCTGGAGTGAAAGAACGTGCAGGCGCGGTCGGTCGAATAGTGCGCCTCGAAGATGGCGGGACTGCACAGCGTAACCGCAAGCGGCATCGCGCCTCCAGTCAGTCCTTTAGCGTAGCAGGCGATATCGGGGGCGATGTCCGCCTGCTCGCAGGCGAACAACGTGCCGGTGCGGCCCCAGCCGGTCATCACCTCGTCGGCGATGAACAGCACGCCAAACGCCTTGCAGATCCGGTGCATCTCGCGCAGCACCGCGGCCGGATACATCAGCATGCCGCCGGCGCCGAGCACCAAGGGCTCGACGATGAAGGCGGCCGGCCGGTCCTTCTCGCAAAATGTAGCGAGCGCATCCAGAGTCGCCTGTTCCCTGCCTTGCGCTGGAAACGGGACGACGGCGACATCGAACAGCAGCGGCTCATAGGCCGCATTGAACACGCCGCGCGCGCCGACCGACATCGCGCCGATGGTGTCGCCGTGATAGGAATGCTGCATTACCACGATGCGCGTGCGCGACTCGCCGATGTTCCTGAAATAGCCGAGCGCCATCTTCAGCGCGACCTCGACGCTGGTGGCGCCGCTGTCGGAGAAGAACACGTGCGTGAGGCTCGGCGGCACCAGCGCGAGCAGCCCGGCGGCAACCTGCTCGGCCGGCTCATGGGTATGACCGGCGAAGATGACCTGATCCAGCCGCTCGGCCTGATCCTGGATCGCGCGCACGATATGCGGATGGCAATGGCCGTGCGTGACCACCCACCACGACGCGATCGCATCGATGATCCGCCTGCCGTCGGCGGTGAAGAGATAGGCGCCCTCGCCGCGCACGACCGGTGTCATCTCGGGCTGGAGCGCATGCTGCGTGAAGGGATGCCAGATCGGCGAGGCTGCGTTGCGCGTCATCCTTCGAAATCCGTGCGCTGGAATTGAGTACCGAACACGTGCTGCAGCGATCGCGCCGTCAGCGGCGTGACCCAGGGCAACCGGCCGAGGCGCCTCACCTCGCCGAACCGGCAGATCGTATCTTCGTTGTCGTCGTGGCCGTCGCCGATGAAGGCGATGCCGAGCACGTCGATGCCGCGACTGCGCAGCGCCGCCAGCGACAGCAGCGAGTGATTGATCGTGCCGAGACTGGTGCGCGCGCAGAGCACGACCGGGAGCTGCCATTGCGCGAAGACATCGAGATAGAGCGTTCCGGAATCGAGCGGCACCATGACGCCGCCGGCTCCCTCGATCACGACAGGCCGGCCGGCGGCCCGCGGAGGACGGAGGCGGAGCGGATCGATGCTGATGCCCGCGAGGCGCGCCGCGCGATGCGGCGAGGCCGGCTCGGCCAGCCGATAGGCTTCGGGCAGCACGCGGTCGTCGCCGAGCTCGGCGAGCCGCTGGACGCAGCGGGCATCCGTCTCCTCGGCAAGGCCGGCCTGGACCGGCTTCCAATAGCAGGCACCGAGCAGCGCCGTGAGGCCGGCGGCGAACACCGTCTTGCCGATCCCGGTGTCGGTCCCGGTGACCACGATGCGCAGCGTCATGGCCGCAGCCCTCCGATCTCGTCGGCGAGCGCATCGAGCAGCGCCGCGATGGCCGCCTCGTCGATATTCAAGGTCAGCGACAGCCTGAGCCGCGCCGTGCCCGGCGGCACCGTCGGCGGGCGGATGCCGCGGACGTCGAAGCCCCGCGCCTGCAGCGCGGCAGCCAGGTTCATCGCGCGCGCATTGTCGCCGACGACGCAGGGAATGATCTGCGACGGCGACCAGCTTTCACCGAAGCGCGCGGCGATCGCGCCATGGGCGAAGGCAACGAGCTGCGCCAGCCTCCGCTGCCGCTCCGGCTCTTCCCGCAGGATCGCAAGCGCCTCCATCACGGCCACCGCCATCAGCGGCGACGGCGCCGTGCTGAAGACGAAGGGACGGCAGCGATTGATCAGCGTGTCGCACAGCACGCGGCTTGCGGTGACCAGCGCGCCGGCGGCGCCCAACGACTTGCCGCAGGTGTGAACGGTCACGATGCTCTCGTGTCCCTCGTAGGCCGCGGCAAGACCGCGGCCCTGCGCGCCGTGGACCCCGGTCGCATGGGCCTCGTCGATCAGCAGAAAGGCATCGTGGCGCCCGGCGATCGCGATCAAATCCGCCAGCGGCGCGAGATCGCCGTCCATGCTGTAGAGGCTTTCGACGACGATCCAGGGCCGGCCCACCCCGCCGCCCCTGCGCCAGATCAGGATCGCGTCCTCGGCCGACTGGGCGTTGTTGTGGATGAACTGGCACGTCTCGGCACGGCCGGCGCGCGCGCCTTCATGGGTGCTGGCATGAACCAGCGCATCGAGCACCAGCAGGTCGTCGCGCTGCGGCAGCGTGGTGAGCACGGCGAAGTTCGCCATGTAGCCGGAGCCGAAGAACAGCGCACTCTCGGCACCGAAGAAGCGCGCCGCTTCCGCCTCGAGCCATTCGTGCTCCTCGCAATTGCCTCGCAGCAGGCGCGAGCCGCCGGCACCGACCGGCGTGCCGGCCTCCATGGCCGCGGCGACCGCGCGCTTCATCCGCGGAGCCTGTGCGAGACCGAGATAGTCGTTGGAGGAGAAATCGAGACCGGCCCGTGGACTGAGGCGCCGCAACCGGTCATCGGCCGCGAGTCTCTGCAGACCGTCGGAATAGATCGCCAATCTGTCGGACGGCATAGACATGGCTCCGCTCTGTTTCGGTCAGCCGCAGGCGTGGACCGGCACGACAAGGCAGTTCCGTGGGCGCGGTCGCCCCGAGATCGCGATCAGGCTCGAATCAGGCCGGGGACGGCGCGTCCGCGCTCTCTCTGGCGGCGGCCGGCACGGCCGGGCGCGCCGACAGCGACGAGGTCATGCCGAGACGCGCGAGCAGATCGGCGTCGCGCTGGGCTTGCGGATTGGCCGTGGTCAGCAGCACGTCGCCGATGAAGATGGAATTGGCGCCGGCGAGCAGGCACAGGCTCTGCAGCTCGTCGCTCATATATTGGCGGCCCGCGGACAGCCGCACCACGCTGGCCGGCATCAGTATCCGCGCGACCGCGATCAATCGCACGAGCGCAATCGGATCGGGGCGCGCGGCCGTATCGTTGACCGGCACGCCCTTCACCTCGTTCCATAGGTTGATCGGCACGCTGTCGGGATGCTCAGCGAGATTGGCCAGCAGCACCAGCATGCCGACCCGGTCATCGACCTCCTCGCCCATGCCGATGATGCCGCCGCAGCACACCTTGATGCCGGCTTGGCGCACATGCGCGAGCGTGTCGATGCGGTCCTGCAGCGTGCGCGTGGTGATGATGCGGTCGTAGAACTCGGGCGAGGTGTCGACATTGTGATTGTAGAAGTCGAGCCCGGCCGCTTTGAGCCGCTCCGCCTGCGGCGGGGTCAGCATGCCCAGCGTGACGCAGGTCTCCATGCCGAGACCCTTCACTGCGCTGACCATGTCGCAGACCTGATCGAGGTCACGATCCTTCGGACTGCGCCAGGCCGCGGCCATGCAGAAGCGCTCGGCTCCCGCTGCCTTGGCACGCCGCGCGGTGGCGACCACCTCGTCGCGATCCAGCAGCTTCGTCGCCTTGAGCCCGGTGTCGTAGTGCGCGCTCTGCGAGCAGTAGCCGCAATCCTCCGGACAACCGCCGGTCTTGATGCTGAGCAGGCTCGCTGTCTCGACGCGGGTGGGATCGAACTGCCGGCGATGCGCCGACTGCGCCAGGAACATCAGGTCCGGAAATGGCAGGCGGTAGAGCGCCTCGGCCTCGTCTCTGGTCCAGTCATGACGGATGGCATTGCCAACCGCCATTCGATCAGGGCCCGCACCGCTTCGATCCACCATGCTCGCTCCACGCCAATTTATAGATTATCATAGATATTATCTATGATTTCTCTGTATTTGAGCACCGTATCGGACGAGAGCTTCCGCTGCATTGGTTTTTTCGATAGATAATCTATGATTATGCCCGACGAGAATCTCACCACCGCTCAGCGGATCGCCGAAGCCATCACCGATCGCATCGTCAGCGGTGCGCTGCCGCCCGACGCGCCGTTGCGGCAGGACCACGTCGCGCGCGAGTTCAACTCCAGCCACGTGCCGGTGCGCGAGGCATTCCGGCAGCTCGAGGCGCTCTATCTGGTGGTCGCCGCCCCGCGACGCGGCGTGCGGGTGGCGCCGCTGGATGCGAAGTCGACCAGGGAGATCGTCGAGATGCGCGTCGCGCTCGAGGTGATCGCGCTGCGCAATGCCGCGCCGCGCTATACGCCGACGCATCTCGCCGCGATCGAGCTCGCGCTGATCGAGGCCGACAATGCCGAGACCATCCAGGAGTTCGAGACCGCGAACCGCGCCTTCCACCGCGCGCTGGTCGCGCCCTGCGCGATGCCGCGGCTGCTGGCGAGCCTCGACGGACTCCGCCTCGCGAATTCGCGGCTGGTGCTGGCGATGGCGCGCAATGCCGGCTGGCGTCCGCGCACCAACCAGGATCACCGCCTGATTCTGCAGGCCCTGCGCGCCCGCCAGATCGGCCACGCCTGCGAGCTGTTGACGCGGCACAACCAGACGATCGAGCGGTTGGCGCGGCCAGGCGTGTAGCCGGCTTCAACCCGTTCCTTGCGACCGGGCGCATACCGCCATGCGCCCGCGACGGCTGGGGCGTTCGCCTGTTCGAGTGTACATGCTGATCCGGACGCGCCCCGCGAGCCGAAGGTCCCCAAAGGTCTCCATGTCCAACCGCCACCACGCTTCGAGGCTCGCCGGCGACGGCACCGCCGACGGCCTGCCGCCTGGCCAGCGGCCCTGGGCGATCGCCGCGATCTTCACGGCGCTGTCGATGGCCTCGCTCGACGTCGCCATCGCCAACATCGCGCTGCCGTCGATCTCCGCCGATCTCCACGTCTCGCCGGCGGAGGTGGTCTGGGTCGTCAACATCTATCAGATCGCGCTGGTGGCGACGCTATTGCCGCTTGGCGCGCTCGGCGAGATCGTCGGCCATCAGCGCATCTATCTCGGCGGCCTCCTGCTGTTCACGCTCGCCTCGGTCGGCTGCGCGCTGGCGTGGTCGCTGCCGACGCTGGTGGTTGCCCGCGCGCTGCAGGGCCTTGGCGCCAGCGGCATCATGAGCGTCAACACCGCGCTGGTGCGCTACGTCTATCCCGGCAAGATGCTCGGCCGCGGTCTCGGCCACAACGCGCTCGTCGTCGGCATCTCCTTCACCTTCGGACCGACCATCGCCTCCGCCATTCTCTCGCTCGGCTCGTGGCCCTGGCTGTTCGCGATCAACCTGCCGTTCGGCCTGATTGCGATCGCGATCGGCATGAAGATGCTGCCGCGCACGCCGCGCGCTGACCACGGCTTCGATTTTCTCGGCGCGGCGCTGGCTGCGCTCTGCCTCGGCCTGTTCATCACCGGCATCGGCAGCGCCGCGCATGGCGCGACGCCGGCCATGGTGGTGGCCGAGCTGGTCGCAGCGCTCGTGCTCGGCGTCATCCTGGCCCGCCGCCAGGCCGATCATCCCGCGCCGATGCTGCCGATCGACCTGTTCCGCCGCGGCGTGTTCGCGCTCTCGGCGGCGACCGCCGTATGCTCCTTCTCGGTCCAGGGCCTCGGCTTCGTGTCGCTGCCGTTCTACTTCGAGGACATTCTCCAACGCTCGCAGGTCGAGACCGGGTTCTTCATGACGCCCTGGCCGCTCGCCGTGACGATCATGGCGCCGATCGCCGGCCGGCTGTCGGACCGTTTTCCCGCCGGCCTGCTTGGCGGCATCGGCCTGGTGATGCTCGGATCCGGCATGGCGCTGCTGGCCATGCTGCCGGAGAACCCGAGCATCGCGAACATCGTCTGGCGTATGCTGATCTGCGGCATCGGGTTCGGCTTCTTCCAGGCGCCGAACATGAAGGCCATCATGTCGAGCGCCCCGCCCCATCGCAGCGGCGGCGCCAGCGGCATCGTCGCCACGGCCCGGTTGACCGGCCAGACCACCGGCGCGGCGCTGGCCGCCCTGTGCTTCAGCCTTGCGGGGCGCGAAGGTGCCACCCTTGCCTTGGCCCTCGGCGCAGGTTTCGCCGCGCTGGGTAGCGTGATGAGCTTCCTGCGGCTTGCCGTAGCTCCGCCGCGCGGCCCATGAGCCGAAGCAACTACAACCCCGGCTCATCACAAATCTTCCCGCGCGGCAAACGCACATTCTTGATTTGAAGGATGCAAACGTTCGCGCCACATTGCCGCCCTCTGTTCAACTGGCGAGTTGAACGAAAGGGATCTGCGATGGCAAACCTCACGATCAACGGACAATCCTATGCTCTGGACGTCGAGCCCGACACGCCGCTGCTGTGGGCGATCCGCGAGAACGCCGGACTGACCGGCACCAAATATGGCTGCGGCATCGCACAATGCGGCGCCTGCACCGTGCATCTCGACGGCACCGCCGTGCGTTCCTGCGGCGTCACCGTCTCCGAGGCCCAGGGCAAGCAGATCACGACCATCGAGGGGCTCGCCAGCGACGGCGGCCTGCACAAGGTGCAACAGGCGTGGCTGGAGAACGACGTTCCCCAATGCGGCTACTGCCAGAGTGGCATGATCATGGCGGTCGCCGCGCTGTTGAAGGACAATCCGAAGCCGAGCGACCAGGACATCAACGACGCCATCACCAACATCTGCCGCTGTGGAACCTTCGCGCAGGTGCGCGAGGCGATCCACGCCGCTGCCAACGCCTGAGGAGGACGGCATGAACCAGCATGTGACGCCGCGCCTCAGCCGCCGGTCCTTCGTCATCGGCACCGCCGCGCTCGGCGGCGGCCTCGCGCTCGGCCTCGACATCCCGTTCGGCGGGCCGCAAATCGTGCGCGCCGCGGATGGCTCGCCCGAGGTCAATGCCTGGGTCGTGATCCGGCCCGACGACACCGTGGTGATCCGCATCGCCCGCTCGGAGATGGGCCAGGGCTCGCTCACTGGTCTCGCCCAGCTCGTCGCGGAAGAACTTGCCTGCGACTGGAGCAAGGTGACGACCGAATATCCGACGCCCGGCCAGAACGTCGCCCGCAAGCGCGTGTGGGGCGATTTCTCCACCGGCGGCAGCCGCGGCATCCGCTCTTCGCAGGACTACGTCCGCAAGGGCGGCGCCGCCGCGCGCATGATGCTGATCCAGGCGGCCGCCGACGAATGGAAGGTTCCGGTGGCCGAATGCACCGCCGCCAACAGCGTCATCACCCACAAGGCCTCGGGCCGCACGACGACCTACGGCAAGGTGGCGGAAGCCGCCGCGAAGCTGACGCCGCCTGCCGACGTCAAGCTGAAGGATCCGAAGGACTGGACCCTGATCGGCAAGGGCGTGAGACGGCTCGACACCGCCGACAAGGTCACCGGCGCGATGATCTACGGCGCCGATATGAAGCTGCCGAACATGCTCAACGCCGCGATCAAGGACTGTCCGGTCACCGGCGGCAAGCTGAAGAGCTATGACGAGGCCAAGATCGCCGGCATGAAGGGCGTCAAGAAGGTGGTGGCGATCGACGGCACCGCCGTGGCCGTGGTCGCCGACACCTGGTGGCACGCGAAGACGGCGCTCGATGCGCTGCCGATCGTGTGGGAGGAAGGAGAGAACACCAAGGTCTCCTCGGCGTCGATCGCCAAATGGCTCGCGGAAGGATTGGACTCCGGGCCGGCCTTCGTCGGCAACGAGAACGGCGATGCCAAGGCCGCGCTGGCGAACGCGGTGAAGAAGGTCGAGGCGGTCTACGACTATCCCTACCAGAACCACGCCACGATGGAGCCGATGAACGCGACCGCGCTCTACACGGCGGATCGCTGCGAGGTGTGGTGCGGCACGCAGAACGGCGAGGCGGCGTTCGCCGCGGTGCTGGAAGCCTCAGGGCTTCCGGCGGACAAGTGCGAGGTGCACAAGTTGATTCTCGGCGGCGGCTTCGGCCGGCGCGGCCAGACCGACTATGTCCGCCAGGCGGTGAAGATCGCCAAGGAGATGCCGGGCACGCCGGTCAAGCTGCTGTGGTCGCGCGAGGAGGACATGACGCATGGCCGCTATCACCCGATCACGCAGTGCAAGCTGACCGGCGGCTTCGACGCCGACAACAATCTGACCGCGCTGCACATGCGCATCTCCGGCCAGTCGATCCTGTTCAGCCTGCGGCCCGACGCGCTGGTCAACGGCAAGGACCCCGCGACCTTCCAGGGGCTCGCGCCATCGGGCGAAGCCACGATCGGCTACTCCGTGCCGAATTTGCTGATCGAACACGCGATGCGCAACCCGCACATCAATCCGGGCTTCTGGCGCGGCGTCAACGTGAACCAGAACGCGATCTATCTCGAATGCTTCATGGACGAGCTCGCCAATGCGGCCGGCCAGGATCCGCTGGAATTCCGCCGCAAACTGATGGCCGATCATCCCAAGCATCTGGCGGTGCTGAACGCCGTGGCCGAGAAGATCGGCTGGGACACGCCGGCGCCGGACGGCGTTCATCGCGGGCTGGCGCAGCTCCATGGCTATGGCAGCTATGTCGCGGGCGCCGCCGAGATCTCCGTGATCGACGGCACCAAGATCAAGATCCACCGCATCGTCGCCTCGACCGATCCCGGCTACGTGGTCAATCCGGCGCAGGTGGAGCGGCAGATCGCGGGCTCGTTCGTCTACGGCCTGTCGGCGCTGTTCTACGGCGGCTGCACGGTCAAGGACGGCCGCATCGAGCAGACCAACTTCGACAGCTACAACTCGATGCGGATCAGCGAGATGCCGAAGGTGGAAGCGATCATGATCCCGAGCGGCGGCTTCTGGGGCGGCGTCGGCGAGCCGACCATCGGCGTCGCCGCGCCCGCCGTGCTGAACGCGTATTTCGCTGCCACCGGCAAGCGCATCCGCTCGGTGCCGCTGCGCGCCCAGAACATCACCTTCGCATGACCCACGTGGCGGCAGCCGTTGGGAACAATGGCCGCCGCCGTGCTATTGCAAGATGATGACGATGTCCCGGCAGCGCACGCGCAGAGAGGTCGGCGGCCTGATCGCGGCAAGCGTTGCCATGATCGCCGCCCCTGCCGTGCTGCGCGCACAAGCGATGGCGCGCGTGGTCGTGATCGGCGGCGGCTTCGGCGGCGCCAGTTGCGCCCGCGCGCTGCGCCAGGCGGATGCGAAGCTCGACGTCACCCTGGTCGAGGCCAACAAGACCTTCACGGCGTGTCCGCTCAGCAACGAGGTCATCGCCGGCCTGCGCGATATCAGTGCCCAGCAGTTCGGCTATGACAAGATCGCAGCCGAAGGCGTGAGCGTCGTGCTGCAGACGGCCACGGCGATCGATGCGCCGGCCCACAAGGTCACGTTCGCCGACGGCACCACGTTGGCCTATGACCGCCTCGTCCTGGCGCCCGGCATCGATCTCGATTTCGCGGCCCTGCAAGGCTACGATGAGGCCGCCTCCGCCGTAATGCCGCACGCCTACAAGGCCGGCGAGCAGACGCTGCTGCTGCGGAAGCAGATCGAGGCGATGCCGGATGGCGGCACCGTCGCCATCGCGGTGCCGGCCAATCCGTCGCGCTGCCCGCCCGCGCCTTACGAGCGCGCCAGCCTGATCGCGCATTATCTCAAGGCGCACAAGCCGAAGTCGAAGGTGCTGATCCTCGATGCCAAGGACAGCTTCTCGCAGCAGAAGCTGTTCGAGCAGGCGTGGCAGCAGCTCTATGCCGGAATGATCGAGCGTATCCCGCTGTCGCAGGGCGGCCGCGTCACCGGCGTCGACGTTGCCACGCGCACCGTCGTCACCGAGTTCGGCAACTACAATCCCGATGTGACCAACATCATCCCGCCGCAGAAGGCCGGCCGCATTGCCTCGCTCGCCGGCGCGGCCGACCGCACCGGCTGGTGTCCGATCGATGCCGCGACCTTCGCCTCGAAGCTCGTCCCGGATGTCCACGTCATCGGCGACGCGTGTCTCGGCGGCGGCATCCCGAAATCGGCCGGCGCCGCGCAGGCGCAGGGCAAGGCGTGTGCGGCCGTGATCGTGCGCGATCTGACGGGACGGCCGTCGGAGCCGCCGCCGCTGACCGGCATCTGTTACAGCATCGTCGCGCCGGACTACGCGTTCTCGCTCGCAGGCGTCTACCAACCCAAGGGAGACATCTTCGCCGAGGTCGAGGGCGGGCGGACTAGCCCGGTCGACGCCCCGCGCGAGACGCGCGCGCGTGAGGCCGACGCGGCGACGGCCTGGTTCAAGGTGCTGACCCATGATGCCTTCGGCTAGCGTTCTGATCGCCGCGATCGTCGCCGCCCTGCCCGCCGCTATCACGGCGCAGGCACTCGCGCCCACTACGATCACCGGCGACGGCATCGCCTCCTCCCTCACCGGCCAGTCCGGCAACGCCGAGCGCGGCCGCGCGCTCGTCCTCGCACGCAGTTCGACCTGCATCCTCTGTCACTCCGGCCCGTTTGCGGAGGTGCGCTTCCAGGGCGATCTCGCGCCCAGCCTTGCCGGGGCCGGCAGCCGTTCGACGGTCCCGCAGCTCCGCCTGCGGCTGGTCGATGCCTCCAGGCTCAATCCGGAAACGATCATGCCGTCCTACTACCGCGTGGATGGGCTGACGCGCGTCGGTTCCGCCTGGCGCGACAAGCCGATCCTGTCGGCGGAGCAGATCGAAGACATCGTCGCCTATCTCGCGACATTGCGCGAGTGAGCCCATATGATTGGCATGTTCGAATCGTCCCACATCTCGCGCCGCCACCTGCTGCAACTGGCGGGAACGCTGACCGCCGCCGGCGCGCTGCCGCTGATCACGGTCCGGCCTGCGCAGGCGACGCCGGCGATGCTCGCGTCGGCGATCCGCAATCTCGTCGGCGAGGCCAATGTGACGGTCGGCAAGGTCCGGCTCGACATCCCGCCGCTGGTCGAGAACGGCAACACCGTGCCGATGACCGTCAGCGTCGATCATCCGATGACGCCTAACAGCTACGTCAAGAGCATCCACGTCTTCAACGAGAAGAATCCGCAGCCCAACGTCGCCAACTTTCACCTGACAGCGAGCGCCGGCCGCGCCCAGGTGACGACCCGCATCCGGCTCGCCGACACGCAGAAGGTCGTGGCGATCGCAAGACTGTCCGACGGCTCGTTCTGGTCGGCGAGCGTCGACGTCATCGTGACCTTGGCCGCCTGCACCGAGGAGATGCCGTGATGCCTGCCGCCCTCGTCAACGTTCCCGCCAAGGCCAAGCGCGGCGCCGTCATCGAGATCAAGACGCTGATGAGCCACGTCATGGAGCCGGGCTATCGCCATACGGCCGCAGGCGAAGCCATCCCGCGCGACATCATCACCAGCTTCACCTGCCGCTTCAACGGCACCGAGATCTTTCGGGCCGATCTGTTTCCCGCCATCGCCGCCAATCCGTTCCTGTCGTTCTTCACCACCGCGCGCGAGAGCGGCCGCTTCGAGTTCGAATGGATCGGCGACAACGGCTTCGTTTCCAGCGCCTCGGCGACGATCACGGTCGAATGATGCGGAGCGCGCTTCTCGCGGTCACAGCTTTGCTGGGCGCAGCGTTGCCTGTCGTCGCGGGTGAGATTGCGGAATCCGCGCGCCGCTCCGGCTATGACTTCATGTCGTCCGACACCAGGGCGATGCAGGACGACGACACCGCCAATCCCGCGATGCTGTCGGTGCTCGATGGTGAGACGCTGTGGACGACGAAAGCGGGCACGGCGAACAAATCCTGCAACGATTGCCATGGCGAGGTCGACGTCAGCATGAAGGGCGTCGCCGCGCGCTATCCGGCCTTCAATGCCGCCAGCGCCGCTCCGGTCGATCTCGGCCAGCGCGTCAATCTCTGCCGCAGGCAGCATCAGGAAGCTGAGCCGTTCGCCCCTGAGAGCCGGGAGTTGCTCGCACTGACGGCGCTGATCGCGCGGCAATCGCGCGGCATGCCGATCACGGCCGGCGACGATCCGCGGCTGGAGTCGTCAGTTGCGCGCGGGCGCGAGCTGTTCATGCAGCGGCAGGGTCAGCTCAACCTCGCCTGCTCCAATTGTCACGATGACAATTGGAGTAAGCATCTTGCCGGCTCCGCGATCACGCAGGGACAGCCGACGGGCTATCCGATCTACCGGCTGGAATGGCAAGGCATGGGCTCGCTGCAGCGCCGCCTCCGCGGCTGCATGACCGGCATCCGCGCGCAAGCCTTCGACTTCGACGCGCCCGACATGATCGCGCTCGAGCTCTACCTGATGTCGCGCGCGCGTGGCATGCCGATGGACGCGCCGGCGGTGCGGCCATGAGCGCGTCGAACCAAACCACGACGCGACCAACCAAGATCGGATTGATGAGGCAACGGAGCAGCGATGCCCCGCCTTTCCTTTACCGATCCGCATGCGCAGGGACGCATCGGACCGATCCGGATGCGTCGGTGTTCGCCCTGCCGGCGTTCCGCCGTCATTCCGGGGCGATCGGCAACGCGAAGGCGCAAAGCGGCTGCGCGTTGACGATCGATCCCGGAATCCCGAGCTTGTGAGAAATGGACGCAAGACAACGTCGAGATTCCGGGATCAAGGCCTGCGGCCTTGCCCCGGAATAACGGTGCTCGTGACGTCATCGGACTACTCCGCGGGCGCCGCCTGCATCTCCGCATGCGGAACGTAGCTCTCGGACATGCCGAGCCGGCCCAGCGCGAACAATCCGCCGGCGACCACGACATAGGCCAGCGCCACCGCGGGCGTCACGCCGAGGCCGCCGCCGATGCCGACCGCTTCACCGTGCATGAAGCCGAAATAGGTCATGACGGCACCGGCGAGCGCGAACGCCGCCGCCTTTGTGAAGTCGCGCTCGATCACGAACACGCCGATCGCGCCGAGCACGAGCCCGGCGAGAATCGAGCCGCCGCCCATCACCTCCAGCCCATGATACAGCACGCCCTGCTGCGGCAGCGCGGCGATCGCAGCGGTCTTGACCGCATCGACCTTGTCGGCGGCGAGGCCGCCCACGGTCTGCGCCGCCGTCACCGTCGAGGCCAGCATGGTGTCGATCTGCAGCTTGGCCCAGGCGGCGAGATGCGGCGTGAAGGCGAGCACGATCGCGGGCGCATGCTTGACCGGCGTGGTCTGGAACGCCTGCGCACCGATCAGCATGCCGATGTAGAGCAGGATCGGCGAAATCGCGACCACCGGCACGAGTGCGAGCAGCACCGAGATGATGCCGAGCCAGGACAGCACGATCACCATCAGCCCGGTCGCCGCGGAGTAGCCGATGCGGCCGCCCATCGCCTTCCAGCCGGGATGGCCGATATAGACCGCGTTGATGAAAGGATTGCCCATCATGCAGCCGATCAGGCTGACGATGCCGTCGGCGGTCAGCACCCGCGTGGTCGGATATTCGTCGCCCGCGGCTTCCGCGCTCTCGACGTTGTCCATGGCCTCGACGAGGTCGTAGATGCCGAACGGGATCGCGGTCACCAGGATGATGCCGAGATATTCGAAGCCGGAGAACACCGTGCCGAACGCCGGCAGCGGCACCGAGAAGCCGAAGCTCGCAAAGGCATCGCCGACGCCCTTGACGCTGAGGCCGCCGAGACCGAGGCCGAACAGGTTCGAGCCCCAGGCGATGACCATGCCGACCGCGATGGCGACGAGCCCGGCCGGCAGCCCCTTGGGATATTTCACGCCGCCGAACCAGCTCACCAGAATGATCGCGAAGCACACCAGGCCGATCTGCGGCGTCATGTACATCTCGAGCGCCGGGCGCATCGAGATGAAGGTGACGGAGACGCCGGCGAGCGTGCCGAGCAGCGCGGCGCGCGGCGTGATCTTGCGGATATACGGCGCGATGAAGCCGCCGATCATCAGGATGAAGCTCTGGAAGAACACCCAGACGAGGCCGGCCGACCAGCCCTTCAGCGGATCACCGGTCTTCAAGGTGATCGGCAGCATGATCACGAAGGTGACGATGAACATGTGCGGCACGCTGACCCCCGAGGGTAGCGCACAGACGTCGCTGCGTCCGGTCCTCTGCGCGAGGCGGTAGGCGAGGAACGCGTAGTAGAACGTCGACAGGCACATCATCAGGCCGAGCGCCGGCAGGATGCGACCGAACACCAGGCTGTCCGGCATCTTCAGCACGAAGCGCAAGAGCCCGGTGAGCACGAGCATGTTGACGAGGATGTTGGTGCCGAAACCGAAGAATGCGTTCCAATCGCCGGGTGTCCACAGCACCGGCTTGAAATCCGCCTTGACCGCGCTTGCCGTCCCGCTTCCGCTCATCGCCTTGCTCCCCTGTTGCTGTCAGCGCCTACATCGTCGAACTCATCCGTCTCAACTCGTCTCTCGGCTCATCTCTCAGTTCATCGCCTTCAGAACCGCGGCGGAGTCAGCGACCCAGCCGAAGATGCCGCCCTGGGCCTTGATCATCCTCAGGCCCATCTCGTGGAATTCAGGAAAGTAGGACGCACAGCCGTCGGAGACGACGACGCAGCGATAGCCGCGGTCATTGGCCTCGCGCACGGTGGTGTTGACGCAGACCTCGGTGGTGACGCCGCACACCAGCAGGTTTTCGATGCCGTGATGCTTCAGCACCTCACCGAGTTCGGTGGCGTAGAATGCGCCCTTGCCCGGCTTGTCGATCACGACCTCGCCGTCGACGGGATAGAGCGCGGGAATGATGTCGTGCCCGGCCTCGCCGCGAATGAGGATGCGCCCCATCGGGCCGGGATCACCGATGCGAAGGGATGGCGCGCCGCGCTCGACCTTGGCCGGCGGCGCATCGGACAGATCCGGCTTGTGGCCCTCGCGGGTGTGAATGACGAGCATGCCCATCTTGCGCGCCGCCGCCAGGACGTTCGCGATCGGCGTCACGGCGCGCGCGAGCTGCGAGACGTCGTTGCCCAGCGTCTCGCCAAAACCGCCCGGCTCCATGAAGTCGCGCTGCATGTCGATGATGAGCAGCGCCGTCTCGTCCCAGTCGAGCGCGATCGGCTCGGGCTCGGCGGCGATGCTCACTCCACCCGATGCAATTGAGTCCGCCATGGCGACCATTGCCTCCCCGCGAGAATGGCTCGCAAGTAACGAAGCAAGCGCTGTGCCATTGTGTACAATCGGCTCGCGCTTGCCGCGGATTTGGAGGAGACAACCGTTTCAATGACTTGAGAAAAGGACCTGAATCTGCTCGATTGCCGGGCAGCCGCCCTCGCCGACGCCTCAGCTTATTTCTTGGGCGGCCGCTGCACGCGGCGCATGGTCCCGATGGTCAGCCCGTCGCGAAGGTGGGCAACCACCTAGGTCGTAAACGTATAGAGCGTTCCGACGTTCGACTGGAACACTTTCCCCGGCATTTCGCGCCGGACCATGTCGTAGAACGGCTCGCCCGTACAATGGGCCGGCATGAGGTAATCAGGGTTGATGTCCTTCAACTCCGCGATGACCTGCTTGAAGTAGGCATCGTCGAGCGGCGGCACGAGGTGGAAGCCACCAATCACCGCGTGAACCTTGTCAACTCCCGATGCGCGCTGGGCCTGCCTGATGGTGTTGATGACGCCACGATGGCTGCACGAGGTCAGAATCACCAGACCTTTTCCCTTCAGCAGGAAATTGGTCCCGATCTCGTGCTCGAAGTCGTCCACGACGAACTCGCCGGCGTTTTTCGCCGGCGAGACCTTGTCCGGGAAGCAGCCGAATCCATTGGCGATGCCGACCTTCTCGCGACTGGGACTGAGCGGCTTTTCAAAGCTGCTTTGCGCGATCTTGCCCGTCGTGAACGCATGATCGGCAACGACGGCCGGCCCGTCCGCCATCATCAGGATGAGGTTCGACTCCTTGATGGCCTGGCGATCGAGCGCCCCGAACTGACCACCATTCCCGACGGTCCGCGTGCAGAAACAGTCCTCACCGCCGACAAAGAAGGGCAGATCCTTCTTGAGCTTGCCCTTTGTCGCGGAGAGAAACCCCACCATGCCGCCGAAGTGATCGTAATGGCCATGGCTGAGGACGAGCGCGTCGAACTCCTCGGGCTGGATCTTCAGGATCTCCATGTTGGTCAGCAGCGTGACCGGATTGTATCCGAAATCGACGAGGATATTGCGGACCTCATTGTCACGCTGGGATTCAGCGTGCATCGAGAGGCCCCATTCCCCGACCAGGGTGGCGCGGGGCGGCGCATCCGGTGTTTCATTGCCCTGCATGCGCGCGATCGAGAGGTCACCGAGCTTTTGCGAGATCCCGAAGCGACGGACAATGATGTCGCTGACCATGCGAACCTTCAAGCGATCGACCTGCGGCACGGCTCCGCCGAGTGCCTGAGCCCTTGCGCTCCGCCCGCTCCCGACCAGCGTGCCCACCATCGCGGACACAAAGCCCGCGCCGCCGGCGCAAAGCAGGTGGCGTCTCGACAACGACGGCGATCGAGTCATCAACCACACGGACCAAACAACATGGCGGCCTCCTCTCGGCACGACTTTCGGGTCGGGAGCTTAATCCTCTGGTCCCGGCAGCATTGACATCGGACAATGCGAGGGGCCCTGGAGGGCGATGGAGCAGCGCTTGTCGGGTTCCGTCTGGCCCAAGGCGCCGCCCGGCCCCGAACGCGATGTCCGTTCTTCAGGCCAGAGCCGATCTACCGCAGTCCAACGCCAAGCAGCGGCTTGCGCCCCAATGCGGACTACCGAGATTGAGCACGCCAAGGGCGGTTGGGGACGCCCCCCGGCGCGCATTGAGCAATGTCTGCAGGATTTGGGCACTGAAAATGGTTCTGCCTCGCGCACCGCATACCTTATAAATGATGCGTGGGAAGGCGAGGCTCGAATGACTGACTTGGAAAGCTTCATCGTCAACCAGAACCTGGTTCACTACAAAGCGCTCCTGCGAGAGGAGACGGATCCGCATAAGAGCCGCATATTGCTCCGGCTGATCGAGAATGAAATGGGGAAACTACCCGCCTCCGCGAAGCGCATCGAGATACCTAAGTCGAGATAGCCAAGATGTCCGGCTTTCAATGACCTAATTATACTTTCGTCTCCTCGGTGTGACCGCCCCTGGATCGTTCACCAGTGACACCGAACGAATTGGGCCGTCGAATGTCACATTCGACGGCCCAATTTTCGAGCGCGAGGCGCCGAGCAAAGCTCAACAGCCGATTTTCGTTTGTAAGTAGTGTGAGTTGTCTGTCTGTGGGGGAACTGATGGCGCTGACGCAGAGCGAGTGGTCGCAAACGTATCCTCGCGCCGCATTGCGGGTGTTCTGGCGGACGCTGCAAGAACGATACCCGAAGCAAAGCGGACACCTTCCTTGATGGCATGCCTCGCCGAGAAGATCTTGGCCTCGGCGGCTGACGGCCAAGAGAAGCCGGTCGATCTATGTCGCCGCGCCATCGAGAAGGTGCAGGAATCTTGTCCTGACTGCCGCGCATGCCATGGCTTGCAAGCAGCCCACAACAGCGGTCGCTCGCACGAAAAACTGTAGATTTCCGGTCGCAGCCTGTTACGTGGAGTGACAGACATATGGGCGCATCCGAGCCACCTTGGCTTAACTGCTTCAGGCATTCATCTAAATCCCCCGCAGAGAATTGGTGCGCCTTTGAGTCGCCGGTGTGTGTCGGGTGTACGAATGCCGTGTCGTCTCACCCTTCAGTGGGCGCTCACAAAGATCCTATGAAGTCCGAGGAGATCGAAGGCTGGTTTCGCGGTCTCAAGTCGTGCAAGGTTTCTGATGGCATGAGAGATTAAGGTCACCCCGCCGATGTCGGCACGTGCCCTTTCCCGACTTGTCGACCGAGGTCCAAATGCGTCTGCTTGCCTGACCTGACCGGGCCTCATTGTTGATGGATTGACCCGGGCGGCGCGGTCCGGGGGCGGCCCATCGCCTTCCAGCTTAGAGAGTGCGCATCCGACGCACCTGATTGCCCTGTTGATCTCGGTCAATGGGCGGGCTCGTATTGAGATCAAGGTCGCGCAACTTCGCAGTAGGACACTCCATGATCAAGCGATTAGTTACAATGGTGACGTGTTCTGTGCTCAGTTTGATCGGAGATGGTCCAACTGGAAAGCTGGTCCTCGTCGGCGGCGTCCACAGGACGCCCGGGGGTCTCGCCCTAACCCAAATGCAGGAAGGAACCGCAACGATCGAGATGAAGGACGGAAGGGCAGTTGGCTTAGCCGGGTCCGGCAAGGCCCTCATCAAGTTCACGTCGGGCGCGTTGGCAGGCCTGTCCGGCAAGACCCCCAAGTTCGTAACGAAGTCAATTGGCTTCAACCGCTTCGACATCCTGTGGTCGGAGTAGCTCCGCCTATCGGTCGCTTGCGCCCCCCGGGTCGGGGAGAGTTGCCGCCCTTGTTCCAGCGCAGGCCATGATCCGGTCCATGCAACCCAAGCTCTAGGTCTTCGGTTGCTCGTTCCTTCGAACGACGAAATGGAGAAAGGCATGAACAGCCAGCCAGCGTTCAATCGCGGATCGTCCACCGAAATCGCCGGGCAGATCGACGCCGTTGCCTGGGCCGTGTTCTTCATCTGGGTCGGCATCGCCATGCTGGTGCCGGTGCCCTGGGAATGGTTTCTCATGGGTGTTGGCATCCTCATCCTCGCGGCGGAGTATGCCCGCTGGCAGATGGACATCAGGATCGAAGGCTTCTGGGTCGCTTGCGGGGTCGTGTGCTTCGCAGGGGGGCTTTGGGCGCTTCTCAACTTGCCTTGGCCACTGGCTCCGATCCTGATCATTGGTCTCGGAGTGTGGTTGCTTGCTAAGATCATCGTGGATGCTAGCCGTTGACCAGCCGCCCTCTGGCCATCCTGTGTAGCAAGCCCTCTTGGGCCCAGCGGTGCATCGGTCCGGAATTTGGGCTCCAGCCGACGTTCCGGACAGCGTCCCGCAAGGTCCATGGCCACCTTGAACTTCGGGTAGAAACATGCTGCGTATTTCCAGAAATCGCGGTTGTCTGCGCGCATCCCGCCTCACTGCGGAGGAGCGTTGCGCGCGATCGTCACGACACGCGAGGCGGGGAGCGATGGCCGCGAGAGATCGCAGTGTGTCTTCGGATGCGCGGACGAACGATCGCTTGCGGACGTGAAGTCGCAGCGTCCTGACACCCCGATGCTGGTGTCCCGCGCAATGCGCAAGCGTTGTCGCGAATGGTGGCCAACAAGCCCGGCGCACCAGGGAGACTGCGTATAAGCGTGAAGACCATCGCGCAGGGAATGCCGGCTACGGCAGCACCTGTGGTACCTGCCGCCTGCATTTTTTCAGCAGGCGGGCCATGGGTGAGGCCTTCACCCGGCATTCCCTGCGCCCTCTGCACTATCAGGAGGGACCGAACTGATCGCAGAACTCGGGCGCAACGCGCCGCGGGAACGAGACCTTATACCAATCGCTGTTTGAAGCGTATATCCGACCCACCCACCGCTGTCGTCCCGGGCAAGCCGTGACGCGCGACAGCGCGGCGCGGCGCCGACCCGGGACCCATACGCCGCGGCGGACGTGTGGCGCGAGGTGCTCACGACGCACCTGCCTCAAACTGCTCCCTGGGGTTATGGGTCCCGGCGTTCGCCGGGACGACAGCTGTGGTCGTGGCTGCAGCTCAGCATCTCACGAATGCAATGCTAAGACGCCTGCCTTGCCACCGGCTTGCGCTCCACCGGATCGATGTCGATGCCGCGCAACCTGCCGAGCCGCAGCACGTCCATCGCGATGGTACGGCCGATGCGGTCGCGGTCGAGCACGCGGATCAGGTCGTCGACGCCGTTGATCTCGACCCCGTCGAGCCTGATCACGACGTCGCCAGGCAGCAGGCCGGCGCGGGCCGCGGGCCCGTCCGGCTCGATCTGCATCAACAGCGCGCCCATCTTGTTCTCGACACCGGCGAGCAACGCATGTCGCCGCGGCACCGGCGCGGTCTGCCCGGACACGCCGATATAGGCGCGGCGGACATAGCCGTGGCGGATGATCTCCGACAGCACGAACTGCGCGGTGTTGCTCGCGACCGCAAAGCAGATGCCCTGCGCACCCTGGATGATGGCGGTGTTGATGCCGATCACCTCGGCGGCCGACGACACCAGTGCGCCGCCGGAATTGCCGGGGTTGAGCGCCGCATCGGTCTGGATGACATCCTCGATCATGCGGCCCGACACCGAGCGGATCGAGCGCCCTAGCGCCGAGACGACGCCGGCGGTGACCGTCGATTCGAACCCGAGCGGGTTGCCGATCGCGACCACGAGCTGGCCGCGGCGCAGGCTCTTGGAATTGCCGAGCGCGGCGTAGCGCAGGTCGCGCGCGTGATTGGCGCGCAGCAGCGCCAGATCGGTGTCGGGATCGACGCCGAGCACCTGCGCATCGGTGACGATGCCCTCGACGTCGCGCAGCCGGATGCTCTTGGAGGAGCCGACCACATGGCTATTGGTCAGCACGAGGCCGTCGGGCGAGATCACGATGCCCGAGCCGAGCCCGCCGCGGGAGCCGGCGGTCGCCCCAGCCTTGGGTCCGGTTTCGACACGCACGACCGCAGGACCGACGCGCTCGGTGACATCGATGACGGCATTGGAATAGGCGTCGAGCAGCGCGCGGTCGTCGGCCGGCGCAGCAGCAGACGCGCGCGACGGCGACAGCGCATCGCCGGCGAGATCGGAGGTAAAGTCCAACATGGCAAGATTTCCTTCGCCCGGTCAGATGGGTAGCAGCTGCCCCCCGCGCAAGGTGGCGGTCCGGCGGTGCCGGACCGCGCCGCCCTTGGCGAGACTCACGCGCGCTGTGATAGGACTTCGGCCGGGTATTTGATGAATGTGATTGCGGGAGGAAACATGCGGCTGCGAGACCGGCTGTTGTCGTTGTGTGGGGCCATGGTGCTGGGAGCCGGCATGACCGGCGCGTCGCTGGCCGCAAGCGCCACGGTGCGCAGCGGCGACACGATCCAGCTCGGCGACACGGTGTTCCGGCTCGACGGCATCGATGCGCCGGAGGTCGACCAGCTCTGCATCGACGATCACGCCGATTCCTGGAGCTGTGGCGTCGAGGCGCGCGAGCAGCTCGGCAAGCTGATCGGCGGCCGCGCGGTGCGCTGCGACGATCTCGGTCCGGACAAGCCGCTCAAGACCCGCAGGATCGGCCTTTGCACCGTCGACGGCGACAAGGTCAGCCTCAACCAGCAAATGGCGCGCGCAGGTTTCGCCGTCGGCGCCGACCCGGCCGCGAAGGCGCGGGTCAAGGACGATGTCGCCGCGGCCAAGGAGGCGCTGCGCGGACTCTGGAAGGGCTGCTTCGTCGCGCCGGCCGAGTTCCGCACCGACAAGAAGGACGGCGCCCTGCTCGGCGCCGCCTGCCGCACCGACCGTGACCGCGAGATCCGTGCCGTGCTGTTCCCGGACGCGCCGAGCGCGCCGCCGGGCTGCAGCATCAAGGGCAAGTTCGCGGTGCGCGCCCGCGTCACCGGCAACATCGGCATCTATCACCTGCAGGGCTGCCCGAGCTATCCGGCGACCACTGAGCCCGATCGCTGGTTCTGCTCCGAGGACGACGCCCGCGCCGCCGGCTTCCGCCGCGCCTTCAACTGCCGCGCGCCGAAGAAGTGAGTCACAGGTGGTGGTGCGGCGCTCAGCGGCTCACGCGCCAGATCGTGCCATTGCCGTCCTCGGAAATGAGAAGGCTGCCGTCGCGCGCCACGGTGACGCCGACCGGCCGGCCCCAGACCTCGCGGTCATTGAGGACGAAGCCGGTGACGAAATCCTCGTATTCGCCGGTGGGCACGCCGTCCTTGAGCCTGACCCGGATCACCTTGTAGCCGGTGCGCTTGGACCGGTTCCACGAGCCGTGCTCGGCCGCGAAGGCGTCGCCGCGATACTCCGGCGGGAACAGATTTCCGTCGTAGAACGTCAGACCGAGCGAGGCCGAATGCGGCTGCAGCAGCACGTCGGGCATGGTGATCTTGCCCTTGAGGTCCGGGCGCTCGCCGGCATGGCGCGGGTCAGGGTTGTCGCCGATGTAGTACCAGGGCCAGCCATAGAAGCCGCCCTCCTTCACCCGCGTGACGTAGTCCGGCACCAGATCGTCGCCGAGCCCGTCGCGTTCGTTGGTCGAGCACCACGGCGTTCCGGTCGTGGGCTGGATGGCGAGGCCGACGCAGTTGCGGATGCCGGTGGCGAACAGGCTGCGGTTGTTGCCGTCGGGATCGAACGCCAGCACGCCGGCACGGTCGGCCTCCCCGCCCCAGGCCGCGCCGAGCGGATGCGCCTTGATCCAGGCACTGATTCCGCCGGCAGGCTCTCCCAGCGCTTCGCCGACATTGCCGACGGAGCCGACCGACACCAGCATGCGCTTGTCGTCCCTGGTGAAGACAACATCGCGGGTCGAATGGCCGTAGCCGGCCGGCAGATCGGGCACGACGACCTGCAGCGGCCCATGCGCCTTCATGTCGCCGGCACGATAGGGAAAGCGCATGACGCGCTCGGTGCTCGCGACATAGACCCATTGCGGATCGGCACTCGGATAGAACGCAATGCCGAAGGGATGGCCGAGCCGGCCGGCGAAGATCTCGCTCGACGCGACCTTGCTGCCGTCCTCGCTCGGGCGCAGCACGCGGACGCGTCCTGCCCGGGTCTCGGCGACGAGGATGTCACCATTCGGCGCGGTGCGAATGATGCGCGGCCCGCTCAGCCCCTCGGCGAACAGCGCGATCTTGAAACCGTCGATGACCTTCGGCACGGCGGAGGCCGGTCGCTGCACCACGCGGGAGACGTTGGCTGCGGACGCCGTCGCACCCGGTTTGGGCAGGTCTTCGGGACGGATCAGCCTGATCGTGCCCGGTGCATCGCCCTGCCAGCTGCCGAACGCGTCCTTGCCTTTGAGCACCGCGGGCTGTGCTGTCGCCGCAGCCGTCACCAGCGCGCTCAAGGCGGCCACGATAGCCGTGCTCATCCGTCTCGTCATGCAGTCCTCACGCGTCTCGATCGGCCGTCAGCCTGCCCTGGTGCCGGCCCAGGGATCACGCGTCGCGGCGATGGGACGCGTTCACGACAGCGCCCCGAGCACGCCGCGCGTCGCCTGGTCGATCTCCTCGACATAGCGGCGGCGCGCGAAGGACTCGGTCAGGAAGCCGATCACCTTGCGGCTGTTCTCCGACTCCAGCACGGCCAGCACCTCGGCGCCGGAATCGTCGAAGATCTTCATCGCCGTCTTGACGTTCATTTCGGGCAACAGCGCGACATCGAAATATTTCGCGAGCTCGACCACCTGGATCTCGTCGGCAATGGAATCCAATTCGCCCGAGAACAAATCGGGCAAGGAGACCAGCCCGCAATAATCGTCGCTGTTGTTCACCACCACCACGGCCTGGCGCGTGCCCAGCGCGAACTCGCGCCGGCAGGCCGCGATGCTCGTCGTGGTCGGCACCTTCCCGACGTCGGAGCGCATCAGCCGCTCGACCGTGAGGTTGCGCAGCCAGCCGACATCGTTGGCGCTGCGGATGGTCTCGCCGCGCAGATGCAGGCGCCAGGTCGAGAACGAGTGCCCGAACAGGACGCGGACGCATACCGAGGTCACGATGCAGGCGGCCAGCACGACGGCGGTGACGTCGACGCTGCGGGTCATTTCCAGCACCAGGAACGACATCGTCAGCGGCCCGCCGACGATGGCGACACCGAGCGTCGCCATGCCGGTGAGCATCGCCACCAGCGGGTCGATCGCGAGCCCGAGGCCGGCCAGCGCGAGCAGGCCCGCAAACAGCTTGCCGAGCAGGCTGCCGACGAACAGCGAGGCGAAGAACAGACCGCCGCGGAAGCCCGAGGCCAGCGAGATCAGGCAGGCGGCGAGCTTGAGCACGATGATGGTGGCGATCATGCCGACCGCCATCTCGCGATGCAGGTCGAGCAGCATTGCGCCGTGGCCTGCCGCCAGCACCTGCGGCGTCACGATCGCCATGGCGCCGACACAGACCCCGCCGATCACCGGGCGCAGCCACACCGGAATGCGGACAAACAGCCGCTCGACCGTCGGCGAGGCACGCATCACCACGATGCCGATGCCGGCGACGAGCAGCGCCAGCACGAACAGCGCGATGTATTGCTCGAAGCCGACCGCGCCGACCTTGGCGACCTCCAGCGAATACGGCGCGCCGGCGAGATATTGCGAGGTCAGCGCACCCGCCAGCGAGGCCGCCAGGATCGGCGCCGCGCTGCCGACGGAGTAGACGCCGACGATCAGCTCACAGGCATAGAACGCCCCCGTGATCGGCGCGCCGAAGGCGGCCGCAATGGCGGCGGCCGCACCGCAGCCGAGAATGAGGCGCATATCGTTGCGGCGGAGCGTGAGATACTGCCCGAGCAGCGAGGCGACGCCGGCCCCGATCTGGGTGTAGCCGGCCTCGAGCCCGACCGATGCGCCGGAGCCGTTGGAGACCAGGGTCTGGCCGCTCACCACGATGCTGTCACGCATCGACAGCCGTCCGCCGCGCAGCGCATTGGCCTCGACGGGGTCGACCGCGGCCGCGATCTTCCAGCGCCGCCGCAGCCATTCCATGATGCCAAGCGCAAGGCCGCCGCAGGCGGGTGCGATCAGGGCGACCACCGGGTTGACCCAGGTATGAGCGCTGAGCCGGACGTCGATCGGGATGCCGTAAATGACCACATGCGCGACTTGCGCGATCAGGCTCATCACCGTCACGATCGCCCCCGTCGCAACGCCGATCACCAGGGCCAACGGTATCAGGTAGAACTCATTGCTGCGCAGCAGTGCCCGCAGCCGCGTGACCACCCGGTTCGAAGCCTTGCGATCGATGATATGCGACAGCGTCGACAGCACGGAGAGCCATTTCTTCTAAGATGAGGCCTCGCCGTGGCAATAACCCGTCGCAACTAGCGGAACAAGCGCGAATTCCTTTCCGGTCGAAACGTGGTTGACTGGTCCGGAAAGTGGAACCGCCGCGGCTCGCGGATCCTGCTCCTCAACGCGCCACCGCCGAGGTCACAAGCGGCCCAGGTGCAAAACGACGGCGCCCGCCACGGGAGACTCCGCAACGGGCGCGCGCAACTCAAATCGAGGAGATGTACCGTTCAGACCCGCTCGATGATGATCGCGGGTGCCATGCCGCCGGCCGCGCACATCGTGACCAGGCCGCGCTTGAGATCGCGCCGCTCGAGCTCGTCGAGCAGCGTCCCGATCAGGATGGAACCGGTGGCGCCGATCGGATGTCCCAGCGCGATCGAGCCGCCGTTCACATTGACCTTGGCGCGGTCGAGCTCGAGGTCGCGGATGTACTTCTCGGCGACGACGGCGAACGCCTCGTTGATCTCGAACAGGTCGATGTCATCAAGCTTGAGCCCGGCCTTGGCCAGCACCTTGCGCGTCGCCGGCACCGGGGCGTTCAGCATCAGGGTCGGGTCATCGCCCATATTGGCCATCGCCACGACGCGTGCCCGCGGCTTCAGGCCATGGGCCTGGGCATAGGACGGCGACGCCAGCAGGATCGCCGCCGCACCGTCGACGACGCCGGAGGAATTGCCGGCGTGATGCATGAAGTCGATCTCGAGGCCGGGATAGCGCTGCAGGATCAGGTTGCGATAGGTCGTGCCCTTCTCGTCCAGCGCGTAGTCGGCGATCGCCGGAAACGCCGGCTTCAGCCCTGCCAGCGCCTCGGCGGTGGTCTGCGGCCGCGGATATTCCTCGTGGTCGAGCGCGAGGCTGCCGTCCTCGCGATGCACCGGCACGAGGCTCTTCCTGAAATGTCCGGCCGCGATCGCAGCCGCCGCGCGCTTCTGGCTTTCCAGCCCGAGCGCGTCGACATCGGCCCGGGTGATGCCTTCCATGGTGGCGATCGCATCGGCACAGACACCCTGGTGCGACTGCGGATGCAGCGCGCGCAGATGCAGATTGCCGGCATCCATCATCAGCGGCCCCTCGCCGCGCCGGCCGTCCATCGACATCATCTCGCAGCCGCCGGCGACGACGAGGTCCTCCTGCCCGGCCATGATCGAGCTTGCTGCGATGTTGACGCTGGTGATGCCGGAGCCGCAGAAGCGATCGAGCGTGACGCCCGAGGCGCGGATGTCGTAGCCGGCATCGAGCGCCGACATGCGGCCGAGATCACCGCTCTGCGGACCGCGCTGCGACGAGCAGCCCCAGATGACGTCCTCGACATCGCCAGTGTTGATGCCGGTGCGATCGGCCAGCGCACGCAGCACGGTGGCGCCGAGATGCTGCGGGTGCAGCCCGGCGAGCGCGCCCTTTCCGGCCTTGCCAATACCGCGCGGCGTTCTGCAGGCATCGATGATGAGCGCGTCGACCATGGTGTTTCCTCTGCCCGATATTGTTGTGAGCTGATAGCCGCGCAGCGTCTCGGCGCCCGCACGCCTCTCTTTGCTGTCGCATAGCATTGCGCATGCGGTCTTCACAACGGCGCTTGAAGCTGCCGGCGCATGACCAAAACGCACGCCACGGCGTTGACGCAACTCACCTTTCCGTCGCACGAACAATTCCGCAGATCGGCGCGCTCGGGCTGCCTTCTCGCAGACTGGTTGAAGAGCAGCCCATCTCGCCCAGTCGCGCTGCAACGCAGCTCGAACGGAGGGTCTCAGCAACATTGGCAGTTGGACTGCAGAGCATTGTCCAAACAAGCGAACTGACCGTTCACCCAATGCTTCTTGTCATGCTCCAGAGGCTGCAACATCCTCGAACCCAGGAACTGACTGGGATCACGGCGGTCGGCTGCCCCGCTGCAATGCGGACGCCACACGGCTCCGGATCGGGAGCACGCCATGATCACGACGCCACGTTGTGAGGTCGCCTGATCTCTACGTTGTGGCGTGACGATAGCAAACACGAACGATGCCGGAGCCTGGCAGGCGCCGCCTGCCTGTGACCGCGGCCATTCCGAGGAGGACGCTCTGATGTTGAGACGAGATCTGCTGGCCACCATGGCCGGACTGGGAGCGGCGAGCGTGCTCGGCGCTGTCCCTGCGCAACTCTCCGCCGAAGAGGTCAAGATCCCCAGCATCGCCGGCCCGGATCCGGCGACGAAGACCCCGAGCTTCCGGCCGCCGCTCGGCAGCGTCGATACCCACACGCACATCTTCGGGCCGGCCTCGACCTATCCGTTCTCGCCCACCCGCCCCTACACGCCGCCCGATGCGTCACTGGAGATGTTCCGGGCGCTGCACGCCAAAATCGGTGTCGAACGCGCCGTCATCGTCAACGCCACCGTCCATGGCACGGACAATCGCGTCGTCACGGACGCCATCGCGCAGAGCAACGGCAACTACAAAGGCGTCGCCAACATCAACGCGGCGATGTCCGACGCCGACCTCACGGCGCTCGGCAAGGCCGGCATCTGCGCCTGCCGGTTCGCCTTCCTCCGCCGCCTCGGCGGCGTCGGCGACATGAACGTCTTCCGCACCCTGGTGGACCGCGTCGCGGCGATCGGCTGGCACGTCGACATTTATCTCGAGGCCGGGACAATCCAGGAATTCGTGCCGATCCTGAAGGCGCTGCCGGTCACCTATGTGATCGACCACATGGGCACGATCAGCGCCGCCAAGGGCATCGACGATGCGGAGTTCAAGGTGCTGCTCGACCTGCAGGCCAGCGACGGCAAGTGCTGGATCAAGATCACCGGTCCCGAGCGCGCCTCGGCCTCCGGACCACCGTTCCACGACGCCGTGCCGTACGCCCGGAAACTGATCGAGAATGCGCCCGATCGCGTCATCTGGGGCACGGACTGGCCGCATCCGAACGTCAAGATCATGCCCAATGATGGTGATCTGGTCGATCTGATCCCGCTCTACGCCCCGGATCCGGCCATGCAGCGAAAGCTGCTTGTCAGCAATCCCGAACGGCTGTTCAAGTTCGAGCCCAAGAGCTGAGTCACCGCCAGCTGCAACTTCGAGCCCTTCAGCGACAGGACCGATCATGACTGCCACGACCCTCACCGCCGACAGCAAGGCAGGCGCCCGCCGCGGCTGGTGGAAGGAGCTTTGGGTCCAGGTCATGATCGCGATGGCAGCGGGCATCCTGCTCGGTGCCGTCAAGCCGGATCTCGGCGCCCAGATGCAGCCGCTCGGCGACGCCTTCATCAAGGCGATCCGGATGCTGATCGCGCCGATCATCTTCTGCACGGTGGTCAACGGCATCGCCCACATGGCCGACATGGCCAAGGTCGGCCGCGTCGCGATCAAGGCGCTGATCTATTTCGAGGCGATCACGACGCTGGCGCTGATCATCGGCTTGACCGCGGTGAACCTGTTTCAGCCCGGCGTAGGCATGAACATCGACCCGGCGACCATCAACTCCGCGACCATCGAGCCCTATGTCAAGCAGACCGCTGCGGTCGGCTTCGTGCCGTTCCTGCTCAACATCATCCCGCAGACCTTCGTCGGCGCGTTTGCGGAAGGCAACATCCTGCAGGTGCTGTTCATCTCGGTGATGTGCGGGTTCTCGCTGATCTGGCTCGGCGACCGCGCCAAGGCGGTGACGGATGTGATCGATGTCGGCGGCAAGATGATCTTCGGCATCGTCAAAATCGTGATGTGGGCGGCCCCGCTCGGCGCCTTCGGCGCCATCGCCTTCACCGTCGGCAAGTTCGGCTTGGGCTCGCTGTCCAAGCTCGGTCTCCTCCTCGGCAGCTTCTATCTTACCTGCGTCATCTTCATCGCGGTGGTGCTCGGGCCCATCGCCGCCTTCACGGGCTTCAGCCTGTGGAAGCTGATCCGCTACATCCGCGATGAGGTCCTGGTCTGCATCGCGACCACGTCGTCGGAGACCGTGCTGCCGCGCATGCTGGTGAAGCTCGAAGCGGCCGGTTGCGAGCGCAGCATCGTCGGCCTCGTCATCCCCACCGGCTATTCGTTCAATCTCGACGGCACCTGCCTCTATCTTGCGACCGCAGCGGTGTTCCTGGCGCAGGCGACCAACACTCATCTCGACATCAGCCACCAGATCGGGCTGCTGCTGATTTTGCTGGTGACATCGAAGGGCGCAGCCGGTATCGCCGGCGCCGCCTTCGTCGTGCTGGCCGCAACGCTCGCCGCAACTGGGACGATTCCGGTCGCCAGTGTCGCGCTCGTGCTCGGCGTTCATCGCTTGATGTCGCAGGGGCTGACGCCGACGAATTTGATCGGCAACGCCGTGGCCACCATCGTCATTGCCCGCTGGGAAAATGCGCTCGACAAGACGCGTCTCCAGCAGGTGCTCGATGGCGAAGCCGGCAGCGAACTGACCGAATCAGTCTGATATCAGCGAGGCGACCGATGGACTGCGCAGCTACCATCCTGAGGCAGGCCGTCATTGTCGCTTTCGTCGCGTGCGCGACGCTCGCTCCGGTTCGAAGCTATTCCGCTGATGTCGACGTGGCACGCACTCTCGCGCCGACCGGACATCTGCGCGCGGGACTCTATCCGGGCACGCCGACATCGATCCTGCCCGACGGGACCGAGAATCCCCGCGGCGTCGGCTACACCATCGGCAAGGAAATGGCGCGCCAGCTCCATGTCGACTACGAGCCGGTCGTGTTCGCCAAGAACGCCGAGGTGCTCGAGGCCGTCAAGACCGGCGCGGTCGACGTCGCCTTCACCAATGCTTCGCCGGCGCGCGCAAAGGAGATGGATTTCGGTCCTGTCTATCTCGAGATCGAGCTTGGGTATCTCGTGCCCGACGGCTCCCCGCTTTCCGACGCCGGCGATGTCGACGCGAGCGGCCGCAAGATCGGCGTCACGACCGGCAGCACGTCGGATGCGACGCTCGGGCGCGAGCTGAAGAACGCGACGCTGGTCCGGGCGCCGACCTTGAAGGATGCGGTCGCCATGCTGACGAGCCGCCAGATCGATGCCTTCGCCACCAACAAGGCGACGCTGTTCGAGATCGCCGAGCAGGTGCCAGGATCGCGCGTGCTCGACGGGCGCTGGGGCGAGGAGCGCCACGCCATCGCGATCCCCAGGGGCCGCGACGCCGGGCTCGGCTTCCTGCGCAGCTTCACGGCCGAGATCCAGTCGTCTGGCCTCGTCAGCGCCGCTGCTGAGCGCGCCGGACTGAAGGGCATTGTGTCGCCAGGGAAATCGCCCTGACGCGTCGGCGCGCAGTGCCGCCGGGGATCGCGGTGTTCTCCGCATCGGACAGCGACAGACTGCGGATCAGTGCGACACCGACGTGAGAAGCGAAGCGCATCGCCAAGGGCCTCTCACAATGACGCGCTGAAGTCCGAGATGAGCGCGTCATCCTGAGATACCGCCGCTATCTCGTTTCAGCCGGTCACCGAGAAACGTCAGTCGTGAATTGACATCATTTACATAGACACCGATTTGCTTTCGCCGCATTGACGCCGATCAAACGGCGCATGACCTAAAATTAATAGTTATCTCCTTTCGTATGAGTGGTGCGCTCGGCTAATGAAAGCGCAACGGCGGCGGACTGATCTCGCAGCGTCGTCCAGCAAGAAACGATCTGAAACTACGGAGTGAGCGCCTGCGGACAACAGTCACGCCGCGTCGTTCGTGTGTGTGACGATCACTCGACGATCACTTGGCGAATACTTGGAGACGATCATGAACAAGCAGCTTCTGCTCAAACTTCACCGCTGGATCAGCCTCGTCTTCGCGCTGCCGCTGCTTGTCATCATCGTGACCGGACTGATCCTCTCCTTCGAGCCGATGGCGCAGGTCGCTGCCGTCAAGCCGCAGTGCGTCGATCCGGCGCGCGTGATCGCGCTGATCAAGCAGCATGATCCCGACGGCAAGGCACGCGGCCTGTCGATCGATGCGTCCACACAGCACCTCACCTTGCAGGGTACGCCGGGCGCCGAGGTCGACATCACGACCGGCGCCGCGGTCGAGAAGCCCGCGATGGCGAGCGTCTTCCTGTGGGCGCGCAGGACCCACGAGCATCTGATCGGAATCCCCGGCCTCACCCTGATCTCGACCATCGCAATGGTCAGCATCATGATCATCGGCATCCTGATGGGACTGCCGCGGCTGCGCAACACGCTGTCCGGCTGGCACAAGGGCACGGCCTGGTTCACGCTGCCGCTGATTCTGCTCAGCCCGCTCACTGGACTCTGCCTCGAGCTCGGCCTGACCTTCGCAGGCAGCGCTCCGCCCACCGCAGCCAAGCGCATCTCGCTGCCTGACGCCGTCAGCATCGTCTCCAGGGACCACGACCTTTCGGCGGTCAACTCGATCGGCAATCGCGGCGGGCGGATGATGGCGAGGATCATCGAGGACGATGAGCTCAGGGCCTATGCTGTGACGTCCGACGGGCTCTCCGCGTTGCCGCGCAACTGGCCGCGCCTGCTGCACGAAGGCAACTGGTCGCTGATCGGCAGCGCGGCCAACGTGCTGATCTCGATCGCGCTGTTCGCACTGCTGATCACAGGCGTGCTGATCTGGGCGCAGCGCCGGCTGCGGCGCCCGAATCGCGCGCGCACCGTGCCGGCAAAGCCGGTGGTCGCATCCTCGATGCCGTCCTGACGAGCGGCGACCGTCCCACGGAGCCGGCTCGACGCTGCGAGCCGGCCTCCAACTCCGTCTCGCGCGCTGCTTCGCCAAAGGCCGGCCCGCGCCGCGCGAGCTCGGCGGCAGACCTTTTTCGATCATTGTGACAAGAACGACGTCGCTGCCCGACCGCTGCGGAAATGGAAGCGGCGCGTTGTCTAGTCTCACCTCAAAAATTTGATGCGCCCGTCCGGTGCAAGCGAGCACCGGCGCCGCGCAGGACGAAGCTGTGCGCATCACCGCCCTGTCATCAACGTGACTTGACTACGTCTGTGCTGCCCCGCATGGTCCGGATAGAAAACGAAACGGTTTAGTTTTATGTCCGATCATGTCCGAATGTTTCCCGCGCGTTTGAGGGTGGTCCCGACAGGCCGCGCGATGTCCGTCCCGCTCGGCCTTTTTGGCTGCAGCGTGCTGCTCGCATCCTGCGCCGTCGGCCCGGACTTCATGTCCCCCGAGGCGCCGGCCGCGACCGGTTACGTCGCCGAGCGACGCCTCGCCGCGACCGCCAGCGCCTCGACGCCGGGGGGCAATGTGCAGAGCTTCGCACCCGGAGGCGATCTGCCCGGCACCTGGTGGGCGCTGTTTCATTCCCGGCAGATCAACGCCTTCGTCGAGGAAGCGATTCGCAACCACCCGGACATCGAAGCCGCGCAATTGGCGCTGCGTGCTGCGCGCGAAAACGCGCTGTCGCAACAAGGCGCGCTGTTTCCGCAGCTGAGCGCGAGCGGATCCGCCGAACGCACCCAGGCCTCCACCACACAGAGCGGGCAATGGCCCGGCCAGACCTCGCTCTACACGCTCTATGGCACGTCGGTAAGCGTCAGCTACGCGCTCGATCTGTGGGGCGGCACGCGACGCCAGGTCGAGGCGCTGCAGGCGCAGGCCGACTACCAGGCGTTCAAGCTGGAGGCGACGCATCTCGCGCTGACCGCCAATGTCGTAACCGCCGCGATCAGCGACGCCTCACTGCGCGATCAGATCGCAGCGACCGAGGAGATCATCAAGGCCGAGACCGACCAGCTTGGCCGGATCCAACACCAGTTTGATGTCGGCGCCATCTCCAAATCCGACGTGCTGGCGCAGGAGGCGACGCTGGCGCAGGCCAAGGCGACCTTGGCGCCGCTGCAGAAGCAACTCGCGCAGCAACGCAATCAACTGATGGCCTATCTCGGCCGGCTGCCGAGCCAGGACCGCGGCGAGCATGTGACCCTCGCGGAGCTGCGGCTGCCGCGCAAGCTGCCGGTGTCACTGCCCTCCTCGCTCGTCCGGCAGCGTCCGGACATCCGGCAGGCCGAGGCTACGTTGCACCAGGCCACAGCGACGGTCGGCGTCGGCGTCGCCAATCTGCTGCCGCAGGTGACGTTGTCGGGCAGCTACGGCGCAAGCGGACCGGGCCGGCTGTTCTCGCCGACGACCATCGTGTGGGATGCGGCCTCGAGCGTCAGCCAGAAGCTGATCGACGGCGGCACGCTGTATCACACCAAGGAGGCTGACGTCGCCACCTTCGAGCAGGACTTGTCGCTCTACAAGAGCACGGTCATCACCGCGTTCCAGAACGTTGCGGATTCGCTGCGCGCCATCCAGTACGACGCCGAGGCGCTGAAGGCCCAGGCCGCCGCCGAGAAAGCCACCGCCGACAGTCTCGCCATGGCGGTCGAGCAATTCAAGAGCGGCGCGGTGCCCTACGCCAACGTCATCAACGCGCAGCAATCCTATTTGAACGCCCGCGTCTCCCGCATCAAGTCGCAGGCCACGCGCTTCACCGACACCGCGGCGCTGTTCCAGGCGCTCGGCGGCGGCTGGTGGAATCGCCAGGACGAGACCCCGGCGGCGCTGCCCCGCGCCAATCCCGGCTACTTCGCCGGTCCCAATCGTACGACCCAGGAAGCAATGTAATGAAGAAACGCATGACGATCATGCTGGCCGCCATGGCGGTGCTGTTCGGCGGCCTCTACGGCTTTCAGACATTCAAGGGCATCATGATCGCCAAGGCGATCGGCGCCATGGCCAACCCGCCGCAGACGATCTCGACGGTCGTTGCGGCGACCGCTCCATGGCGCTCCAACCTCACCGCGGTCGGCTCGCTGCGCGCCGTCAACGGCGCCGATCTGGCGCTGCAGGCCGCAGGCATCGTGCAGGGCATCCAGTTCAATTCGGGCGACACCGTCGAAGCCGGCCAGCAATTGCTGCAGCTCGTGGCGACCGACGACGTCGCCAAGCTGCAATCGCTGCAGGCCACCGCCGAGAACTACGCCATCGTCGTCAAACGCGACGAGGAGCAGATCAAGTTCAACGCCGTCAGCCAGGCCACGCTCGACAGCGACCGCGCCAATCTGAAGAACGCGCAGGCGCTCGTGACGCAGCAGAAGGCGATCGTCGAGCAGAAGACCCTGAAGGCGCCCTTCGCCGGCCGGCTCGGCATCCGCGCCGTCGATCTCGGGCAGTATCTCGGCGCCGGCACCACCATTGTCACCCTGCAGAGCCTCGATCCCATCTTCGTCGACTTCTATCTGCCGCAGCAGTCGCTCGCCGACATTCGGATCGGCCAGGACGTCGCCATCACGGTGGATGCCTTCCCATCCGAGCGCTTCACCGGCCAGATCTCGGCGATCAACGCCAAGGTCGATTCCACCAGCCGCAACGTCCAGGTCCGCGCCACCCTGCACAACGAGGCCGCCCGGCTGTTGCCGGGCATGTTCGCCAAGGTCGAGATCGCGACCGGCAGCCCGGAGCAGCTCGTCACGCTGCCGCTGACGGCAATCGTCAGCAACCCCTACGGCGATCTCGTCTACGTCGTCGACGATCTCAAGGACGGCCAGGGCAAGGCGCGGCAGATGTTCGTCAAGAGCAAGCCGGCCAAGGGCGACCGGATCGCGATCACCGACGGCGTCAAGCCGGGCGAGGCGGTCGTGATCGCGGGACAGATCAAGCTGCGCAACGGCAGCCCGGTGAGAATCGACAATTCGCACGTGCCGGTCGCGGAAGCCGCGCCGGATGTCGTCGACCAATAATCCGGCCAGCCCGCGCCCATCAGAGTCATCACCATGCGTTTCACAGACATCTTCATCCGCCGGCCGGTGCTGGCGCTCGTGGTCAGCGCCCTCATTCTCGTGCTCGGCCTGCGCTCGATGACGACGCTTGCCATCCTGCAATATCCGCGCACGCAGAACGCCATCGTCACGGTGAGCACGGCCTATGCCGGCGCCGATAGCGACATCATCGCCGGCTTCATCACCACGCCGCTGGAGAACGCGATCGCCCAGGCTAACGGCATCGACTACATGACGTCGACCAGCGTCACCGGCAGCAGCACCATCACCGTGAACCTGCGGCTCAACTACGATTCCGGCAAGGCGATGACCGAGATCAACGCCAAGGTGAACTCGGTGCTCAACCAGCTACCGACCGGCACGCAGCAGCCGACCCTGACCTTGAAGGTCGGCCAGACCATCGATTCGATGTATATCGGCTTCGCCAGCGACGTGCTGGCGCCGAACCAGATCACCGACTACCTCACCCGCGTGGTGCAGCCGAAGCTGCAGGCGGTCTCCGGCGTGCAGACCGCCGAATTGCTCGGCGCCAAGAAATTCGCCCTGCGCGCCTGGCTCGACCCCGACAAGCTCGCGGCCTATGGCCTGACCGCGACCGACGTGTCGACGGCACTGTCGGGCAACGACTACATCTCCGGGCTCGGCACCACCAAGGGCCGCCTCGTGCAGGTCGACCTCGCCGCCGCGACAAATCTGCATTCGCTGGAGCAATACCGCAATCTCGTCGTCAAGCAGGTCAATGGCGCCATCATCCGCCTGCGCGATGTCGCCAATGTCACGCTCGGCAATGACGACTACGACAGCGCGACGCGCTTCAACGGCAAGACCGCGGTCTACATCGGCATCCAGGTGGCGCCAACGGCGAACCTGCTCGACGTCATCAACGGCGTGAAGGCCGTTTATCCGGAGCTGCAGCGACAGCTGCCGAACGGCATCACCAGCGAGATCCTGTACGACTCCACCGATTTCGTGAACTCGTCCATCGACGAGGTGATCCATACGCTGGTGGAGGCGATCGGGATCGTGATTGTCGTCGTCTTCATGTTCCTGGGATCGTGGCGCTCGGTGCTGATCCCGGTGATCGCCATCCCGCTGTCGCTGATCGGCACCTTCGGCCTGATGCTGCTGATGGGCTTCTCCATCAACCTGCTGACCTTGCTGGCCCTGGTGCTGGCGATCGGCCTCGTCGTCGACGACGCCATCATCGTGGTGGAGAGCGTGCACCGCCTGATCGACGAGGGCGTACCGCCGGTCGAAGCCGCGATCCAGTCGGCGCGGGCGCTGGCGAGCCCGATCATCGCGATGACCGTGGTCCTGATCGCGGTCTACGTGCCCGTCGGCTTCCAGGGCGGCCTGACCGGGGCCCTGTTCACAGAGTTCGCCTTCACGCTCGCCGGCGCCGTCACCGTCTCGGCGGTGATCGCGCTGACGCTGTCGCCGATGAACTGCGCCTGGCTGCTGCGCCGGACCGAGCGCGACGCCACCACGTTCGAGGCGCGTTTGGTGAGGACGATCGACCATGTGCTCGAACGGCTCGCCCACTTCTATCGCCGCTGGCTCGAAAGCGTGTTCGCGACCAAGCCGGTGGTGGTGGTGTTCGCGCTGCTGCTGCTCGCGATGATTCCCTGGCTCTATGTCAGTTCCACCAGCGAGCTTGCGCCGGACGAGGACCAGGGCATCGTGCTGTCGCTGACGAATTCGGCGCCCTCGGCCACGCTCGAGCAGCGCCAGTTTTACGGCCAGCAGCTGTATGGCTTGATCGCCCAGCGCCCGGAGACGCGTACCGTGTTCCAGATCGATACCTCGACACAGGTGATCGGCGGCTGGGTTCTCAAGCCCTGGGATCAGCGCAAGGCGACGACCAAGACCCTGCAGCCGGAATTCCAGCAGCTCCTGAACGGCATCGCCGGCGCCCGCTCGGTGGCGTTCCAGCCCTCGCCGCTGCCGGGCAGCAACGGCCTGCCGGTCCAGTTCGTGATCGGCACCACCGGCGCGTTCGGCGAGCTCAACGACGTGTCGCGCGATTTCATGGCCAAGGCGCTGGCGAGCGGCCGATTCATCTTCCTCGACAGCGATCTGAAGATCGACAAGCCGCAGACCACCGTGGTGTTCGATCGCGACAAGGCCGCCGATCTCGGCCTCAAGATGAGCGATCTCGGCGGCGCGCTCGCGACCATGCTGGGTGGCAATTATCTCGACTATTTCAGCCTGGAGGGCCGCTCCTACAAGGTGATCCCCCAGGTCCGGCAGAACGACCGCCTCACCGACAGTCAGTTGCTCGACTATTCGATCCGCACCAGCGGCAATGCCATGGTGCCGCTGTCGACCGTGGCCCGGCTCGAGCGCAAGACGATCCCTGAGTCGCTCAATCACTTCCAGCAGATCAATGCGGCAACCATCTCCGGCGTGGCGATGCCGGGTATCGCGATGGGCGACGCGCTCGCCACCTTGAAGGAGATCGCGAAGTCGCTGCCATCGGGTTACTCGATCGACTATGGCGGCGCGTCGCGACAGCTCGAGCAGGAATCCGGCGGCTTCGTCACCACCTTCGTGTTCGCGCTGATCATCATCTTCCTGGCGCTCGCCGCCTTGTTCAACAGCTTCGTCGATCCGATCATCATCCTGGTGTCGGTGCCGATGTCGCTGGCGGGCGCGCTGATCTTCATCAGCCTCGGCATCGGCGGCGCCAGCATCAACATCTACACCCAGGTCGGCTTAGTCACCCTGATGGGCCTCGTCAGCAAGCACGGCATCCTGATGGTGGAGGTCGCGAACGAGCTGCGCGAACAAGGTAAGGATCGCACCGAGGCGATCATCGCGGCGGCCACCGTCCGCCTGCGTCCGATCCTGATGACCACGGCGGCGATGGTGCTCGGCGTGATCCCGCTGATCACCGCGAGCGGCGCCGGCGCGGTGTCGCGCTTCAACATGGGGCTGGTGATCGCCACCGGGCTCGCGATCGGCACCCTGTTCACGCTGTTCGTGGTCCCCGTCGCCTATGCGCTGATCGCTCATCGCGGCACGGCGACCGAACCGGCGGCAACGGCTCACACGGCGGAAGCGATAACGTAAGACGTGCGGTAAAAATACTTTTTAACTCATACACTTAAACCAAAGGCCGAGCCGACCGAAGCGATCGATGTTGACAAACATAATACGATAACGATATATCGTTTGTACGAAACGGAGATCATATCGTATGAGACATCATCATTGGAAATTCGGGCGTCGTGGCTGGGACGATGATCGCGAGGAGCGCGGCTGGGGCCATCGCGGCGGGCATGGCTTCGGCGAGGCCTGCGAGGACGTCCGCCTCGGCGGCCGCGGTCCCGGATTCGGCCGCCCTCGCGGTCCCGGCCTGTTCGAACGGGACGGCCGCCGTGGCGGGCGCGAGGAGTTCGGGCGTGGCGGCGGCGGTCGCTTCTTCGGCCCCGGCGACCTGCGCAGCCTGCTGCTGTGGCTGATCGGCGAGAAGCCGCGCCATGGCTACGAGCTGATCAAGGCGGTCGAGCAGCTGGTCGGCGGCTCCTACTCGCCGAGCCCCGGCTCGGTCTATCCGATCCTCAATCTGCTTGAGGACATGGGCCAGATCGAAGCGGCATCGGCTGAGGGCGGCAAGAAGCTGTTCGCGATCACCGACGCCGGCCGCCAGGCGCTGAAGGACGACGAGGCGGCGATCGAAGGCCTGCTGAGCCGGCTGCGCATCATGGCCCGCACCATGGGCGGCATGCGCCCGCCGGAGCAGGTGCTGCAGACGGTGCAGACGCTGAAGATGGCGCTGAAGATGCATCGACAAGGCTGGAGCGACGAGGAGGCCAAGCGCGTCAGCGGCATCCTGACCCGCGCCATCGCCGAGATCCAGGGCGACGACGACAACGCGGCGAGCTGACATCAACATCCGCCACGGGCGGAGGCGTAGCGGCCGGCATTGAGACCGTGCTCGCCACCGCACAGAAGCTGACAGTCACGTTCCTCGATAGCATCCGCGGTATGGGTCCCGGCGTTCGCCGGGACGACACCGGTGATGTGGCGCGGTCGTGCCAAACACACTGCTGTCGTCCCGGCCTTGAGCCGGAACCCATACCGCGTGATGGTCGTTGGCGGAATAGCTCTCGGTCATCACCTTCCGCACCAAAAATCCCGCTGGAGCCGCTACACCGGCTCCAGCACCATCAATCCCGTCGCCGTGTTCGAGATCGGGATGTGATAGTTGGAATGCTCCTTGCGGACCTTCTCCGGCAGGGTGCCGCGCGCGACCATCCAGTTCAGCAATTCGACACCCTGGGTGCCCGACAGCTCGACCAGCTCGGTGGTCGAATACTTCGTCGCCCAGGCGGGATCGTCGACCATGCTGGCCATGAACTTCTCGTCGAAATCCTTGTTGATGAAGCCGGCGCGCTCGCCGTCGAGCTGATGCGACAGGCCGCCGGTGCCCATGACGACGACGCGTTCGTCCTTCGGCCAGGATTCGATGGCCCGCGCCAGCGCCTGGCCGAGCCTGTAGCAGCGCGCGGCCGACGGCAGCGGCGCCTGCACCGTGTTGACGACCACGGGTACCACCCGCACCGGCCATTTCTGATCGGGCCAGCACAGCGCCATCGGCAGCGTGAAGGCGTGATCGACCACCATCTCCTGGCAGGTGGTGAGGTCGAAATCCTCCTTCACCAGATGCTCGATCAAATGCCAGGACAATTCGCTGTCACCCTTGAACGGCGCGGTCTGCGGAATGCCCCAGCCTTCGTCGGCATTGCTATAGCTGTCGGCCGCGCCGACGGCGAAGGTCGGCATCTTGTCGAGGAAGAAGTTGAGGCCGTGGTCGTTATAGACGAGCACGACCACATCGGGTTTGGCCTTGGCGAGCCATTCGCGCACATGCGGGAAACCGTCGAAGAATGGCTTCCAATACGGGTCCTGCTGCAACCCCTTGGCAATCGCGCCGCCGATGGCCGGAACGTGGGACGTGGTGATGCAACCTACGATCTTCGCCATGATCAACCCCTTGCCGCCAGAAGCTTGGCCTTGAACTGCTCTTTCGTCAGCCCGGTCTGCTGCGCGCCGATGTCCTGCATGTCGAGCCCGAAGATGCCGGCGAACTTGGCGAGGTAATAGGCGTTGCCGCCGGCTTCGATCAGCTCGAGCACATTGCGATTCTTGATCGCCGCGCGCTGCTGCGCGTTGAGGCCATATTTGGCACAATAGCCGTCCTCGTCGGCAACGAACGCCTTGCGGTTGGCGGCATCGTTGAACGAGTAGCACATCTTGTTGAGCGCGTAGCCTTTGCGGGCCTGCTCGCCGTCGAAGATGGTGGTGCCGGGCACGGGCTGCCGGGCTGACGTGGTGGACATCTGAGCCTCCCCTGGTCGTGTTTCGGACGGCCGCGCTTGATCTGGATCAAACGCGGCGCCGTTCGTGCCCGCCAGTATCACTGGCAGACACCGTCAATAAAGGCCGCGCGACCGATCCGATCCATGAGCCAATTCGATCATTTGGACCTCGACGGCCACCTGCTGCAGCTCTTGCTCGCCGTCATCGAGGAAGGCTCGGTCACCCGCGCTGCGCAGCGGCTCGGCGTCACGCAGTCGGCCGTCAGCCATCTGCTCGACAAGCTGCGCGCGATCACCGGCGATCCGCTGTTCGTGAAGTCTGGCCGCGGCATCGTGCCGACCGCGCATGCGCAGCTCTTGGCGCTGCGCGCCCGCGCTCTGCTCGACGACCTCCGGAGCTTCTCGCACACCGCTGCATTCGAGCCGGCGAAAATCTCCGCGCAAGTGACGATCGCGGCCAATGATCTGCAGCGCGACCTGCTGCTGCCGTCCCTGCTCCGCTACGCCCGCGCGCAGGCGCCGGGCCTCAGCCTGCGCGTCATCCCCTCCGGCGCACCGACGCCGGAGATGCTACGGGAAGAGCACTGTCAGCTCATCATCACGCCGCGCCCGCCCGAGGGCAGCGACATCCTGCAGAAGCGGCTGTTCGAGGACAGCTATCGCGTGTTCTACGATGCGAGCCAGCGCGAGCCGCCGCAGAGCCTCGAGGACTATCTCGCCAGCGACCACGTCACGGTGCTGTACGAGCCGCGGCGCCGGCTCGACATCGACGAGGTCATGGCCGAGCGCGGCATCGTCAGGCGGTTCGCGGCGCAGGTGCCGGGCTTCGGCGGCATCGGCCCGTTCCTGCGCGGCAGCCGCATGATCGCGACGCTGCCGAGCCTGCTGCGCGCCTACATGCTGCGCGGCCTGGCGGTGGCGCCGGTGCCGGTCCCCTGCCCGGCGATGCCGATGTACATGGTCTGGCACCTGCGCCACCACGACGACCCGCTGCACCGCTGGCTGCGCCAGCAGCTCGAGATCGTGGTCGCGCCGAGCTTGGCCGCGGCCGCCGAGCACATGCCGGTGATGGCATGACTCATCCCGAAGGGTGAGCGGCCCTCACGCCGGCGCGTGGCACACCGCCTCGATGTTGTTGCCGTCGGCGTCGCGCACGAACGCGCCGTAATAGTTCTCGTGATAATGCGGCCGCAGTCCAGGCGCGCCGTTGTCCCGTCCGCCTGCGGCGATCGCCGCCTGATAGAACGCATCGACCGTGGCGCGATCCTTGGCGTGGAATGCGACATGCGTCGAGGTCGCGGCCGTCCCGCCGGTGCCAATCCAGAAATCCGGACGACCGTCGCCGAAGCCGGCGTGATCACCGTGGCCGCCAGTCTGCTCGTTGGTGATCTCCATCATCAGGACGTAACCCAACGGCGCCAGGGCCGCCGCATAGAAAGCCCTGGCGCGGACAAAGTCGGAGACAGGGAAGCCGACGTGATCGAGCATGACGATCCTTTCCATGGTGATCGGCGAATGCTAGCGCCGTGGGCCTACGGGCGCAACATCATGCACGCGGCGCGCGATCACATCGCGAGGATGCGCCGCGCCGTCTGTTGCCCGCTGGCCAGCGCCGCCTCGACCGTTCCCATGTCGCGTCCGCGATACAGCGCTTCGCCGGAGATCAGGACACGACCGCCATCCCAGCGCGAAAGCGTATCCTGCGCCTCGCGGGATCCTAGCGTCGCATAGGAATAGGCCCCGCGCGCGAACGGATCCTTCGCCCAATCCGTGACATGCGACGCGACGAGCTGCTGCCTCAGCGAGTCCACCGGCTGCGAGAAAATACTCGCAAGCGCCGAGAGACCCAACTCAATCAAGGCGACATCGTCGAGCGCGACGAAAGCGCCGGCCGGCGGCCCGGCGAGCCAGCCGGTCAGCACCGCATCATCGTTCGGATGCTGCGTCCACCACACCGGCATGTCGGCATCGGACAGCACGAACAGCATGTCGGAAAGATTCTCGGTCCGAGCCTCTCGCCACCACCGGCGCTCGAAGCGCAGCAGCAGCTTGATGACGTTGCCGAAGCCGATGGCTTCGGCAACGGCCAGTTGCGAGCGCATCGCCGGCGGCAGCGCGATGGTCCGCAGCAGCGGCAGCGGCACGGTCAGGAGGACGATATCGCCGCGCTGCGCGCGGCCGTCGGCGCAGCGCACGACGACGCCATCATCGGAGCTCTCCACCGCGCGGACCACCGCCTCGAGCTGCATCGCCACGCCATGCGCCCGGCACTCCGCCAAGAGATGATCGAGCAGCGCCGCGTAGCCGCCGACGATGCGTGCCTGAGCACCGCGGTCGCCGCCCATCCACTCGTCGCGCAGCGCGAACACGCTGGCACGACCAGGATCGGCGGCATCATAACCCTGCACCATCCCGAGCACCGACTTGCGCAGGGCGGCAAACTCCGCGCCGGCGAAATGACGCTCGAGCAGCGCCGTGACGGTCATATCCTGATCGAGCTGCCGCGCCACGCGGTGCAGTTGGCGCATCTGCCGATCGGCAGGATCCTCGCGCGAGAACGCGCCGTCCGTCACGTACCAGCGCGCGCCATCGACCGGCGTCGAGGTGAGCCCCGCCTCGGCCATCAGCGCGTGGGTGACCGGCGCCTCGCCATGGATGAATTCCGCGCCGGCATCCGCGCGATATCCAAACCTGCTCGCGGGCAGCGGATGGATGCGCCCCCCGCAGCGGTCGCGCGCTTCCAGCAGCGTCACTTGCCTGCCGGCGCGGGCCAGCTCACGCGCCGCCATCAGGCCCGCGGCACCGCCCCCGACGACGATGACGTGCATTCGCCGCTCAGCCATGACTTGCCTGGGCCGGCAAGAGCGAGCCGTTGGTGATCTTGTAGCGCAGCCACAGCGCGCCGCCCTCCAGCGCCGTGCTGCTTTCGAGCGTCATCGCCGTGATCGGCGCGCGCTCGCCGGACTCGGCTTCGGTCGAATCGAACACGCTGGGTGCCCCCTTGGCGCCGTCCACGGCCGGACACAGAACGAGGTTGAACTCGTCGACCAGACCCGCGCGCAGAAACGCGCCGTTGGCGCCGCCGCCGCCCTCGAGCAGCAGGCGCTTCACGCCGAGCTCCTGCGCGACGATCTCCAGCACGCGTGAGAGATCGAGCTTCGACTGGCCGGCGAAGACGTAGGAGACACCCTCGCCGCGCAGGCCCGCGAGATGTGCATCCGACACGGCCTCGGTCAGCACGACGACGATCGGATCGCCGCCGATGTCGGCGCGGCCCCAGCAGATCTTGCCATGGGGATCGAGCACGATGCCGTAGGCCTTGGCGCCGCGTCGCGCGATCCAATGGGTGCGCGGGATTCGCTCGGTGGTCTCGGCCGGATAGGCCGAGCCCTTGGCGAACTCTTGGCCGGTGACGCGGCCGATCAGCCAGGCATCGCCCCCGAGTTGGTCATGCACCTGCTCGAACAGATCGCCCGATCCCTTCGGACGCCAGCGGCTCGGCAATGTCCGGCCGTCGACGCTCGACGCCATCAGGCAGATGACTTCCGGTTTCATGCATCCTCCTTGTCGCCGCTGAACGGGGTCACCGAATATCGCCTCGGCGGCGTTGTCAACGAAACGGCGTGCGTTTCGTTCGATCGCGGCCGCAACGCTCGCCTACGCCGTCGCTGTAACCGCACGAGTTCCTGCGCCAGTTTTGGGATTGAAACGGAGCCGATCATGGACGCTGCGCCGCGCAGACGAGACGCCATCGGTTTGCGCAGGGCACGGCGCGGTGCCCTGCAGGCTGGCCGACAGCATCGCCAACCAGGGCGGCCACGCCGCGCCGTGGCGCACCGTGTGGATTCGCGCCGCCTTCCTGGCCTCGCTGGGCGGGGCAGTCGCGCTCGACCTCAAGCGGCTGTTCTTCCTGCTCATCATCATCCCCCGTGATCGTGCTGTTCCTCATCGTGTTCGGCGTGATCGGCGGCTGTGTCGTTCGCAGGACGTGCTCGCCGCTGGCCGAAGGCTTGGGTCTCGGCCTGATCCTGGCGTGGTCGCTCGGGGTGTCGTTTCCGATGTTCCCGCCGGGCTAGCGCGCGTTTCCGACGTGTGCGAACGAACGTGCTGTACTACGATCATGAACGCGGACATGAAGCACGCGCTTCGGGCGCGCCGTCACCCCTCTCCGACCCGACATGCGTCGCCTACGATCCGATGGAGCCAGCATGGCAAAACACCGTATCTACACGACGAGCTTCGCGAGCGTGTACCGATTGTACGTCGCGAAGGCCGAGAAGAAGGGACGCACCAAGGCAGAGGTAGATCAGGTGATCTGCTGGCTGACGGGCTATGGCCAAAACGAGCTTGAGTCCCGGTTGGAACGTCAGACGGACTTCGAGACCTTCTTCGCGCAGGCGCCTGCGATGAATCCCGCGCGGACCTTGATCAAGGGCGTGATCTGCGGCGTCCGCGTGGAGGATGTCGAGGAACCGACGATGCGGGAGATCCGCTACCTGGACAAGCTGGTCGATGAGCTGGCGCGGGGAAAGGCAATGGACAAGATCCTGCGCAAGGCATGATCGCGACCCGCGACGCGATCTTCCTCAGTCCTGCTCCTGCCCCGGCGCCGGTCGTAGCATGAAATGGCCGAAGGCGGTAGCGATCGGCTTCGTCGCATCGTCCTGCCAGGCGCGGGCCTCGAAGGCGACGACGCGGCGGCCCTGCTTGACGATCGACGCTGATGCGATGGTGTCGAGCGCACGGCCCGACCTCAGATAGTTGATGGTGAGGCCGACCGGCTTCGGCGGCGCCGTGGCGCCGAGCTCGCGCATCACGGTGACGATCGCCGCGGTTTCGAGAAACGCACCGGTCATGCCGCCATGGATCGCAGGCAGCACGGGATTGCCGATGATCCGGTGCGAGAACGGCATCACCAGCGTGTCGTTCTCGGCGAAGTGGATGCCGAGGCAGCGCGCGAACGGACTGGTGGGAAACGGCCCCGCCGGATCGTCCGGGGCGTCGAGCGGCGGTGGCGCGCCGTCGAAGGCCGCCCGGTCGGTCAGCATGTTGGTGCGGTTGGCGCCAATCATGAAGCAGGCGGTCGCGGTGGCGACCGGTGCGGTCTCCTCCTCCTGATAGGCGGTGGCGCGCACGAACGCGATCGAGCGGGTGACGCGGAAGCATACCGCATGGGCCTTGATGTCGAGACCGGGGGTTGCCGGCTTCTGATAGTCGATGCGCAGATCGAGCGTGGCGATCGCCCGGCTGCCGTCGAGCGCGAGTTGCACCGCCATGCCACAGCTCTCGTCGAGCATCGCGGTGACGACGCCGCCATGGATGACGCCGGTCTCGCTGTCGCCGACGAACACCGGACGATAGGGCAAGGTCGACCAGGCCTCGCCGGGCGCGAACCGGTCCATCCTGAGCCCGCTGATATGGCCATAGACCGAGCGGCGCTGCCTGATGGCCTCGGCGAGCTCGTCGAATGCCGGCGGTGTGGCGATGGGCGGAATGTTGGACATGCGCGATTTAGATCACGATCCCGAGGACGCACGAAGCCTTTTCCGACGGATCCGAATTGTGTGCCGGCGATCCAGGCCGGATCATCGCCGTCCTGCATCCGCACGATTGAGCGCCGCCGATCGTGCTCACGACTCAAGGCTGCGAGCCTGCATTCCCGCAAAACTACGTGGATGAAATGTTCCGCGGGCGCGGCGCGCTTAGAACATTGGCAACCTTAATATGATCATAATTGTCTCCATCAAATCCCGGAGACCTGTCGATGCGCAGACCCACCAAGACGCCGGACGCCCCGCCGAGCAGCGGCACGGCCTCTCTACGAATTGTCCTGAGCCTGGCGCTCGCAGCCAGCGCCGGTGCGATGTGGTGGAGCAGCGGCGGCGCCAACAGCTTCTCCTTCGGGACCGGAGCGCCTTCGCTCGAGACCCGCGTCGCCGCCCTGACATCGGAGCTGACGCAGCTCAAGGCCGAGACCGCCCAGCTGCGCGACCGCCAGAGCGACACCTCCGGCGAGCTTCTGCAATTGCGCGCCAGCCTCACCACGGCCGAAACGGGCCTGGCCGCCTTGCGCACCACCGCCGACGAGAACGAGGCGCGCCGCCGCGATACGGCCGACAAGATCGAGTCCGATCTCGCGCTGCTGAAGCGCCAGACGGTCCGCCTCCGCGGCGCCCAGGAAGATGCGGCGACCGAGCTGAGCGGGCTGCGCACCGCGGCCGCGAACAGCGACGTCACCATCGAGCAGCTCCGGACCTCCACCGGCGAGATGCGTCAGCAGTTGGCACGCATCGAGACCGCCCGCGAGGCGACCAGCTCGATCTCCCGCAGGCCTCACCGTGTCAGGCGCGTGGCGCGCGCGACCGAAGCGCAACATGAGCCGCAGCCTTTCCTGATGCAGTGGCCCGGCGTCATCCCCGCGGGTCGCAACTGATTTGAAGTGCCATCCGGCCTGACCCGCGAACCCAGTCAGGCATCAGGCCGGCTGGTCACCACCAGCCCGGCTGCACCGGCCGGTAGTAGGTCGGAGGCGGACCGCGACGGCGCGGCGCCGCGACGGGCTGGCCATCCCAGCTGCGCTGGAAGAAGCTGCCGAAGCCATCGTCATATTCGTCACCGCTGGCAACGTCGACATTGGTCGTCGGCCGGCGCGTGATGAAGCCGCCCTGCGGCTGGTTGCTCAGCACTGCGACGAACTCGGTCCGATAATTGGTCTCGCTCGACAGCGGCTCGTCCGAGACGATGATTGAGGAGCGCGGCACGGCCGTCGGCGCGATCCGGGCGAGCACGTCCTTCGGGATGGTGATGCGGTCGAGCGCGTCCTTGGCGGTGTCGCCGTCGTCGATGGTCACCGCCGTCCAGCGCAGCCCCGCGCCGTTCTGCGCCACCGCCGTGAACACATGCGTTCCGATCGGCCGGTCGGGATCGCGGATGGTCACCGGCACCTCGATCGAGGTGTCGAACACCTCGCCGCCGCCATCGGGGGCCGGCTTGTGCGTGTTGCGCCTGACATAGAGCATCTGCGTGGAACGGCTGATATAGACCGAGACCGGCTCGGTCGCGAGCCTGGCGTCCGTCGCAGCCTTGCTCGTATCGGCCTTCCTGGCCGCAGCCGCCTTGGCGGCATCCTTGGTCGAGGTCGCCGCAGCGAGCTTCGCGGTCGCGTCCGACTTGGCGGCCTCGAGCTGCGCCGCCGCGTCGGTCGCCTTGGCGGCGGCCTTCTGATTCGCATCCTCGGCCAGCGTCCTCGCCTGATCGGTCTTGGCGGCGGCCAGCTTCCTGCCGGCGAATTTGAGCTCGGCCTCGGCGCGCGCCTTGGCCTGCTCCAGCTTGCGCAAGGACGCCTTCAGAGCCTTGGCCTCGCGCTCGGCCGCGACAGCCGCCGCCTTGGCCTCGTCGGCGAGCCTGGCGGCGTCCTCGGCTTCGCGGCCGAGCGTCGCGGCGCGCGAGGGCACCGCGGCGAGCGCCTCTGCGGTCGGCACGAACAAGGCGGGATGGGAGAACTCGACCGGCGCCGGGTCACCGGGCGCGATGATCACCCGCATGCCGATCCAGGTCCGGTCGAACAGCTTCTCGGCAAAGCCATAGGGCATGCGGACGCAGCCATGCGAGGCGGCATAGCCGGGCAGCGGCCCGCCATGCAGCGCCACCCCGTTCCAGGTGATGCGCTGCATGTTCGGCATCCAGGCGTCGTCATAGAGCGTCGAGCGGTGGTCCTTGTCCTTTTCCAGCACGGCGAACACGCCGGCCGGCGTCTCGCGGCCGGAGACGCCGGTCGACACTGGCGCCCGCCAGATCCAGCCGTCGGCGTCGTAGAACGTCACCTTCTGGGCCTTGATCGATACGATCGCCATGATCGGATCGCCATGCGCGCGCGGCGCCGTCGCTTCGGTCGCCGGCGCGGGGCGCGCCTGCCGCGCGTTGGCCGCGGAGCTGGGCATCGCCAGTGCCGCCAAGGCCGCAAGGGTCATCAAGACCGGTCCGCGACGCCGCATCGCTGCAAGGTTCTGAGCCGCCGTGGATCGTGTCACCATGCCTTGTCCCGATTCGTCATTGCTGTTCCGCCCGCGCCGGCGCGATCGGCGCAGGACGATCTATACGCTCGATCAAGTCTTGGGGTGAAGTGAGGCGAAGAAGCGTCCCCGAGTCACGAGGCCCTCGCCGCAATTGCGTCAGGCTCAGGCAACAAATTAGACTCAAAGCACGCCCGCCTGCCTCTCATCGCTGGAACCCAACGCCCCTCATCCAATCACCCGCCGGTTGCCCATCGCTTAACGCCGAGCAGGCCGACGGGGTCCGTCGCAGAGGTCCCCTAGCAATTCGCCGACCACAAGGCGCTCGCGTTCCTGAAGCCCGATGCACGAGCGCCGAGCGTCACGGGAGATCGACCTCAAACCTGCTTCTCGAAGAACAGATCCGGATACGGATCGTCGTTGAAGCGGTCGATCTCGGTCCAGCCGGTGCGGCGATAGAGCTGGACGGCCTCGGTCAGCGCGCTGTTGCTGTCGAGGCGGAGCGTCGTGATCGACAGCTTTCGCGCGGCGTCCTCGGCCGCATCCATCAGGCGGCGGCCGAGGCCAAGCCCGCGCGCCGCGGGCGCGACCCACAGCCGCTTGATCTCGGCGACGATACCGCCAGTCCCTTTCAGCCCGACACAGCCGAGCGGCAGTCCGTCGGACAGCGCGACGAAGAAGGCGCCGCGCGGGGGCGTCATGTCGGCGGCGTCGGGATCGCGCGACAGCGAAACGTCGAAGCCGCGTTCGAAACGGCGTGACAGCTCGGCGTAGTACTCGCCGAGGCAATAGCGCGATTGCTCGCTCCTGGGATCGGTCTCCTCGATGGCGATGCGGCTGCGTCCCAGCGCGGCCGCAACCAGGTCCATCGCCGCCAAAAGCGCCTCGGGCTGGGCGTGACGCGCCAGCATCGATTCGGCCTGGGCGTTGGAGAGCGTCTCATAGGCCTCGAATTCGCGCCGGCCGGCGGCCGTGAGCCTGGCGATGCGGCGGCGTGCGTCGTCGGGATGCGGCCTGGTCGTCACCAGCCCCTCCTCCTCCAGGCTGCGCAGCAGCCGGCTCATCAGCCCGGAATCGAGCGCGAGATAGTCGCGCAGATCGGCGACGTCGCTGCGGCCATGGCCGATCGCATTGAGCACGCGGGCCGCCCCGAGCGGCCGCCGGCGCCCGAGAAACGAGGTGTCGAGCGCGCCAACCTCCGAGGTGACGGCGCGGTTGAAGCGGCGGACGCGAGAGATGGGGTCGAGCATGATGTCTGACTTTAGTCAGATATATCCCCCTGTCAATCGTCCGGGCCCGTGTTGCCCGCACTGTCATCATCCGCCACCGGGTCTCGCCTTCGGCGAGCCCAATGACAGGCTCCGGCGGATGATCCAGCACGCAGCGGCGTCTCGATTGCCCACGACCGTCTCTGGAATACTGGATCGTCCGCCGTCGCGGACGATGACAGTGTTGTGGAGACGATCAGCAGCGTCTTCGTGGAGCGAGACAACGCAAACGCAGGCCGTCTTTGGTGCCCGCTCCACACGACAAAAGCATCCCAAACAAAAAGGGCGGCCCAGCCGCCGGCCGAAGCCGGTTGCCGGACCGCCAGGTTTTCCCCGGGAGGAACTCAGTTCAGAAGCTTGGCGACGTTGTCCTTGGTGACGAGGTCGAGGCCGGTGTAGATCACGTCCGGCACCTTCTCGCCCTTCTTGATCGCGAGCAGCGTGTCCATCGCCTTCTCGCCCATCTCGAACGGACGCTGGCCGGTCAGCGCGTTGGAATAGCCGTCACGCAACAGTTCGAGCTGCATCTTGAGCGTGTCGGCGACGACCAGCGTCAGCTTGCCGGCGTCGATGTCCTTGCGGTTCTTGTTGACGAAGGCCTTGTAGCCCTCGGGCGCGAACATCGGCCAGCCGCCGATCGGCACGATGGCGCCGAGATCCGGCGTCGCGGTGCGCAGATCGGCCATCTGCTGGACGGCGAGCGCGGGATCATCGTTGCAGAAGGTCGGCGAGCCCGCCACCTCCGTCCACTTCGAGCCCTTCAGCGCCTCACGCACGCCATCGACGCGCTCGGCGAGGTTCTTGGCGCCGGGGCCGCCGGAGACGACGGCATATTTGCCGCCGTCGGGTCGGAGCTGCAGCAGCTGCTTGCCGAGCGCCAGCCCGAAATCCTTGTTGTTGGTGCCGATATAAGCGATGCGCTTGGAGCCCGGCGCATCGGCATCGAAGGTGATCACCGGAATGCCGGCTGCGGTCGCCGCCTCGATCGACTTCGTCATCGCGGCGACGTCGGCCACCGAGATCGCCAGGCCGTCGACCTTCTGCGTGACGAAGTCCTGGATGATCTGCGCCTGCGTGGCCGGCTCGTGCTCGACCGGCCCCTTGTAGATGCACTCGACATTGCCGAGCTCCTTGGCGCGCTTCAGGCAGCCGTCGCGCGCGACGTCGAAGAACGGATTGTTCATCGCCTTCGGCACGATGGCGAAGCGGTATTTGGTCTCGGCCTGCGCCGGGGCCAGCATGATCGCGAGCGATGCGACCGCATAGAGCAGCTTCTTCATGGGTTTCCCTCCTCCATGTCTATCCCTGATGATTGTCTGTTCCGGGTGAGGATAGACGCGCTTGTCATCCCGGCCAGTATTCGTCACAGCAGGCGTGCGCGGATGCGGTCCACCAGCACGGCGGCGATGATGATCACGCCGACCAGAGTCTGCTGCCAGTAGGAGTTGACCTGCGCCAGCACCAGCCCGTTCCTGATCACCTCGAGCAGCACGCAGCCGACGATGGCACCGAGCGGGCCGCCGAGACCGCCGGCGAGGTTGGCGCCGCCGATCACGGCCGCCGCGATCACGTTGAGCTCGTAGGACGTCGCCATGTTGGCGGGCGCGGAGCCGAGCCAGCCGGAGATGATGATGCCCTGCAGGCCGGCGGCGAGCGCGCCGATCACATAGACCTCGATTTTCACGCGGGGCACCGAGACGCCGGTCAGCTCCGCCGCCTTCTCGTTGCCACCGATCGCGAACACGTGGCGGCCGAACGCGGTGTGGTGCAGCACCAGCGCCATCACCAGCGCCAACGCAATCAGATAGATGAAGGGCGCCGGCACGCCGTAGACATCGCCCTGCGTCAACGCATAGAAATAATCGGCGTCGGGGCCGCCGGGGAAGCTGCCCTTGCCGTTCGAGATCACATAGCTGAGACCGCGCACGATCGACAGCATGCCGAGCGTGGTCACGAACGGCGACAGCCCGAGCAAGGCGATGCAGACGCCGTTGATCAGGCCGACGACGAGCGAGACCGCAAGGCCTGCCAGCACCGAGACGATCAGGATCAGGCCGGGCACGTTGGCGACCACGGTCTTGCCGTCCGCGGCGAGATGCACGAACAGCGATGACAGCGGCATCCCCGGTGTCGACAGCGTCGTCATCACCATCGAGGTGATCATCGCCGCGAAGCACATCATCGAGCCGACCGACAGGTCGATGCCGCCAGTGATGATGACGAAGGTGATGCCGAGCGTCGCAATGGCGATGAAGGAGAAGTTCTTGGCGACGTTCTGCAGATTGCCCTCGGTCAGGAAATAGGGACTGGCGAAGCTCATCACGATGATGAGGGCGATGAGCGCCAGCGTGACATAAGCGGTCTGCGAGGCGAACACGCCGCGGTGCCACCATCTGATGGCGCCGACATTGGTGAAGGTGACTTCGGTGCCGGCGGAGCGGGTCTCGGATGGAACGGACATCACGCCGCCTCCTTGGCGCCGGTGATCAGCGCAGTCACTTCCTCGGGGCTGGTCTCGCCGACCGGCTTGTCGGCCTTCTTCTCGCCACGACGCATCACCACGACGCGATCGCACACCGCGAAGATGTCGGGCATGCGGTGCGAGATCAGGATGACGGCGATGCCCTGCTCCTTCAGCCGATGGATCAGGCTCAGAACCTGCTCGACCTGGCGCACCGAGATCGCCGCGGTCGGCTCGTCCATCATCACGAGCTTGGCATTGGACAGCCGCGTGCGCGCGATCGCCACCGCCTGGCGCTGGCCGCCCGACATGTCCTTGACCAGATCATGCGGGCGTGTCTCCGAGCGCAGCTCGCGGAACAGCTCGAGCGCGCGCGCCTCCATGCCCTTGTGGTCGAGCAGCACCAGCGGGCCGAAATTGCGCTTCAGCTCGCGACCGAGAAACACGTTGGCGGCGGCGGTGAGATTGTTGGCGAGCGCCAGGTCCTGGTAGACGACCTCGATGCCGACGCTGCGCGAATCCATCGGACGATGGAAATGCACCTCGCGGCCGCCGAAACGGATGGTGCCCTGGCTCGGCGGAAAATTGCCGGCGATGATGCGCACCAGGGTGGACTTGCCGGCGCCGTTGTCGCCCATCAGGCCGACGACCTCGCCGGCGTCGATCGAAAGATCGACGCCGTGCAGCGCGCGGATCGCGCCGAACTGCTTGCCGAGGCCCTTGAGCTCCAAGACTGGCTCCAAGACTGGCTGCGCGGCGGTGCTCATCATGGCTCGCTCAGCCTCATTCGTCATCGTGCGCAGGCTGCTGTCATCAGACATAGCGATTCACCACGCTTTCGAGATATTCCTGCCGGCCGGAGCGCGGCTGCGGATCGAGGCCGGTGTTGACGGCGCGGTCGGCGAGCTCGGCGAGCGAGCGGCGGCCGGCGAGGATCGCCTGCCCCTCCTCGCCGTCCCAGCCGGCGTAGCGCTGCGCGAGCGGCGCCGTCAGGGCACCGTCCTCGAGCATCTGATCGGCGGCGATCAGCGCACGCGCGCAAGCGTCCATCGAGCCGACATGGGCGTGCAGCAGATCATCCGGATCGATCGACTGCCGGCGGATCTTGGCATCGAAGTTCAGCCCGCCCGTGGTGAAGCCGCCGCCCTTGAGCATGTCGTGGAACACCAGCGCCAGCTCCGGCACGTTCATCGCGAACTGGTCGGTGTCCCAGCCCAGCAGATCGTCGCCGCGGTTGATGTCAAGCGAGCCGAACACGCCGAGCGCCTGCGCCAGCGCGATCTCGTGCTGGAACGAGTGGCCGGCGAGGATGGCGTGGTTCTGCTCGATGTTGAGCTTGACGTCGTCGAGCAGATCGTAGCGCCGCAGGAAGCCGTAGCAGGTGGCGACGTCGAAATCGTACTGATGCTTGGTCGGCTCCTTCGGCTTCGGCTCGATCAGCAGCGGCCCCTTGAAGCCGATCTTGTGCTTGTGCTCGACGACCAGCGAGACGAACCGGCCGAGTTGGTCGAGCTCGCGCTTCATGTCGGTGTTGAGCAGCGTCTCGTAGCCCTCGCGGCCGCCCCACAGCACGTAGTTGGCGCCGCCGAGACGATGCGTCACCTCGAGTGCGGCACGCACCTGTCCCGCCGCGTAGGTGAACACGTCCGGGTCCGGATTGGTCGCGGCGCCCGCCATGTAGCGGCGATGCGAGAACAGGTTGGCGGTGCCCCATAGCAGCCGCACCTTCGCAGAGGCCATCTTCTGCTCGAACAGGTCGGCGATGACGTTGAGATTGGCGACCGACTCCTTCAGCGTCGCGCCTTCCGGCGCGGCGTCGACGTCGTGGAAGGTGAAGAACGGCACGTCGAGCAGCCGGAACAATTCGAACGCGACGTCGGCCTTGGCGCGCGCCATTGCCAGCGCATCATCGCCGTGCTGCCAAGGCCGCAGGAAGGTCTCGCCGCCGAACGGATCGCTGCCCGGCCAGCAGAACGAATGCCAGTAGCAGACCGCGAAGCGCAGATGATCCTCCATCCGCTTGCCCCGGATGACGCGATCCTTGTCGTACCAGCGGAACGACAGCGGGCTGCGCGACTCGGGCCCGCCATAGGTGACGGTTGCGCCGGTCTGGAAGAAGGGAGCCTGGACGTTCACGAGGGTTTACTCCTTGAGAGCGGGATAGAGCTTGCGCCATTGCGCGTAGGCGGCGTCGTATGCCGCGCGCTGCGTGGCGCGGGGTTCGAAACTCTGCAGCCGCTGCGGCTTGCGGCAGACATCGGCCGGTGCTGCGCCGGTCGCGGCGAGACGGCCGAGCCGCGCGGCGCCGATGGCGGCGCCGACCTCGCCCTCCTCGACCCGGTGCGCGGTGACGCCGAGCACGTCGGCCATGATCTGTGCCCACAACAAGGAGCGCGAGCCGCCGCCGACCAGATCGAGCTCTTTGATCGGCTGCGCGCTACGCGCGAGCGCGGCGAACATGTCGCGTGAGGCAAACGCCACGCCCTCAAGCACCGCCTGCACGAGATCACCGCGGCCGGCGGCGCTGCGCAGGCCGACGAAGGCGCCGGCGGCATGGGCATCGTTGTGCGGGGTGCGCTCGCCGTCGAGGTAAGGCAGGAACTGCACCGGGCTCGGACGTTCGACGCGCGTGCCGAGCGGCGCCAGCAGCGCGGCTTCCGGCGTCTCGAGAATGCGCGCCAGCCACGCCAGCGAGGCCGCGGCCGACAGCATCACGCCCATCTGATGCCACAGCCCGCCGAGCGCGTGGCAGAACGCATGCACGGCCGCTTCCGGCGCCGGCGCGAAGCGGTCGGTTACCCGGAACAGCACGCCTGATGTGCCGAGCGACAGGAAGGCATCGCCAGGCCGGATGGCGCCGAGTCCGATAGCGCTCGCCGCGTTGTCGCCGGCGCCCCCTGCGATCACGACATCGGCGCCCATGCCCCAGCGCCGCGCCAGCTCGGGCGACAACACGGCACTGCGCTCATTGCCCTCGACCAGGCGCGGCATGTGATCGAGACTGAGCCCGGTCGCCGCCAGCAGTTTCTCCGACCAGCGCCGCGCTCCGACGTCGAGCCACAGGGTGCCGGCCGCATCCGACATGTCCTCGACCATCTCGCCGGACAGCCGATAGCGCACATAGGCCTTCGGCAGCAGCACCGTCGCGACCTCTGCAAAGATCTTCGGCTCGTGCTTCGCCACCCAGACGAGCTTCGGCGCGGTGAAGCCGGGCATCGCGAGATTGCCGGCGATCGTGTGCAATTCGGGGCAGCGGCGTTCGAGCTCGGCGCATTCGGCTTGCGAGCGGCCGTCATTCCACAGGATCGCGGGACGCAGCGGCCGGCCGTCGCGACCAAGCAAGGTCGCGCCGTGCATCTGGCCGGACAAGCCGATGCCGCGCACCGCTGACGTCTCACGCGGACGCTCACGCGCGAGATCATCCACCGCGCCGATGACGGCCTCGACCCAGTGATCCGGATTCTGCTCGGACCACAGCGGCTGCGGATGCGACAGCGACAGCGGACGCGAGGCGTTCGCGATCAGCGCGCCCGTCTCGTCCTCCAGCACGGCCTTCACGCCGGATGTGCCGACATCCAGTCCGAGAAACACGACTCCACTCCTCCCACACGGACCGCCAGGCGCCTCGGCGATCTGCGTCGCCTCGAAACCAGCGCCTCGGTCGTTTCTCGTTCCGTGTTCGGGCCGACCGCGTCACCGCGGCCACCCGCTCACGGCAGATTGTCCCGCATCACGATGTCGATGCGGATCGTCTCCTGTTCGCTCAAGATCGGCTCGCCGCGCGCCAGCGCCAGGAGCACGCGCACCGCGGAGCGCGCCTCGTGTCCCGGGTTCTGCGAAATCGCCGCATCCATCACGCCGTTCAACAGCAGCTTGCGCGTCAGCGCCGTCACGTCATGGCCGACGAACACGATGTCATCGGCCCGCCCCGACTCGGTCAGCGCCTTGGCGACGCCGGCCGTGCCAGCGCCGACATTGTAGAGCCCGACGATGTCGCGATACTCGGTCAGCAGCTCGCGCATGAGGTGCTCTGAGCGATCGTCCACATCATGCCCCTCAGCAACCGGCAAAACCTCAAGTTGCCGAAACTCCGCCGCCAGAACCTGGCCGAAGCCGAAGATGCGCTCGGCATGATCGCGCAGGCCTTGCGAGCCGGCCATGATCGCGACCCGCCCCGCCCTGCCGCCGGCGAAGCGTCCGACCAGCGCACCCGCGGTGCGGCCAGCGGCGATGTTGTCGATGCCGACATAATGATGCCGCCGCGACGACGGCACGTCGGAGACCAGAGTCACGACCTTGGCGCCGGACTCGACGAGATCATTGATCGCGGCTCGCACGCTCGGATGGTCGAGCGCCACCACCGCCGCACCGTCTACGCGACCGACCAGATCTTCGAGCTTGCCGGCCAGCACAGCCGGATCGAACACGTCCGTCGTGACGACATCGACCGAGAGACGGCGCGCGGCCATCCAGCTCGCCAACTCGCCGAGATGCGCCTGAATCTGCTGCATGAAGGGATTGGCACCGGACGGCATCACGAAGGCAAAGCGCCGCGAGCGGGCACGGGCGAGTTCGGAGGCCGCCGCATGCGGCTGGAACGCGCTGCGCGCCATCGCATCCTTGACGCGCCGCACCGTGTCCGGGCGCACGCCCGGCCGGTTGTGCAGCACGCGGTCGACGGTGGCGAGGCTCACGCCCGCCTGCCGCGCAATATCCCGCAATGTCAGCGGCGCGTTCATGATCCTCCCCTTTGGGTTGAGGACCATAGCGCGGTTTTTGAGGTGCGCAACTCATTTTTCAGGGCGCGCGGGGAGGCCGACAGACTTTAGCAGTTGGCGCTAATCCAACAGCGCGCCCTGATCATCTGTCCCCCGATCTCGAGCTGAGCGAAGTTGCACCAGCGAAACACGGCGTCATCCTCCAAGCGGCCGCGGAGCGGTGACGGGGCTGACGGTCGCGTGTTCGATCAACATGCTGCATCCTGCTCATGGGGCTCGCGGGCAGCCGACGTTCCTGCGCGGCATTGAACGCGATCTGCCCGGCCCCCTTCGAAAATTTTCCGCTTTTCAGAAAATATCTCTTTCGTCTTATCGGAAGATGTGCTTATCTCCGGCCATCCCGCCTCAACGAGAGGGGCGTTGCGCGCGATCGTCACGACACGCGAGGCGGGGATGCGGTGGCCGCGAGAGTTCGAGAGCAGGCTCGCGAGAGCATGCGGACGAGCGATCTCTTGCGGACGTGAAGTCGCAGCGTCCTGACACCCCGATGCTGGTGTCACGTTCGCGACGGCGCTCGAGGCGCCGCGCGGATCATGGTGGCCAGAAAGCCCGGCGCACCAGGGAGACTGCGTATAAGCGTGAGACTGCCGCGCAGGGAATGCCGGAGTGTTCGGCTGCACCTGTGGTACCTGCCGCCTGCATTTTCTTACGCAGGCGGGCCATGGGTGAGGCCTTCACCCGGCATTCCCTGCGCCCTCTCGATTATGGGAGGGGCGAGTTGATCGCAGACCTCGGGCATCATGTGCCGCGAGACCGCGTTGCCACGTCCTGCCTGCGCTGTTTGAGACGTGAATCCGATCTATCCCAACCGTCGTCCCGGGCAAGCCGTGAGGCGCGAAGCGCGTCACGGCGCCGACCCGGGACCCATACTCCGCGGCAGTCATGATGGGCACAAAGCCAATCGCCAGCCTGCCTCAAACCGCTCCCTGGGGGTATGGGTCCCGGCGTTCGCCGGGACGACAGCGAGGCGACTGATGCGTGGTGCCATCAAGCAGCGCAGGCGAAACGCGTCGCGTTGACCTCGCTAGAAAGGCAGTCCGACATAGTTCTCCGCCAGCGACCGCTGCGCGGCCTCCGACGAGAACAGATAAGCGAGCTCGGTGTCCTGCAGTCTGTCGTCGTAGGACAGCCGGTCGGGGAAGCGATGCAAGAGCGTCGTCATCCACCAGGAGAAGCGCTGCGCCTTCCAGATCCGCGCCAGCGCCCGTTGCGAATAGCCGTCGATGCCGCGGTCGTCGCCCTTTTTGTAGTGATCGAGCAGCGCATGATAGAGATAGTAGATGTCGGACGCAGCCGAGTTCAGCCCGCGCGCGCCGGTCGGCGGCACGATGTGCGCGGCGTCGCCGGCGAGGAACAGCCGGCCGTAGCGCATCGGCTCGGCGACGAAGCTGCGCAGCGGCGCGATGCTCTTCTCGATCGACGGTCCGGTGATCAGCTTGGCCGCGATCTCGGCCGGCAGCCGGCGCTTCAGCTCCTCCCAGAACGCATCGTCGCTCCAGTCCTCGACCTTGTCGGTCAGCGGCACCTGGACATAGTAGCGGCTCAGCACCTGCGAGCGCAGCGAGCACAGCGCAAAGCCCCGCTCGTGCTTGGCATAGATCAATTCCGGCGACACAGGCTTGGTGCGCGACAGCACGCCGAGCCAGCCGAACGGATACACCCGCTCGTATTCCGTCAGCTTGTCGTGCGGGATCGATTTGCGGCTGACGCCGTGGAAGCCGTCGGCGCCGATGATGTAGTCGCAGTCGATGCGGACGACCTCCTCGTCCTGACGGTAGGTGACGTAAGGCTTGTCGGAGGCGATGTCGTGCGGCGTCACGTCGGTCGCGTTGTGCACGACCTTGCCGCCGAGCTTGTCGCGGGCCTCGTAGAGATCGCGCGTCAGCTCGGTCTGGCCGTAGACCATCACCGAGTTGCCGCCGGAATATTTGTGCAGGTCGACGCGGTCGAGCTTGCCGTCATGGGCGATGTAGAAGCCGTGATGAATCTCGCCCTCGCGGTCCATGCGCTCGCCGCACTGCGCCTCGCGCATCAGCTCGGCAAAGCCGTGCTCGAGCACGCCAGCGCGGATGCGCGACAGCACGTAGTCGCGGCTGGATTTCTCCAGGATGATCGTATCGATGCCCTGCAGGTGCAGGAGCTGCGACAGCATCAGGCCCGACGGGCCTCCGCCGATGATGCAGACTTGGACTTTCATGGGCGTGTTCTCCCGGATTCGCAGACGCAGGCTTGTTGGGTATGCTTTTCAATCGCTGATTTTAGCAAGGAATGTGCTGGGATCACTTGGATGGACGCGGCATTCTCTTGCACTTTTCCGACACCATGCCGCGATGCAAAACGAATGCGAAGGTGGTATCGGGCGGCGCCGATCACCCTTACGGCGGCGCCGCGCCGTCCCCCACCCCCATCGCACGGCGATAGTCGCGCGGGCTCGTCCCGGTGTGCCGCTTGAAGAAGCGGCAGAAATAGGCCGGGTCCTTGAAACCGAGCTCGAACGCCAGCTTCGACACCGGCGCTGCAATATAGGTGAGCCGCCGGCACGCCTCGCGCGCCAGCCGCGCATGCACGATGTCGAGCGCGGACTGGCCGGTCTCAGCCCGCGTCAACCGATTGAGCCGCTCCGGCGTCATGCCGAGCTCGTCGGCGTAGCGCGCCACCGACCAGTGATCGCGGTGATGCGCCTCGACCAGCACGATGAAGCGGGTGAACAGCGCCGCATGCCCGCTGCCGCGCCGCGCGCCTTGCGACTGCCGCGCGCTCTGCTGCGCCAGCCGCCACACGATCGAGCGACCGAGCCAATGCGGCACCGGTGAGGCCGCGGAATCGGCCGCGGCGAACTCGTCGGCGAGGTCGACGAACAGCGCGGCGATGCGCCGCGTCGCGACCGCCTGCGCATCGAGATGCAGGATCTGCGCGGTTGCGAACAGGTCGCGCAGCGCCTCGCCGGTCGCCGGCACATCGCCCTCCACCACCGCCCGCGGATTGAACGTCAGCACATAGCCGTCGGTGTCGCGCGAGAAGCGGAAGGCATGGACCACGCCGGGCGGAATGATCACGGCGACCGGGCCGGTACAGCGCTCGCGGCTTTCGTCCAAGGCGATCTCGGCTGGACCGGCAGCGACCCAGAGGATCTGGTGCAGGCCCTGGTGCGTATGCGCCTCGATCTCCCAGCGATAGAGCTTGCTGCGCACCTGGATCGGCTCGACATGCAGCATGTCCGGCTGCGCGGCCGACGCTTCGCCGTACAGCGCGAACGCGGGGATCGACGGCTTGGTGCGAAAGCGGGGCATGAGCGAGAGCTAACCCTGAATGTCGGAAAAGTACAAGTCTTGGCCGGCTTTCGTGTCTCACGCCGCGGCCACGGCTCGGCTAGATCAGTGAAAAGAACAACAACGACCACACTCAATGGAGAGGAGGCCCAACATGTTCGCGTTCGACCCGTATTCGCCTGCGGTCGATGCCGACCCGTTCCCATTCTACAAGACGCTGCGCGACGAGCACCCATGCTTCTGGAGCCCGCAGGCCCAGGTGTGGATTCTGTCGCGCTATGCCGATGTGGCGGCGGCCGGAACGAACTGGCAGACCTATTCGTCGGCCAAGGGCAACCTGATGACCGAGCTGCCGAACCGTGCCGGCGCGACGCTCGGCACCACCGACCCGCCGCGCCACGACCGGCTGCGCGGCCTCGTCCAGCATGCCTTCATGAAGCGCAATCTGGAAAGCCTGTCAGGCCCGATCCGCGACATCGCGCGCGACTGCGCCGAGGCGCTGCGCGGCCAGGACCGGTTCGACTTCATCGAGGCGTTCTCCTCGAAATTCACTGTGCGCGTGCTGTTCGCCGCGCTCGGCCTGCCGCTCGGCGACGAGCAGACTGTGCGCGACAAGGCGGTGCTGATGGTGCAGAGCGATCCGGTGAGCCGCGCCAAGGGACCGCAGCACCTCGCAGCCTACAACTGGATGCAGGACTATGCAGCCGGCATCATCGCAGAGCGCCGCGCTCGGCCGCAGAACGACCTGATCTCGCATTTCAGCATGGCCGAGATCGACGGCGACAAGCTCGACGAGCGCGAGGTGCTGCTGACGACGACAACGCTGATCATGGCCGGCATCGAGTCGCTCGGCGGTTTCATGACGATGCTGGCTTACAATCTCGCCGATCACGCCGAGGCGCGCCGGGCCGTCGTCGCCAATCCCGACCTGATGGCGGACGCCGTGGAAGAGTCGCTGCGCTTCAACACCTCGGCGCAGCGCTTCCGCCGCTGCCTGCAGAAGGACGTCACCTTGCACGGCCAGACCATGCGCGAGGGCGATTTCGTCTGCCTCGCCTACGGCTCCGCCAACCGCGACGAGCGGCAGTTTCCCAATCCGGATGTCTACGACATCGCGCGGAAACCGCGCGGCCATCTCGGTTTCGGCGGCGGCGTGCACGCCTGTCTGGGATCGGCGATCGCGCGCATGGCGATCAGGATCGCGTTCGACGAGCTGCACAAGGTCGTGCCGGACTATCGCCGCACCCAGGAGCAATTGCCCTGGATGCCGTCCTCGACCTTCCGCAGCCCGATGTATCTCGAGCTGACGGTGCATTAGTCCGTCGCAAGGACGGGATGGCAGGCTCGAGCTCGCGCCTCGCTGACGGTACGCCCCCTCGCCCCGCTTGCGCCGGGCGAGGGGCACCAACGGGTCGACAAGAGCTTACACCAGCGCGCCGAGATCCGCCGCGCTGAAGCCCTTCAGGCCCGCCTTGTCGCCGGACTTGATCTTCGCGACCCATTCGGCATCGCTGATCAGCGCGCGGCCGACCGCAATGAGGTCGAACTCCTCCTTGGCCATGCGCTCCAGCAGCGCGTCGAGATCGGCCGTCGTCGACGGCTTGCCGGCAAACGCCGAGAAGAATTCATCGGACAGGCCGACCGAGCCGACGCTGATGGTCGCAGCCCCCGTGATCTTCTTGGCCCAGCCGGCAAAGTTCAGGCCCTTCTCGCCGTCCACGTCCGGGAATTCCGGCTCCCAGAAACGGCGCTGCGAGCAGTGCAGGATGTCGACGCCGGCCGCGACCAGCGGCTGCAGCCAGTCGGCCATCAGCGCCGGCGTCTCTGCGAGGCGCGCCGCATAGTCCTGCTGCTTCCACTGGCTGACGCGCAGGATGATCGGGAAATCGGGACCCACCGCCTTGCGGATCGCGGCGACGACCTCGCCAGCGAAGCGCGAGCGCTCCTTGATGGTGGCGCCACCATAGCGGTCCTCGCGCTTGTTGGTGCCGGACCAGAAGAACTCATCGATCAGATAGCCGTGCGCACCGTGGATCTCGACGGTGTCGAAGCCGACCCGCTTGGCATCGGCCGCGGCTTGCGCGAAGGCGGCAACGGTGTCGGCAATGTCGTTCTCGCTCATCGCGTTGCCGCGCGGCTTGCCCGGCGCAACCAGCCCGGACGGGCTCTCGACCGGCGCATCGGGCTCCCAGCGGCTCATGCCCTTGGTCGAGCCTGTGTGCCAGATCTGTGGCGCGATGCGGCCGCCGGCGGCGTGCACGGCCGTGGCGACGCTCTGCCAGCCGGCCAGCGCGGCATCGCCGTGGAAGAAGGGAATATTGGGCTCGTTGCGCGAGGCCGGGCGGTTGACGACCGTGCCCTCGGTGAGGATCAGCCCCACGCCACCTTCGGCGCGGCGGCGGTAATAAGCGGCGTTGGCCTCGCCGGGAATGCCGTTCGGCGCCGCATTGCGGGTCATCGGCGCCATGACGATGCGGTTCTTCAGCTCCAGCGTCTTCAGGCGGAAGGGACGAAACAGCACGCTGGTATCGAGATCGGACATTCAGAGGGCTCCATTGCGTTCGGAACCGTTCCAGTATACTTCGTAAACCTGAAGTCAATCAGGCACCCAAAGTCGCTCAGGTATATCCGAGGAAACCGCTGTCGTGACCGCCACGTCGACATCAGAGACCGCCCCGCTCCGCTGCAAGCCGCAGCACTTCTCGTCGGAATGCCCGAGCCGGGTGCTGATCGACCAGATCGCCGACAAATGGTCGATGATGGTGTTGGCGGTGCTCGACTCCGGCCCACTGCGCTTCAACGCGATCAAGAAGCAGCTCGAGGGCGTCACCCAGAAGGCGCTGACGCAGTGCCTGCGCCGGCTGGAGCGCAACGGCCTCGTCGCCCGCGAGGTGATCGCGGACTCGCCGGTCGCGGTCCAATACGAGATCACGCCGCTCGGCCGTACCCTGCAGCCACCGTTCCGCGCGCTCTACGCCTGGACCATCGCCAAGATGCCGGAGGTCGAGCAGGCGCGTCAGGCGTTCGACGGGCGCCGGGGCCGCTGATCCCAGGCGGCCACGGGCCGCTATTGAAATGCGACTTCGGCGAAGCTGCGCAGCTTGCGCGAATGCAGCCGCTCCGACTCCTGGTGTTTCAGGAGCTCCAGCGCCTTCAGCCCGATCTGGAGATGCTGGCCGACGCGCTGCCGATAGAAGTCGCCCGCCATGCCGGCGAGCTTGATCTCGCCATGCAGCGGCTTGTCGGACACGCAGAGCAACGTGCCGTAAGGCACGCGGAAGCGATAGCCATTGGCCGCGATCGTTGCCGACTCCATGTCGAGCGCGATGGCGCGCGATTGCGACAGCCGCCGGATCACCGCCGGACCGCTGATCTCCCAGTTGCGATTGTCGACGCTGGCGACGGTGCCGGTGCGCATCAGCCGCTTCAGCTCGAAACCGGAAAAGCCGGTGACCGCCTCGACGGCCTCTTCCAGTGCGACCTGCACCTCCGCAAGCGCCGGGATCGGCACCCAGGGTGGCAGCTCCTGGTCCAGCACATGATCCTCTCGGACATAGCCGTGCGCCAGCACATAGTCGCCGAGCCGCTGCGTGTTGCGAAGACCCGCACAATGGCCGACCATCAGCCACGCATGCGGCCGCAGCACCGCGATGTGGTCGGTGACGTTGCGTGCGTTCGAGGGCCCGGTGCCGATGTTGATCAGGGTAATGCCCTGGTGCCCGGGCTCGACCAGGTGAAAGGCCGGCATCTGCGGCGTGCGCGCCGGCACCGCGCCCGTGGTGCCGCCGCCAAGCCGCGCATTGCGCGTCATGACATTGCCCGGCTCGACGAACGTCTCGGCGGCGCCCTGCCCCGCCGCGAGCTGCTGACGGCCCCAATCCGCGAAGGCATCGACGTAGAACTGGTAGTTCGTGAAGATCACGAAGTTCTGGAAGTGGTCGGGATCGGTCCCGGTGTAGTGATAGAGACGGCGCAGCGAGTAGTCGACGCGCGCGGCGCGAAACAGCGACAGCGGCTCCGGCATGCCTGGCGTCAGCTCGAGCGTGCCGTCGGCGATCGCATCGTCCATGGTCGACAGATCCGGCACGTCGAACACGTCGCGCAAGGAGCGCGTCACCAGCGGGCTCTCGTGATGCGGCAGCGCCGTCTCGATGTTGATGTCGCGCCGATAGGCGAAATGGACCGGGATCGGCTCAGCCGACTCGCCGATCTCGACCGGTACGCCGTGGTTTTCGATCAGCAGGCGGATCTGCTGGGTCAGGTACGATCGGAACAGGTCCGGCCGCGTGACGCTGGTCTCGTGCACGCCAGGACCCGCAACGAAGCCGTAGGCGAGACGCGAGTCGAGCCGGGCGTGACTTGCGGTGGTCAGCCGCACGAAGGGATAGGTGGCGCGGATCCGTGTCGCCGGCACGACGCCGTTGGCATAGGCCTCGAAATGGCCGCGCAGGAAAGCGGTATTGCGCTCGTAGATCTCCTCGAGCCGGGCCACCGCGGCGGCCGCGTCGGTGAAGGTTTCTGTTGCCACGGGTGGCGGAGATCGGACAGTCAATGGCGATCCTTTGGGTCCGGCGGACGGTCGTCGAGGCAGACTTGCGCAATCATAGAAATCACCCCTGGCTTTGCCCAGGGGGCGGGTCACGCGATGACGCCCATGAACTGGACATTGAGCCATGATGCGCTGCATTGCGACAAGGATTTGTGGCCGAATGTTTCAATTGCCTGTGCGCGTCATTGCTCATAAGACGGTTTCACATTGGCCGGGACAGGCCGAGGTCTGAAGGGTGGGAGATCATAGCGCAACCATGTTGCACGCGAACGGATTCGGATTGGCCGGCGTCATCGGCATGCCCGTTGCTCACTCCCGCTCCCCCACGATCCACAATTTCTGGCTCAACGCGCACGGCCTGCGCGGCGCCTATGTGCCGCTCGCGGTTCAGCCGGAGCGGCTGAAGGATGCGCTCGCAGGACTGGTGGCACTCGGCTTTCGCGGCTGCAACGTCACCATGCCGCACAAGCAGACGGCGATGCCGCTGCTCGATCGGGTGAACGAAACCGCACGCCGCATCGGCGCCGTCAACACCATTGTCGTCGAATCCGACGGCACGCTGAGCGGCTTCAACAATGACGGCAACGGCTTTGTCCAGAGTCTGCGCGACGCCAGGCCGGACTGGCGCGCCAACGAAGGTCCTATTCTCTTGCTCGGCGCCGGCGGCGCTGCGCGCGCGGTGGTGGTGGCGCTGCTGGAGAACGGCGCCCGCGACATCCGCATCAGCAACCGCACCGCCGAGAAGGCACAGGCCATTGCGGCCGAGTTCGGGTCGGCGATCAGCACGGTGGCGTGGAAGGACCGCTCGGCGGCGGTGGCCGACGTCGCGCTGCTGATCAACAGCACCGATCGCGGCATGATCGGTAAGCCGGCGCTGGAGATCGATCTGGGGCGGCTCTCAGCCAAGACGCTCGTGGCAGACCTGATCTACACGCCGCTGGAGACGCCCTTCCTCGCGGACGCGCGCGGGCGCGGCTGCACGACGGTGAACGGGCTCGGCCTGCTGCTCAACCAGGCCCGCCTCGCCTTCCAGGCCTGGTTCGGGGTGCTGCCCGACGTCACGCCCGAACTGATCAAGGCAATTCAGGCGACGTTCTGAACGTCGGTCAGAGAGGGCTCGACCATGGCACTTCCGGCAGGCCCCAGGATCGATTGCCACATCCACGCCATCGACCCCGCGCGCTTTCCTTACGCGCCGGACACGCCTTACCGTCCAACCGGTCAGGAGATCGCTACTGCTGCGCATCTGATCCGCGTACTCGATGTCTTCGACGTGCGCCATGCGCTGATCGTCGCGACGAATTCGGGTTATGGCTCGGACAGCCGCATCCTGCTCGATACGCTCGGACTCGGAAACGGGCGGTTCAAGGGCGTCGCTGTCGTCGAGAAGGACGTCGAGATCAAGGAGCTGCAGCGGCTCAAGGCCGCCGGCGTCATCGGCGTCGCCTTCAACGTGCCGTTTCATGGCACCGCCTATTACCGCGATGCCGCAGCGCTGCTGGAGAAGCTGGCCGACCTCGACCTGTTCCTGCAGGTCCAGGTCGAGCAGGATCAACTGCTCGACTTGCTGCCGCTCATTGAAAGGTCAAAAGTCCGTCTCGTGTTCGATCACTGCGGCCGGCCTGCCGTCGAACACGGGCTGAAGCGCGCCGCCTTCCAGGCGCTGCTCGCACTCGGCCGCGAGCGTGATGCCTATGTGAAGCTATCCGGCTACTACAAGTTCGCGCGGCAGCCCTATCCCTACGCCGATACGTGGCCGTTCATCGCCGCGCTCGTCGATGCCTTCACGCTCGATCGTTGCGTCTGGGGCTCGGACTGGCCTTTCTTGCGTGCGCCCGAACGGCTCGACTACGGGCCGCTGCTGGCCGGCATCACCGAGATCTTTCCAGATCCCAACGACCAGCATCGGCTGCTATGGCGAACGCCATCGCGGCTGCTGGGCTTTGCAGAGATACCGATGAGTTCGTCACCATAAGCAAAAAACAAGGGGGAGGATATCGTGAGACATCTGGGACGACTGAGCGGCGTTGCGCTGGCCGCTTCGCTGTGGGGCTTTCATGCGCATGCCGAGAACACTGTCTACATTCCGGACGTCGTCGAGCTGTCGGGCCCAGGCGCGGTGTCGGGGACGAACTGGCGCGACGGCGTCGCGCTTGCCGTCGACGAGATTAACAGTGCGGGGGGTATCCTGGGCCGCAAGATCACGACCGAGCATCTCGACACCCAGAGCAATCCCGGCGTCTCCCGCGCCCAGGTCCAGAAGGTGCTCGACCGCGAGCCTTACGTCGTACTCGGTCCGATCTACTCCGGCTCGGTCAAGGTCAACATGGCGCTGACCCAGCAGGCGGAGGTGCCGCAGATCGTCGGCGCCGAGGCCGCCGATATCACCACGCAAGGCAATCCCTGGATCTTCCGTACCGCCTTTGGCCAGCAGTTCAGCATGCCGAAGATCGCCAATTATCTGCACGACCAGCTGAAGGTGAAATCGGTCGCCGTGGTCTGGGTGAATAACGATTTCGGCAAAGGCGGCCGCGACAGCTTCGTCAAGGAGATGAAGGCCCGCAGCATCGAGGTGGTGTCGGACATCTCGACCGAACAGGGCCAGGTCGATTTCGGCTCGGACGTGATCAAGCTGAAGAACGTCAAGGCCGACGCGATCTTCGTCTACACCAACGAGGAAGAAAGCGCGCGTTTCCTGATCGAGGCCAAACGTCAGGGATTGTCGGTGCCGCTGTTCGGAGAGACGACGCTGCTCAGTCAGAAGGTCGTGGAGCTCGCAGGCCCCGCCGCCAACGGCGTGCGCGGCCATGTCGGCCTGAGCGCGGATGCGCCGGTCCCAGCCATCCAGGCCTTTGCGAAGAAGTTCAACGAGCGCTACCGCTACTGGCCCGACCATAACGGCATCAAGGGCTATACCGCGGTCTATCTCGTCAAATACGTCACCGAGATGATCGGCAAGTTCGACGGCCACGCCTTCGGCGCCACCATGAAAGGGCTGACGCTGACGCCGGACAAGGCACCTGGCATGCTGATGGAGGCAAGCTGGGACCAGAACGGCGACATCGACCGGGAGAGCTTCCTGGCCGAGATCGTCGACGGCAAGCAGAAGATCGTGGCGACGCTGCCGAAGTTGAAGCCGTCCAAGGCGCCATAAGCGGCCACGGGGCCGCGCCTGGGAAGTCCCCTCCCCGCGCCTACCACGCGAGGAGGGATAGTGTCAGCCCTTGGCGAGCTGCTCGTCGAGATCGTGCAGCACCTGGTAGCAGGGCAGCACCTGGGCCACGGAGGCGTTGGGCTCGCGGCCCTCGCGAATGGCGGCGAAGAACTCGCGGTCCTGCAGCTCGATGCCATTCATGGAGACGTCGACCTTGGAGACGTCGATCTTCTCTTCCTTGCCGTTCACCAGATCGTCGTAGCGGGCGATATAGGTGCCGGTGTTGCCGATGTAGCGAAAGAAAGTTCCGAGCGGGCCGTCATTATTGAACGACAGCGACAAGGTGCAGATCGCGCCATTGGCGGCCTTGAGCTGGATCGACATGTCCATGGCAATGCCGAGGTTGGGATGAATCGGTCCCTGCACAGCATTGGCCTTCACGATCGGCGAGCCCGCCTGATAGGCGAACAGGTCGACCGTGTGCGCGGCGTGGTGCCACAAGAGGTGATCGGTCCAGCTGCGCGGCTGGCCGAGCGCGTTCATGTTGGTGCGGCGGAAGAAGTAGGTCTGCACATCCATCTGCTGGATGTGGAATTCGCCGGCCTTGATCTTCTTGTGCACGAACTGGTGGCTGGGATTGAAGCGGCGGGTGTGGCCGCACATCGCGACCAGCCCAGTCTCCTTCTGCAGCTCGACGACCTGCTGCGCATCCTTGAGCGAGTCGGCGAGCGGGATCTCGACCTGAACATGCTTGCCGGCCTTGAGGCAGTCGATCGCCTGCGCCGCATGCATCTGGGTCGGCGTGCAGAGAATGACGGCGTCAACCTCCGGCAGCTTCAGGCTGTCGGCGAGTTCGGTCGAGACGTGCTTGATGCCGTATTTTTCGGCGACTTCCTTGGTCTGGTCGAAGCGGCGCCCGACCAGCGACACCACCTCGACACCGTCGATGTTCTTGATGCCGTCGAGATGCTTGATGCCGAAGGCGCCGGCGCCGGCGAGCGCGACCTTGATGGTCTTAGAACCGTCTTTGGCCATATCAGTTGTTCTCCAGGATCAGATGGCCGACGGCGGTGTTGCTGGCCGGCACATGGTAGAAGCGGTGACGCACGGTCGGCGCGTTGCCCTTCTTGGCTTCGTTGACGTCGCTCATGGCGCCGCGCGCGATCAGCCACATCACGAGCTCGATGCCCTCGCTGCCGGCCTCGCGCACGTAGTCGATATGCGGCACCTTCGACAGCCCTTCCGGATCGTTGATCAGTCGGTCCAGAAAGGCGTTGTCCCACTCGCGGTTGATCAAGCCGGCGCGCGGCCCTTGCAACTGGTGGCTCATGCCGCCGGTGCCCCAGATCTGCACGTTGAGCGGCTCGTCATAGCTCTCGATCGCCTTGCGGATCGCCTTGCCCAGCATGAAGCAGCGGCGGCCCGACGGCACCGGATATTGCACGACGTTGACCGCGAACGGGATCACCGGGCACGGCCAGGCATCCACCTGGCCGAAGATCAGGCTCAGCGGCACGGTGAGGCCGTGGTCGACGTCCATCTTGTTGACGATCGTGAGGTCGAAATCGTCCTGGATCACCGACTGCGCGATGTGCGCAGCGAGCCGGGGATGGCCGATCACCTTCGGCACGGGACGCGGACCCCAGCCCTCGTCGGCCGGCTGATATTCGGCCGCAGTGCCGATCGCGAAGGTCGGGATCATCTCCAGGCTGAAGGCGGTGGCGTGGTCGTTGAAGACCAGGAACACGACGTCGGGCTTCTGCTCCTTCTCCCACTGCTTGGCGAAGTCGTAGCCGGCGAACACCGGCTTCCAATAGTCCTCGCCGGTCTTGCCAAGGTCGAGCGCGGCGCCGATTGCCGGCACGTGCGAGGTGAAGACGCTTGCGGAGATATGGGCCATTTACTTCTTCTCCCCGGTGTAGCGGTTGCCCTCGACCGAGCGGCCGCCCTTGATCATCATGTCGCGATATTGATCTTCGGTCATGCCGGTCATGCTGCCGGCCATCTGCTGAAAGCTCTTGCCGTCGGTCGCGCCGATCTTGGCGAGGAAGTAGATGTTGCCGCCGAGCGAAATGCAGCGGTTGAGGTCGCGGTCGAGCACGGCCTGCTTCTGCTCCTCGGTCATCGGCCATTCGTCGAGATAGGCACGCTCGTTGGCCTTGAAGCGGGCGCGGTTCTCCGCCTTCATCAGCGACATGCAGAACTGGTTGAGGTGATAACCCATCCGCGACATGTCCGCGTCGAAGATGGTCGTGCCGGGAACGTCGGTATAGGGTTTATCGAGCGACATCGCTTCTCTCCTTCAGGATTCGTCCGGCCAGTACAGCCGCATCGGATTGTCGACCAGGAGCTTGTGCTGCAGCTCCGCGGTGACGGCGATATGCGGAATGAAATCGACCAGGAGGCCGTCGTCGGGCATATGGTCCTTCAAATTCGGATGCGGCCAGTCGGTGCCCCACAGCACGCGGTCCGGGAAGCTCTCGACGATGCGCCTGGCGAACGGCACCACGTCGCGATAAGCGTTCTGCTCGCCGTTCAGCGCCGGCGGTCCCTTGACCGAGAGACGCTCCGGGCAGCTCACCTTGGACCAGACGTTGCCGTGCTCGCGCATGAACTTCACGAACAGCTCGAACTCGGGACCATCGACCGGCTTGGTCACATCGGGACGACCCATGTGGTCGACGACGACGGTGGTCGGCAGCGAGGTGAAGAAGTCCCACAGCTCCGGCAGGTCGACGGCTTCGAAGTAGATCACGACGTGCCAGCCGAGCTTGTTGATGCGGTTGGCGATCTCGATGAGCTCATCCTTGGGCGTGAAGTCGACCAGGCGCTTGACGAAGTTGAAGCGGACGCCGCGCACGCCGGCGTCGTGCATCGCCTGCAGCTCCGCGTCGCTGACGCTCCGCTTCACGGTGGCGACGCCGCGGGCCTTGCCGTTGGAATGCACGAGCGCATCGACCATCGCGCGGTTGTCGGCGCCGTGGCAGGTCGCCTGCACCACGACGTTGCGGGCGAAGCCGAGATGGTCGCGCAGCGCATAGAGCTGCTGCTTGGAGGCGTCGCAGGGGGTGTATTTGCGCTCGGGCGCATAGGGGAATTCGGCGCCAGGGCCGAACACGTGGCAATGCGCATCGACGCTGCCGGCCGGCACCTTGAAGCGCGGCTTCGACGGGCCGTCGTACCAGTCGAGCCATCCCGGGGTCTTCTGGAACTCCATGAGGTTCCCTACTCCTTGGACTTGATCTTGTTGAGAATGCGATCGGCCTCGGTGCGCCAGTCCGGGCTGCGCGCGAACTCCTTGGCTCCGCGGGTGCCGAACAGGCCGTCATCGGCGAGATCGGCGACCCAGGCCTGGCGCTCGGCCGTGCCTTCCGCCGACCACGGCGTCAGGCCGATGTCGCGCACGGTCTCGGCGACCTCCCTTACCTCCTCGGCGCGGCGGCGGCCATGCTCGATCACGCGCTGAAAGAAATAGGCGCCCTGCTTCTCCCAGTCGATGCCGGGAAACGTCTCCTTCAACGAGGCCAGCACCGCATCCTCGACGCCATAGGCGCGCGCGGTGGTGAAGCTCTCGATCACCATCGCCTCGAGGCCCTTGATCATGATGCTGCGGCACATCTTGGTGGCCGAGGCGACGCCGAGTTTGTCGCTGGCGAACTTCGCGGCAAAGCCGAGGTCGTTGAGCAGCGGCGCCAGCTCGCGCGCGCCGGCGCCGCCGAGCAGCAGCGGCACCTTGATGCGATAGGGCGGCACCGACGTCATGACGGCGCCTTCGACATAGCGTCCACCGGCGCCGTCGATCAGCGCGGCGGCGCGCTGCTTGGCGCCGGGCGAGGCTGAATTGAAGTCGAGGAACCAGGCGCCCGGCTTGATGGTCGCAGCACAGGCATCCGCCACCGCCACGTCTTGGCTCGCGGTGACCGCGGAGACGATGAAGTCGGCCTGCGCTGCCAATTCGGCATGCGAGGCTGCGAGCGTCACGCCGATTTCAGCGGCGTGGCTGCGCATCGCGTCGCCCATAGCGTCAGCCAACTTCACGTCGTAGGCGCAGACGCGCACGCCGTCCTTGCGCAGATCCTCGGCGAGGATCTTGCCGACCTCGCCGTAGCCGATCAGCCCGACATGCCATCGGTTAGAAGGACTTGGGTTGGACGCCACGGTCATTGCTGCTCAATCGATATATTTGAGCCCGGCCTTCGCCAGCGGCTCGCGCATCTTGTACATGTCGAGTCCGAGCACGCCGGACGCCAGCTTCTCGCGCTTGTCGGCCTCGTTGGCCTCGCGCGCGGCGGCGGCGTCCGCGGCCTGATGCGCGACTGCGGCCGGCACGACGACGATGCCGTCGACGTCGGCGACGATCACGTCGCCCGGATTGACCGCCGCACCGGCGCAGACGATCGGGATGTTCACCGAGCCGAGCGTAGCCTTGACCGTTCCCCGTGCGGAAATCGCGCGCGAGAACACCGGAAACTGCATCTCGGTGAGATCAGCGACGTCGCGGACGCCGCCGTCGATCACGAGGCCCTGGGCGCCGCGGGCGCGAAAACTGGTGGCCAGGAGATCGCCGAAGAAGCCGTCGGTGTTCTCGACCGTGCAGGCGGCGACGACAACGTCGCCGGGCTGGATTTGCTCGGCGGCGACATGCAGCATCCAGTTGTCGCCGGGCTGCAGCAGCACGGTCACGGCCGTGCCGCACATCTTCGCGGTCGGATAGATCGGACGCATATAGCACTGCATCAGGCCGACCCGGCCCATCGCCTCGTGGATGGTGGCGACGCCGAATTTCGACAGCTTCTCCACCGCGGCCTTGTCGGCGCGGGTGATGCTCTTCTTGACGATGCCGAGATTGTTCATGGGGGTGCTCATCTCGCTGGTCCTAAATCACTTGCCTTGGGCCTTCAACGCGGCGTCGAGCCGCGGGAACACGCGCCGGGCGTTGCCTTCGTAGATCTGGTGGCGCTGCTCGGGCGTCAGCTTGGCGGCCTCGATGTAGCGCTTGGTGTCGTCGTAATAGAAGCCGGTCTCCGGATCGATGCCGCGGACGGCGCCGATCATCTCCGACGCGAACAGGATGTTGTCGATCGGAATCACGCCGGTCAGCAGGTCGATGCCCGGCTGATGATAGACGCAGGTGTCGAAGAAGATGTTGTTGAGGAGATGATCCTTCAACAGCGGCTTCTTCAGCTCCTGGGCGAGGCCGCGGAACCGGCCCCAGTGATACGGCACCGCGCCGCCGCCATGCGGGATCAGGAACTTCAAGGTCGGGAAATCCTTGAACAGGTCAGACGTGAGACACTGCATGAACGCCGTGGTGTCGGCGTTGAGGTAGTGCGCGCCCGTGGTGTGGAAGCAGGCGTTGCAGCTGGTCGAGACGTGGATCATCGCGGGGATGTCGAGCTCGACCATCTTCTCGTAGATCGGATACCAGTGCCGATCCGACAGCGGCGGCGAGGTCCAGTGGCCCCCGGACGGGTCCGGGTTCAAATTGATGCCGACGAAGCCGTACTCCTTGATGCATTTCTCGAGCTCGGGAATGCAGGTCTTCGGATCGACGCCCGGCGACTGCGGCAGCATGGCGACGCCGATGAAATGGTCCGGGAACAGCTTGCTGACGCGATAGCACAGCTCGTTGCAGATCGCGGCCCAGGTCGAGGACACCTGGAAGTCGCCGATGTGGTGGGCCATGAAGCTCGCGCGCGGCGAGAACACGGTGAGGTCGCTGCCGCGCTCCTTCATCTTCTTGAGCTGGTTGCTCTCGATGCTCTCGCGCAGCTCGTCATCGCTGATCGAAAGCTCGGAGGCCTTCGGCATCACCGAGGGATCCTTGATGCCCGCGATTTGCCGGTTGCGCCACTCTTCGAGCGCCTTCGGGGCCGTCGTGTAATGGCCGTGCACGTCGATGATCACGTCAGTCTCTCCCTCAAGCTTCTCTGTCTTCCGGGGCGCCGCTCAATGCGCAATCACAGGGCTGCCGACACCCTTGCCGCTGGCGCGGCCGCCGGGTCCCACGGCCTGCTTTACCACAAGGGCGAGCGCCGCGATCAAGCCGGGAACTGCGATCACGGTGAAAATCTCGCTGAAGGTCAGGTGGCGCGCGGTCAGCTCGGCGACCAGGAAGGAGCCGGCAATACCGCCGAAGCGGCCGATGCCCATCATCCAGGCCACGCCGGTGGCCCGGCCCTGGGTCGGATAGAAGGAGGCGGCCAGCGCCGGCAGCGACGACTGCGCCGTGTTCATGACGACGCCGGCGACGAACACGATCACCACCAGCAAGCCCAAATTGCCGACCGCCTGGCCGATCAGGAAGATCGTGACCGCGGTCAGGGCATAGCCGACGGCGACGATGCGGTTGGCGTTGAAGCGGTCCATCAGCACGCCGAAGAACACCGCGCCGACGCCGCCGAGCGGGAACAGCGCCGAGATCAGGGTCGCGGTCTGCGGGTTGAGCCCGACATCCTTGAACAGGACCGGCATCCAGTTGATCAGCGAGTAGAAGATCACGAGCCCCATGAAATAGGTGACCCACAGCATCACCGAGCCGACGCGCAGCACCGGCGACAGCACCATGCCGATGCCGGTCGCGTTGACGCGGCGGGTGGTCTCCGCATGTTCCGGCTCCAGCATCACGAACTGCCCGACATCGGAAGCCGCGGCCGAGATCCTGCGCATCACCTTGCGCACGCGCTCGACGCTCGCGCCGCGCGACAGCAGGTAGTGCACGGACTCCGGCAGGATCACGATCAGCAGCACGGTCAGCACCAGCGGCGTCACGCCGCCGAGCACCAGCACGCTGCGCCAGCCCCATTGCGGGATCATCCAGGCGGCCAGGAAGCCGCCGCAGGCCGCGCCCAGCGGGAAGCCGCAGAACATCAAATTGGTCATGGTGGCGCGCAGCCGGCCCGGGCAATACTCGCTGAGCAGGGTCACGGCGTTCGGCATGGCGGCGCCGAGGCCGATGCCGGTGATGCAGCGGAGCACGGTGAGCTCGGTCAGGTTGGTCGCGAAGGCCGAGGCGAGACAGGCAACGCCGAAGATCAGCACCGAGCCGACCAGCACCAGCTTGCGGCCGAGACGGTCAGCCACGGGACCGGCGAACAGCGCGCCGGCGGCAAGCCCGAACAGCGCCGCGCTCAGCACCGGGCCGAGCGCCGATTTTTCGATGCCCCATTCCTTCAAGAGCGACGGCGCGATGAACCCGATCGCAGCGGTGTCGAAGCCGTCGAGCAGCACGATGACGAAGCCGAGCGCGAAGATCAGCCATTGGAAGGCGGAGAACTTGTGATCGTCGAGAAAGGCCTGGACGTCGACGCGGCCGGTCGTTTGCATCGTTTCTGCTTTCCTTGGGGCTGTTCTTGCTCGTTCACCGAGGTCCGCAAGGAGCGCGCGTCCGTGCGCGATTAGCCCTGCGCCTGCGGCGACTTGACGGGATATGTGACCGGGCGCGACAGGGCGCGCCAGCGCCGGGCTGCGTCTATCAGCTATTCCAAAACGGCATAAGATATCAGGTGAGCCATGCTGATTTTAGAACGGGTCTCAACGGGTCTGGGCTGCGGATTGCGCATCACGTAGACGCCCCGGGCTCCACCCTCCCCTGGGAGGGTCGGCTCACTTGAGCGCAGCGCAAGTGAGCCGGGGTGGAGTGATCTCTCCAGATGCACCGGCGCCCGTGGCTTCACCCCACCCCGCTCGCCCGCTTCGCAGGCGACCGACCCTCCCCCTCCACGGGAGGGTGGCACCCGCCGAGCCGAAACGGATTGCTGCAGTCAGCGCGGCAGTTTCCTGATCAGGGCCGTCGCCAGCTTCATCGTGTGCTGGGCCAGCGGGGTCGGCCGCTTGTGCGCTGATGTCACCAGGCACAGCACGCTGGTCGGCGCCGGCTCGGTCAGCGGACGGATCGCGAGCTCGCTCGCGCGCCCGGACGCGGCGACGCCGCTCGGGGTCAGCACGGCGTGGCCGTAGCCGGCGCAGACGAGGTCGATGATCGAGGGCACGCTCGACACTTCCCAGGCGATGTCGAGCTTGATGCCGGCGAGCGCGGCTTGCGTCTCCAGCAGACGCCGCATCGCATGCACCCGCTCCGGCATGATCAGCTTGTAGCGCGACAGCTCGGCCATCGGCAGCGGCGCGGTGACGCGGCGCTTGCCCTTCGGCGCGTGGCTCACCAGCGCCAAGGGCTCCTGCAGCACCGGCGTAATTTCGATGCCGGCCTGGGCTTCGGGATTGTAGACCATGCCGACATCGATACGCCCCGTGGTCACCCACTCCACCACATGCGTCGACAGGCCTTCGACCACGGCGAGCCGCGCCGCCGGAAACTCCTTGCGGAAGCGGTCGATCAGCGGCAGCGTCAATTGCCGCGCGATGCTCGGCGGCAGGCCGATGGTGACGCGGCCGACCGGCGCGTCGCGGCTGGCGCCGAGATCCTCGCGCGCATGCGCCACCAATTGCAGCACGCCGACGCTATGGTCGAGCAGCCGCTTGCCGGCCTCGGTTAGCGCCACCCCACGGCCGTTGCGCGCGAACAGCTGCTGCTTCAGCTCGGATTCCAGCGCCCGCACCTGCCGCGACAGCGCCGGCTGCGCCACGTCGAGCACGCTTGCCGCCTTGCTGAACGAGCCGAGCTCGGCGACCTGCACGAAATATTCGAGCTGCTTGAGGTTCATGGCTGGAGGCCTCGAACATCATGCCTCAGTATGCCCAGCCGGCTGCCCCACCCTCCGCTGTCGTCCCGGCGAAAGCAGGGACCCATAACCACCGGCCCTCGTTGTCGACAAAGGAGGATGATGCAGAGTCTTTTCCAACAACCGGCCGTCCGCGGTATGGGTCCCGGCGTTCGCCGGGACGACAGCGGAATTCGAGGCTGCGCCGCGGACAAAAAGTTACAGCTTCGCCCCATCAGCAGCCCCATCTCAGTTCAGCACATTCACCGCGAAATTCAGCGCGGACGCAAACGCGACCCAGCAGGCATAGGGCACGAACAGCAGCGCCGCGATGCGGTCGTCGCGCCATTGCATGACGATGAAGGTCACGATCAAGACGAACATGCTGACGATGATCGCGAACGCCACCCACATCAGATGCACGGTGAAGAACACCGGCGACCAGGCGAAGTTCAGGACCAATTGGCCCCACCACACCTGCATCACCGCACCGCTGCCGACGCGCTCATACGTCCGCCAGCCGGCGATCGCGATCATGATGTAGAGCACGGTCCAGGCGATCGGAAACAGCCAGCCCGGCGGGGTGAACCAGGGCTTGTTGAGCGAGCCGTACCAGGCGCCGGGCAAGTTCGAGGCGCCGATGATCCAGCCGCCTCCGACCACGAGAACCAAGAGGACGAGGAGATGCAGGATGGATCGGTTCATATTCCGCTCGGCGTGATTTTCGGGGTCCGTCGATCCGGGACAGGCAGCCATGCTGCCCTGCCGACGCGCCCGCACTGGACAAGGATGGGCCGGGCGCGTAGCCAGGACATAACACAAAGCCAGCAAATGTCAGGGGTTTCGCCTGACGGGCATCGCAGGGACCGGACCGCCGATCACGTCAGCTCCAGGTCCGACTGCCCAAGGAAACGGAGTTCGATCAGTGGCTGATTCCCCGGCCCCCTCTTCAGCCATCGCCTCGATCGCGGCCGTCGAAGCCGGCCTCGCCGCCCAGGGCTATATCGCCAGCCGCCAGATCGCCACCGCCGTCTACCTGTCGCAGGCGATCGACAAGCCGATCCTGGTCGAGGGCCCGGCCGGCGTCGGCAAGACCGAGCTCGCCAAGGCCATCGCCGCCTGGCGCGGCCTCAAGATGATCCGGCTGCAATGCTACGAGGGGCTCGACGAGGCCAAGGCGCTGTATGAGTGGAAATACGCCAAGCAGCTGCTCTACACCCAGATCCTGAAGGACAAGCTCGGCGAGGTGCTCGGCGGCGCGCAGACGCTGCACGCGGCGCTCGCCCAGCTGCATGATTTCGGCGACGTGTTCTTCTCCAAGGAATTCGTCGAACCCCGGCCGCTGTTGCAGGCCCTGCTCGAGCCTGATGGCTGCGTGCTCCTGATCGACGAGATCGACAAGTCCGACGCCGAGTTCGAGTCGCTGCTGCTGGAGATCCTGTCGGACTTCCAGGTCACGATCCCCGAGCTCGGCAGCATCGCCGCCGCCAAGCCGCCGACCGTGATCCTGACCTCCAACTCCGAGCGCAATCTCGGCGACGCCCTGAAGCGGCGCTGCCTGCATCTGCACATCGGCTTCCCGGAGCAGAAGCTGGAGGAGCGCATCGTCGAGAGCCGCATCCCCGGCATCTCGCAAACCCTGCGGCGGCAGCTCGTGGCTTTCATCCATGACATCCGCACGCTCGACCTGAAGAAGCAGCCGTCGGTCAGCGAGACCATCGACTGGGCCCGCGTGCTGGTGCTGCTGCAGGCCGCCGAGCTCGGCCATGAGGTGGTCAAGGACACGCTCAACGTGCTCTTGAAATACGAGTCCGACATCGAGGTGGCGCTGCCGCAGGTGACGACCTTCGTCGCCAAGGCGCAGCGCCAGAACATCTTCGGATAGGGCCCATGCAGGAGAACCTGCATCGCTTCTTTCGCGCCGCTCGCGGCGCCGGCGTGCATGTCTCGCCGGCCGAGAGCATCGACGCGATGCGGGCAGTGGCGCGCGTGGGCCTGTCCGATCGCACCGTGCTGCGCGACAGCCTGCTGCTGACCTTGGCCAAGAGCGAGGACGAGAAGAAGGCGCTCGGCGCCTGCTTCGACCTGTTCTTCGCCCATGTCGATCCGGCACAGGCAGAGACGAACGAGGGATCAGAGGAGGCGGCGCAGACCGAAGCCCAGCCAGCGCCGACGTTGGGGCAGCAGACCGGCAAAGCGAATACCGAGCTCGGCCCCCTTGCCCAGATGCTGCTCGCGCAGAGCACGGCCGAGATCTCGGCTGCGATCGCCAACGCCTCCAGCGCCGTCGGCCTTTCCGAGATCCGCTACTTCACCCAGCGCGGCCTGTTCTCCAGCCACATGCTGGAGACGATGGGCATCCAGCGACTGCGCGACGATCTGGACGCACTGACCGAAAGCAATCCCGCGCTGGCCGAACGGCTGCAGGCCGGGCTCGATGGCCTGCGCGACACCGTGCGTGATGCCGTTGCGCAGGCGCTCGCACTGTACGGCCGCGAGGAAACCGAGAATTTGCGCCACGAGATCCTGCGCAACGCGCAGCTATCGCGCATTGAGCCGCGCCAGGTCGCGGCGATGCGGGCGCTGATCCGGCAGATCGCCCGCCGCCTGCGCGAGCGCTACAGCAAGCCGCGCAAGCGCCAGCGCCGCGGCCATCTCGACGTCCGCCGCACCCTCCGGCGTAACGCCGCCTGGGGCAGTGTGCCCTTCCTCACCGCGTGGAAGCGGCGGCATCGCGACCGCCCGAAGATCGTGGCGCTGTGCGACGTCTCCGGCTCGGTCGCGCGCGTCTCCGACTTCTTCCTGCTGCTGATCCACAGCCTGCATGACGTCGTCAGCGACGTCCGCTCGTTCGCGTTCTCCGGCCACCTGATCGAGGTCAGTGGCATCCTCGAGCAGAAATCCGCCGAGGAGGCGATGGCCGAGATCATGGACAAGGTCGGCTTCGGCTCGTCGGACTACGGCAGCTCGCTGGTCGATTTCGAGAAGCAGTTCATGGCCTCGGTCACGCCGCAGACCACCGTGATCGTGCTCGGCGACGCCCGCAGCAACAAGCTCGACCCACGCGCCGACATCCTGAAAGCCATCTCGGAGCGCGCCAAGCGCGTGGTCTGGCTCAACCCCGAAGGGCGCGTGACCTGGGGCTGGGGCGATTCCGAGATGCCGCGCTACCAGACCTTCTGCAACGTGGTCCGCCCCTGCGCGACCGCGCAGCAGCTGGAGCGCGCCGTCAGCGATATCGTGTCGGCGTATCAGTAGCCCCCGCTCTCACCCCCTCATTGCGAGCGCAGCGAAGCTGCGCGCCTCCCAATGACAACATGATGGAGCAGCGCGTCGGGGCCTTGGATATCTCTCCCATTCGGGCCCAAGGACAATCCCGCGGTATGGGTCCCGGCGTTCGCCGGGACGACAGCGGTGGTTGTCGCTCGACTGGGGCAGTCCTACACAGCTGTGCGCTCCACTCACAACTGTCGTCCCGGCGAACGCCGGGACCCATAACCACCGGCCGGAACGTGAGGCACAACTGGTTCTGACACCTGATGACACCGGTCCCGAGTCCACGGGGCGCGCCGACTAAAATCTATCAGCACAAGATGGTCAGCACGGCTGCTATCACACAGCATCGACAAACAGGCAATCGCGCAGGCACGCCTTTGCCCACGCTATTCAGCCGATCGCTGATCTACCGTCCCCCGGCCGCCCGCTTCAGCAACGCCGCGCGCTGCTGATCCGTAAAACTCACACCCGACTTCTTCTCCACCACTTTCACCGCCCATGATCGCATCGGATCATCATCCACCCGCGCCGGCTCGCGCAGGATAGCGACGCCGATCTCCAGCATCTTGGCGTCGGCCTGATGTTCTATGCCGCCGCCGCTACTGGCCAGGGCCAATGCTCCGGCCGCAGCGCCGACGGCGGCCGCCAGCGCTGTCGTTACGAAGAGTTTCCAGTCCAAATTCGCCCCCTGCTCTCACCCGCCACTGCGCCGCCACGCTCGAACAGGTTTTTGTCTACGCCAAGGCGATGTCTGGCCCTTCGTTCGGCAGCAAGCTCATCAAGCGACCATATTTGTTCGGTCCGTGACGACGCACGGCGCGACAACTGTGATCCCGTGTGTGACTGCCCGTCGCGTTACCATGTCGCAGCGCTCAGGCCTTGTGCCGTCGGGCAAATCAGACCGATGGTTGCGGCCATCCTGCTTCGTGAAGAGGGGCGTACGCGTCGTCACGATACGTGAGGCAGGCTGCGATGGACGCGGCTCGCATCATGCGCATCTCGCGCGGACGAGTGATGTGGCGGCGTACGGTGAAGTCGTGATGTCCTGATACCCCGATGCTGGTATCACGTGCGTGACAATGCCCAGCGCATTGCGCGCGCCATGGTGGCCAACAAGCCCGGTGCACCAGGGAGACCACGTATAAGCCGTCAGACCATCGCGCAGGGAAGGCCGGAATGTTCGGCCCACCTGTGGTTCCTGCCCCGTGCACTTTTTTCGCACGGGGGCCGCGGGTGTGGTGGACACCCGGCCTTCCCTGCGCCCTCGATTTCAGGAGGGCGAACGAGACCAGCACAGCTCGGACGCATCTGCGCCGCGAGAGGGCAATGTCGCACGCCGAGGTGTGGTCGAAACCGCGTCGCGGATTTTGCTTCAATTATCCCCGAGCCGAGACCGGTGGGAGGAACGCATGCGCACGGCGGAGCCCGGCTTCACAGCATTTTACGGAGATCTCCATGGTCTCGCGCCTCCCGCTCGAACGTCGCCCTCAGCGCGGCACCACCGCGGTCGCCTCGATCTCGACGCGCGCGGCCTTCTCGACCAACCGCACCACCTGCACCAGCGCCATCGCCGGATAGTGGCTGCCGAAGATCTCGCGATAGATCCTGCCGAGATCCTTCAGGTTGGCGAGATACTCGTCCATGTCGACGACGTACCAGGTCAGCCGCACCAGATGCTCCGGCCCGGCGTTGCCCTCGGCCAGGATGGCGGCGATGTTCTGCAGCGCCTGCCGGACCTGCGCCACGAAGCCCTCGGCCAGCGTCTCGTTCGCGTCCCAGCCGATGACGCCGCCGGTCACGACGATCCGTCCGTCCGCGCTGATGCCGTTGGCGTAGCCCTTCGGCATCGGCCAGCCGCTCGGCTGCAGGACGCGCAGGCCTACGCCCTCCTCCTGCTTCACCACGGCGAGCGTGGGCGCTTTGGTCGTGCTCACGAACGTCTCTCCCTGTCTCTGCTACGCGCCCGTGCCCGACGATGGCGCAGCGGCGGCCTGTGCGATCGCGCGCAGGGCGAACCGCTTCAGCTTGCCGGTCTCGGTCTTGGGCAGCTGCGTCACGAACTCGATCGCGCGCGGATATTTGTACGGCGCGATCTCGCGTTTGACATGCTCCTGCAGCTCGGCCACCAGCGCCGGGGTGCCTTCCGCACCCGGCGCCAGCAAGACATAGGCCTTCACGACCATGCCGCGGGCCTCGTCGGGCGCACCGACCACGCCGCATTCGGCGACCGCGGGATGCGTCAGCAGCGCGGCCTCGACGTCGGTGCCGGCGATGTTGTAGCCGGACGACACGATCATATCGTCCGACCGCGACTGGTACCAGAAGTAGCCGTCCTCATCCATGACATAGGTGTCGCCGGTGACGTTCCAGCCGTTCTGGACGTATTTGCGCTGACGCTCGTCGGCGAGATAGCGGCAGCCGGTGGGACCGCGCACCGCGAGCCGCCCCATGGTCCCCGGCGGCACGTCGCGGCCTTCATCGTCGATGATCTTGGCCTCGTAGCCCGGCACCGGTTTGCCGGTGGCACCCGGACGGATCTCGTCCTCGACGGCGCTGATGAAGATGTGCAGCATCTCGGTCGAGCCGATGCCATCCATCAACTTCAGCCCGGTCGCCTTGAGCCAGGCATCGAAGGTCGGCTTCGGCAGCGTCTCGCCGGCGGAGACGCATTTGCGCAGCGAGGAGATGCCGCGCCCCTCCAGCTTGCTCAGCATGGCGCGATAGGCGGTCGGCGCCGTGAAGCAGACGGTCGCCTTGTAGCGCTCGATCGCACCGAGCAGATCGTCTGGCGTCGTCTTCTCCAGCACGACATAGGACGCGCCGATATGCATCGGGAACAGCACACCGCCGAAGCCGAAGGTGAAGGCGAGCGGGGCAGTGCCGATGAAGCGATCGCTCTGGCTGGCGCGCAGCACGTTACGGGCATAGCCGTCGCAGACCGCGAGCATGTCGCGGTGGAAATGCATCGTGCCTTTCGGATCGCCGGTCGTGCCCGAGGTGAAGGCGATCAGGCAGAGATCGTCGGAGGCCGTATCGACCGCGGTGAAGTCCGGGCTGGCATCAGCGATCAGCGCTTCCAGCGCGTCGGGCCGGCCGTTGCCCCAGTACAGGACCTGCTTCAGCGCCGGCGCGACCGCGCGCGTCTTTTCCATCTCGTCGGCGAGCTTGCCGTCGCACAGCGCCAGCGCGATCTGCGCTTTTTGGATCGGATAGGACAGCTCCTTTGCGCGCAACAGCGGCATGGTGGCGACGACGATGCCGCCGGCCTTGATGACGGCGAGATAGGTCGCGACCATCATGGGGTTGTTGGCGGAGCGCAAGAGCACGCGGCCGCCGGGCACCAGGCCGAGCTTGCTGACGAGCACGTTGGCGATCTTGTTCACCAGGGCCTGCAGCTCGGAATAGGTGTAGCTGACCTCGGTGCTGATGATGCAGGGCGCATCGCCCCGCCCTTCCTCGACCCAGCGGTCGACGAAATGCGTCACACAGTTCAGCCGTGGCGGATAGTGGAATTCGGGCCGGCTGAACACGAAGTCGGGCCACAGCTCGCGCGGCGGCAGATTGTCCTGAGCGAAGGTGTCGACATGGGCGCTATGCGCCTTTGCGCTGTCCGGAAGTTGAGCTTTGGCGGCGGTGGCCATCACAGGCTCCTGTCTGAAAGGAAAGACGCCCGGCACGTTTCAGTCCTAAACATTTTAGACTTAAAACATCTGGACGCAAGAGCCGAAGATTGTGCACTGCCAGCAAATTGTTTGAGCGTTTGCCGCGCGCGGCAGCGCCGCCTGCGACGTCCTGTCAGGCTCGCGTCAATCCTGCCGGCGCTGCACGGCTTTCTGCGCCGATCCCTTGGTCTTGGCGAGCAGCCGCATCAGCTCACGCACGTCCTTCTCCGTGAGATCGCCGAAGATGTCCGCGATCCAGGTCTCGTGCTCGGCCGCCATCTTGCGGAATTCGGCGCGGCCGAGCTTGGTCAGGCGGATCACCTGAACCCGACGATCGGTCTCCGAAGTGCGGCGATCGAGATGGCCGGATTCGACCAGGCGCTCGACCAGCCCGGTCACGTTTCCATTCGAAACCATCATGCGCTTGGAGACATCGGACAAGGTCATGCCATCAGGCGCCTTGTCGAGCTGCGCCATCAGGTCGAAACGCGGCAGGGTCACGTCGAAGCGCTCGCGCAGCCGGCTGCGGATCTCGCCCTCGATCAGGGTCGTGCAGGTGAGCAGGCGCAGCCACAGCCGCAGCTCCTCGGCATGGTCCTCGGGCAGCTCGACGGCCTTGGTCTCGGAATCAAGCGTCATGACGGAATCACTTGGGCACGTTCAGCCTCGTCCAGCGAGGCTCGCGAGTTTGACCTTCAGGACCTTCCGGGAGCAAGGAAAAACGTACCGTCCCTTGTAGCGGAGGATGAAAAACGGCAATTCCTTTAACCTTCAAGCAATTGGCGTGCTGCTTGCATGCACGCCGAAACCGCCCTTTCCGCCAGCAGCTCGCTTGCGGGTAAGGGCGTCATCGGACTAGGCTTGAGACCAAGCTGCGGTCTGACGCATCATCTGGTCAGGTGCAAAAAACATAAACCTGAATTTCCGCATCCGGGGGAGTTGTCATGAAAGTGAGTTCGAAGCTGGTCGGTCTCGGCGCTGGACTTGGCGTCGTCGCGTGCCTGCTGGCGCAGCCGGCGCTGGCCGCCGACAAGATCAAGATCGGCGTCATCGTCACCCTCTCGGGGCCGGCCGCCGCGCTCGGCGGGCAGGTCCGCGACGGCTTCAACCTCGCGATCAAGGACCTCGGCGGCAAGATGGGCGGCAAGGAGGTCGAGGTGATCGTCGCCGACGACGAGCTGAAGCCGGACGCCGCGATCACCAAGGCCAAGGGCCTGCTCGAGCGCGACAAGGTCGACTTCGTCGTCGGCCCGATCTTCTCCAACATGCTGCAGGCGATCCACCGCCCGATCACGGAGAACAAGACCTTCCTGATCAGCCCGAATGCCGGTCCGTCGAGCTACGCTGGCAAGGAGTGCAGCCCGTATTTCTATGTGACGTCGTACCAGAACGACCAGGTGCACGCGGTTCTCGGCAAGGTCGCACAGGACCGCGGCTACAAGAAGATGTATCTGCTGGTGCCGAACTATCAGGCCGGGCGCGATAGCGTCGCCGGCTTCAAGCTCGACTACAAGGGCGAGATCGTCGAAGAGTCCTACGTTCCGCTCAACACGCTCGACTTCCAGCCCGAGCTGTCCAAGATCTCCTCGCAAAAGCCGGACGCCGTGTTCACCTTCATGCCGGGCGGCATGGGCGTGAACCTCGTCAAGCAATTCAAGCAGGCGGGCCTTGCCGACAGCGTCCCGGTGCTCTCCGCCTTCACCGTCGACGAGTCCACGCTCCCTGCGCAGCAGGATGCCGCGGTCGGAATGTTCGGCGGCGCGAACTGGGCACCGAATTTCGACAATCCGCAGAGCAAGAAGTTCGTCGCCGGTTACGAGGCCGCCTACAACAGCGTGCCCGGCACCTACGCCATGCAGGCCTATGACGCCGCGCTGCTGATCGACAGCGCCGTAAAGGCGGTCGGCGGCGACCTCAGTAACAAGGACGCCGTGGCCGCGGCGCTGAAGAAGGCCGATTTCGCCTCGCTGCGCGGCAACTTCAAGTTCAACACCAACGGCTACCCGATCCAGGACTTCTATCTGACCAAGGTCGCCAAGCGCCCGGACGGCAAGTTCCAGACAGAGATCGTGCAGAAGGTGTTCGAGAACTACGCCGACCGCTACGCCAAGGACTGCGTGGCCAAGTAAGAACAGGGAGCGAAAACCAACATGAGCCATCCGGAAATCGCCGGCATCACCCGGGCCAATGAGGGCATCCAGGGCATCTCCTGGAACATCCTCGGCCAGATCTATGTGCCGAAGAACCGCACCGAGCACAGCTTCTCCTGGCATGCGACGTTCCCGGTCGGCACCTTCGTGCCGCCGCACATCCATCCCGACCAGGACGAATATCTCTACATCCTCGAAGGCCGGCTCGACTTCTTCCTCGACGGCGCCGAGGAATACGCCACCGCCGGCGACACGGTGCGGCTGCCGATGGGCAAGCCGCACGGCATCTTCAACAAGTCGCAGCAGACCGCGAAGACGCTGTTCTGGGTGTCACCGACGCGCCGGCTCTATGACCTGTTCTGGGCGATCCACAACATGCGCGAGCAGAATCCGGACGACGTGGTGAAGCTCGCCGCCGAGCACAACATCCACTTCCTGCCGCCGCCTCCGGGGGCGTGAGGATCTGATGCTACGAGGCTTGCCGCGTCACCATCCGCGCGGCAAAGCCGGCCCGGCTGGCATAGCCGCGCACGATGCCCTCGCGGGCCTCGTAGTTCAGGATGGTGTTGATGTCCGTAAACCCCTGCGGCGCAAGCTGCTCGACGGCATCGATGACGCCCTCGGGGCCGCCGCGGCGGTTCGAGGCGACGATCTCGGCGGTCATCGGCAGCCGCTTCTGCTCATAGGCCATCAGCGCCTGGCGCGGATGCTCCGAGCGGGCCAAGGCGTCGGCGAGCGCGCGGGCATCGAGAATGGCCTGCGAGGCGCCGTTGGAGCCGACCGGGTACATCGGATGCGCGGCATCGCCCAACAAGGTGACGCGGCCGCTCGACCAGTACGGCAGCGGATCGCGGTCGCAGCAGGGATATTCCCAGAACTCCGGCGTCGCCCGCACCATGGCGGCGAAGTCGACCTGGGGAATGGAGAAGCCGTTGACATGCGGCATCAGCTCGTCGGCCTTGCCGAGCCGCGACCAGTCCTCACGCCGCGGCGGCGCGGTGTTGGCATCGCCGATGCGCACCAGCACGGCCCAGTTGGTGAGGCGGGTCGCGGGGCTCGAGCCCTCGGCGATCGGATAGATCACCGCCTTGGCGTTGAGGCCGCCGGCGATGATCATCGACCGCCCGGTCAAAAACACCGGCCAGTCGGTGGCGCCGCGCCACAGCATCAGGCCGTTCCAGCACGGCGCGCCCTCGTTGGGGAACAGCGTCTGCCGGACCTTGGAATGGATGCCGTCGGCGCCGATCAGCACGTCGCCACGGGCGGTGTGAACATGAGACCCGGTGCGGTCGAAGAAATAGGCGGTGACCCCGCCCTCGTCCTGGGTGAAGGCGCCGAGCCGGCAGCCGGTGTGGACCTTCTCCGGCCCGAGCCGCTCCACCACGGCCTGGTGGATCACGCTCTGCAGCCGGCCGCGGTGGATCGAGAATTGCGGCACGTCATGGCCGGCGTCGAGCCCGCGGGTCTCGTGCCAGACCTCCTGGCCGCGCCGAGTCAAGTAGAACAGCTCATAGGTCCGGATGGCGACTTCGTCGAGCCGGTCCAGCAGCCCGAGCTGGGCGAGCTCGCGGATCGCATGCGGCAGGGTGTTGATGCCGACGCCGAGCTCGCGGATCGCATCCGCCTGCTCGAACAGCTCGCAATCGATGCCGCGCGCCCGCAGCATCAGCGCCGTGGTCAATCCACCGATACCGCCACCAACGATGATCGCCTTCATCGCGCCCTACTCCACTCGCACCAGACGTATCGAGCCCCAGCGTGGCATGGAGGCTCACTCCGCCGCAAGCGGCTTCGACGCCTCGGCCTTCAGCTCCGCCCGCGTTTTCGGCTTAGCCTTAATCTTCAGCTCCTCGAAATCCTGCCGATCCCGCACGCTGTTGCGGAAGATCTGCTCTTTGCCCGGCAGATATTGCGGCGGACAGAACATGTCGGCGCCATACCAGGCCGCGGCCTTCATGGTGAAGGCGGGGTCGACCAGATGCGGGCGGCCGAGCGCGACGAGATCGGCGCGGCCGGCGGCCAGGATGGTGTTGACCTGATCGGCCGAGGTGATGTTGCCGACGCACATGGTGGCGACATGGGCCTCGTTACGGACCTGGTCCGAAAATGGCGTCTGGAACATGCGGCCGTAGATCGGCTTGGCCTCGCGCACCGTCTGGCCGGTCGAGACGTCGACGAGATCGACACCGGCCTCGCCGAAGGCGCGGGCGATCAGCACCGCGTCGTCACCAGTGACGCCGCCGTCGGCCCAGTCGGTGGCGGAGATGCGCACCGACATCGGCTTGTGCGCCGGCCACGCCGCGCGCATCGCCGCGAACACTTCCAGCGGGAAGCGCAGCCGGTTCTCCAGCGTGCCGCCATAGTCGTCGGTGCGCTTGTTGGTCAGCGGCGAGATGAAGCTCGCGAGCAAATAGCCGTGGGCGCAGTGCAGTTCGAGCATGTCGAATCCGCAGCGGTTGCCACGCTCGGCCGCAGCGACGAAGTCGGCCTTGATCGCATCCATCGCCGCGCGGTCGAGCTCGCGTGGCACCTGGCTGTCAGGGAAGTACGGCAGCGGCGACGCCGACACGATGTCCCAGCCGCCCTGCTCCAATGGCCGGTCCATGCCGTCCCACATCAGCTTGGTCGCGCCCTTGCGTCCGGCATGGCCAAGTTGCAGCGCGAACTTCGCTTGCGAGTTGGCGTGAACGAAATCGACGATGCGCTTCCAAGCGGCCTCCTGCGCGTCGTTCCACAGACCGGTGCAGCCGGGCGTGATGCGGGCCTCGCGGCTGACGCAGGTCATCTCGGTAAACAACAGACCGGCACCGCCGATCGCGCGCGAACCATAATGCACGAGGTGGAAATCGCTGGGCACGCCTTCATCTGCCGAGTACATGCACATCGGCGACAGCACCGCGCGATTTGCGATCGTCATCTCGCGCAGCTTGAGCGGCTGGAACATCGGCGCGACCGGCTTCTCGACGTCGACGTCGAAGCCCTTGGCGCGAACCTGCCGCGCGAACGCCTTGTCAACCTCGGCCACGAAGTCCGGCGCGCGCAGAGTGAGATTGGCGTAGGTGATCGCTTTCGAGCGCGTCATCACGCCGAACGCGAACTGCACCGGATCGAAATCCCAGAAGCGGTCGACGTGCTCGAACCAAACCAGCGACACGTCGGCGGCATGCTGCGTCTTCTCGACCTCCTCGCGGCGGCCGTGCTCATAGAGATCCAGTGCGGCCGGAATGCTGGGCGCGCGCTGCATGGCATCAGCGAGCGCGATCGCGTCCTCCATCGCAAGCTTGGTGCCCGAGCCGATCGAGAAATGCGCAGTCGACTTGGCGTCACCGAGCAGCACCATGTTGTCCTTGACCCAGCGCTTGTTGCGGATCATCGGGAAATTGCGCCACATCGAGCGGTTGATCAGCAGCGGATGGTCGCCGAGGAACCAGCCGAAGATCTCCTTCATGCGGTCGGCGGACTGCCGCTCGTCGAGCCCGGTCAGGCCGGCCCGCTCGAAGGTCTCTGGATCGGTCTCGAAGATCCAGGTCGAATGGCCCGTCTCGTACTGATAGGCGTGCGCGATGAACGGGCCCCACTCCGTCTCCTGGAAGATGAAGGTGAAGGCGTCGAGCGGCTTGGTCGATCCCATCCATGCGAACTTGTTGGCGCGCAGATCGACCTCGGGCTGGAAGTGATCGACGTATTTCTGGCGGAAGCGGCTGTTGATGCCGTCCGACAGAATGAGAAGATCGGCATCCGCGAACTGCGACTCATCCTCGAGGTCGACCTCGAACTGCAGGCTGACGCCGAGTTCGCGGGCTCGCTCCTGCAGAATTCTCAGCAGCGTACGGCGCGAGCAGCCGCAAAAGCCGTTGCCGCCGACGCGGTGCACCGTGCCGCGGAAGTGTACGGCGATGTCGTCCCAGTAGGCGAACTCCTGGGTGATCCGCTGGTAGCTCGGCAAGTCGTGCTTCTCGAAATTGTCGAGCGTAGCATCGGAGAACACCACGCCGAAACCGAACGTGTCGTCGGCGCGGTTGCGTTCGTAGACCGTGATGTCGGCGCCGGGCCGCTGCTTCTTGAGCAGTATCGCCGCATAGAGACCGGCGGGTCCGCCGCCGATGATCGCGATCTTCATGAGCGCCTCCGCTGGAGTGCCGAGCCAACCGAAATTATTTTAACCCTAAAATATTTCCTGGCAAGCCCCTTCGGTTCCCTCCGCTTGTCAATTGCCCTGGAAGACCGGCTTCGACTTGGCCGCGAAGGCCTCGAAGGCGCGGTTGAAATCCTCCGTCGTCATGCACAAGGCCTGGGCAACTGCCTCGGCTTCGATCGCCTCCTCGACCGACATCGCCCATTCCATCGCCAGCATGCGCTTGGTCATCGTGTTGGCGAAAGTCGGGCCGTTCGCGATCTCGGTTGCCAACACCACGGCCTGCGCCAGCACGTCGGCGGGGGCGACGATGCGGCTGAAGAAGCCCCAGCGCTCGCCCTCCTCCGCGCTCATGAACCGGCCGGTGTAGAGCAGTTCGGACGCGCGGGACTGACCGATGATGCGCGGCAGGATCGCGCAGGCCCCCATGTCGCAACCGGCAAGGCCGACCTTGTTGAACAGGAACGCGACCTTGGCACCGGCTGCAGCCAGCCTGATATCGGAGGCCATCGCAACGATCGCGCCAGCGCCTGCACAGATTCCTTCGACCGCCGCGACGATCGGCTGCGGACAGGCCCGCATCGCCTTGACGAGATCGCCGGTCATCCGGGTGAAGGCGGTCAGACCCTTGGTGTCCATCTTCACCAGCGGACCGATGATCTCGAACACGTCGCCGCCGGACGAGAAATTGCCGCCTGCACCGGCCACGATGATCGCCTTGACGTCATCGTCGAACGCGCAGGCCCGGAAGAAGTCGGTCAGTTCGCGATAACTCTCGAAGGTCAGCGGGTTCTTGCGCTCGGGCCGGTTCAACGTCACGGTCGCGACGCGATCCTTGACCGCGAGCAGGAAATGGCTGGGCTTGTAGTCCGCCAACGGCACGGTGACGGGATTGGCGTGTCTCGACATGTCAGCTTCCTTCCTTCAAATCTTATCGTTGGGCGTTACGGTCTACACCTCGCCGCCGGCCACAGCGATCGCCTGTCCCGTGATCGCACCGGCACCGCTGCCGCACAGCCACAGCACGGTATCAGCAACTTCCTGCGGCATGATGAGCCGCCCCTGCGGATTATGCTTGGCAAGCTCGGCGATCGTTTGCTCCCGGCTGCGGCCGGTCTTCTTCATGATGTTGTCCACGCTGTCGGCGACGAGATCCGTATCGGTGAAGCCTGGGCAGACTGCGTTGACTGTCACGCGCGTCGCAGCCAGCTCCAGCGCGAGCGAGCGCGTCAGGCCGACGACAGCATGCTTCGCTGCGGTGTAGGCGCTGACGTAAGGATAGCCCTTGAGCCCTGCCGTGGACGCGACCGCAACGACGCGGCCATAGGACTTTGCCCTCATCGCCGGCAGCACTGCCTGCACGGCATGCACGACACCCATGAAATTGATGTCGATCATGCGACGGAACAGCGCGGCATCCGATTTCAGGAACGGGGCGGACTCGGCACTTCCGGCATTGGCAATCAGGATGTCGATCGGCTGGCGCGCAACAGCGGCGGCAACGGCCGCGTTCAGCGCGGCCTGATCGGCAACATCGGCAATGGCGGCGTAATCGGCGCAGCCGGCTGCGATCGCCTCATCGAGCGTTGCGCCGTTGCGCCCGACGATCGTCACGGTTGCGCCGGCAAGCTTCAGGGCTTGCGCGATCTCGCGGCCGATGCCGCGTCCGCCGCCCGTCACCATCGCATGCGCAGCTGCAGGCAATCCCGACACGCGCGCCTCCTCATCTCTTGCAATACGATCGCGGCCTCGAAGTTATTTTAAACTTCAAATTTTTGCAACAACACGCCCGAAGCGCCTTGACACCCCGGTTGCCGCGACTAGCGTTCAAGGGCCTGGAGCGAGCAGCGTAGCGGTATCAGGCATATCTTGGAGGTCTGCGTGCCTGCGTCGCAAATCACCACCACGAAGGACGGCCGCTTCGGCTACGAGGCGTCGGGGGCGCCCGAGCGGCAGACCGTGGTGTTCCTGCACGGCATCGGCGGCGCGGCACGCGCCTGGCGCGGTCAGCTCGACTATTTCGGCGAGCGCCGCCATGCGGTGGCCTGGGACATGCCAGGCTATGGCCAATCCGCCCGGCTCGAGACGGCCAGCATCACCACGCTCGCCGCTGCGCTTCAAGATTTCCTGAGCCAGATCGGCGCCAAGCAGCCGATCCTCGTTGGTCATTCCATCGGCGGGATGATCGTACAGGAATGGTTGACGACGCATCCGCAGGCCGCGTCGGCCGTGGTGTTGGCTCAGACCAGCCCGGCCTTCGGCAAGGCCGACGGCGACTGGCAGAAGTCGTTCATCGAGGCGCGTCTCGGACCGCTCGATCGGGGCGCGACGATGGCGTCGCTGGCGCCGGACCTGGTCAAGGAGTTGGTCGGCGACGATCCCGATCCGCGCGGCCTTGAAATTGCAACCTCCTGCATGGCCGGTGTACCCGAGGCAAGCTATCGCGCCAGCATGCTGGCCCTGCTCGGTTTCGACCGGCGACAAGCCTTGAAGGACATCAAGGTGCCGACGCTGGTGCTCTCGGGCTCGAAGGATCGCAACGCGCCGGCGCCGATGATGGAGAAGATGGCGAGCTTCATTCCCTCGTCGGACTACGTCGAACTTCAGGGCGCCGGCCATCTCGTCAATCTCGAACGGCCCGGCGAGTTCAACGCCGCACTCGATACGTTCCTGACGACACATGCAACACCAGCGACAGCGGAGAGATGATGACGATCCCGGTCCAGAAGACGGCGATGGCCTCCGGCGAAGCCCTCGATGCGCCGATGTTCGATCCGGCCCCATATCGGCTCACGGCCGAGCAGGCCGACATCATCACACGGGCCCGGGAACTCGGACAAAGCGTGCTGGCGGGCCGCGCCGCGACCTGGGATCGCGAGGCGAGCTTTCCGACTGAGAACTACAAGGACCTGCATCGCGCGGGCCTGCTCGGCATCTCCGTTCCCAAGGCTCTCGGCGGCCTCGGCGCGGGCTACCAGACCTATGCACTCACCGCCGCCGAGATCGGCCGCTATTGCGGCGCCACCGCGCTGACCTGGAACATGCACGTTTGCTCGACCTTATGGTCCGGACCGCTCGCCGACGATCTCGACATGGACGAGGACGTCCGCGCCGAGCACGAGCGGCGGCGCGCGATCCACTACAAGCGCATCGTCGACGACGGCGCGATCTATTCGCAGCCCTTCTCGGAGGGTGGCGCGGCGGCAGCGGGCGGCGTCGCGTTCGGTACTGAGGCCAAGCCGGTCAAGGGCGGCTGGCTGGTCAGCGGCAAGAAGATCTTCGCCTCGCTCGCCGGACACGCGGACTATTATGGTGTGCTATGCACCGAGGTCAGCGAGGGCGAGAAGGCATCCCGCCGCAACACGCTCTATCTCGCGGTGCCGGCGAAAACGGAGGGCGTCTCAGTCGTCGGCGACTGGGATCCGCTGGGCATGCGCGGCACGGTGTCACGCACGCTGCTTTTCAAGGATGTCTTCGTCGAGGAGGACGCCGCCTTGATGCCGCGCGGCGTCTATTTCCAGGCGGCGATGCGCTGGCCGCACATGTTCATGACGTTGTCGCCGACCTATATGGGGTTGGCGCAGGCTGCGTATGACTTCACCGTCAGATATCTGCGCGGCGAGGTGCCGGGCATGCCGCCGGTCAAGCGGCGGATGTACCCGACCAAGCAGATCGCGGTCGCGCAGATGCAGATCAAGCTGGAGCAGATCAAGGGAATCTGGTTCCAGGCCGTCACCGAGGCGCGAGCCAATCCGAGCAAGGAGCAGGTGCTGCGCGCCTATGCGGCGCAGTACTCGGTGATGGAGGGGGCCAATGATCTGGCGGCGCTCGCCATCCGCACCTGCGGCGGACAATCGATGCTGAAGACGCTGCCGCTGGAGCGCATCTATCGCGACAGCCGTTGCGGCTCCCTGATGCTGCCCTGGACCGCCGAATTGTGCCTCGACCGCATCGGCCGCGAGGCACTGTACGAGCCCGGCGAGACGGACGACTGAGCGTGGACCTCTGCAGCCTGATCGAGCGCAACGCGGCGTTCACGCCGGACAAGCCGGCGATCCACTTCGAAGGCAGGACGCTGAGCTATGCCGATTTCAGCGAGCGCATAGCGCGGACAGCGCGGGCGCTGAAATCCGAGTTCAGCGTCGGACGCGGCGACCGCGTCGCGATTTTGAGCCTCAACCGGCCGGACTATCTGGTCTTGCTCTATGCCTGTGCGCGACTCGGCGCGATCCTGGTGCCGCTGAACTGGCGGCTGGCGGTGGCCGAGCAGGTCTTCATTCTCTCGGATGCTGCCGCCAAGGTGCTGGTGCTGGAGCAGGCGTTCGCGCCGGTGCTGCCGGCGCTCGCCGAGAGCCATCCGGAGACCGTGCCGGTCGGCATCGACTTTGCGCCGTCGAGCGGATTGCAGATCGACGATCTGCTGGGCCGCGGTCACGGCGATGATCGCAACCCGCACATCGACCTCTCCTGCCCGCTGCTGATCGTCTACACCTCGGGCACCACGGGCCGGCCGAAGGGCGCGGTGCTGCGCCAGGAGGCGTTGCTGTGGAACGGGGTGATGAGCCAGCACATGCATGGCCTCACCTCCGACGATCACGTGCTGACGGTGCTGCCGCTGTTCCATGTCGGCGGCCTCAACATCCAGACCACGCCGGCGCTGCATCACGGCGCCACCGTTACGCTGCACGCCCGCTTCACGCCGGATTCGACACTGGCGGCGATCGTCAACGAACGGCCGACGTTGACCGTGCTGGTGCCGGCAACCATTCAGGCCGTCACCGAGCATCCCGATTGGAACGCGACGGACCTGTCCTCGCTGAGAGCTGTTGCGACCGGATCGAGCATCGTGCCGCCGGCGCTGATCGAACGCATCACCGCACGCGGCGTGCCGGTGCTGCAGGTCTACGGCTCGACCGAGACCTGTCCGATCGCGGTCTATACGCGGCTCGGCGGCGACCTCTCGCGCGCAGGCTCCACCGGCCTGCCCGGGCTGTGCTGCGAAGCCAAGATCATCGACAAGGACGGCGACGAGCTTCCGGCAGGCAAGGCGGGCGAGATCGCCGTGCGCGGGCCCAATCTGTTCTTCGAATATTGGGGCAACGCCAAAGCCACGCAGCAGGCGATCCATGACGGCTGGTACCGCACCGGCGACATCGCCCAGCGCGATGCGGAGGGGAACTTCTTCGTGCTCGAGCGCAAGAACAACATGATCATCTCCGGCGGCGAAAACGTCTATCCGGCCGAGATCGAGCGCGTGCTCGGCGAGCATCCCGACGTCGTCGAATGCGGCGTGATCGGCCGGCCCGATCCGCGCTGGGACGAGGTGCCGGTAGCGTTCGTCGTCAAGCGCCAGGGCTGCGCGCTCGATGCGGACACCTTGCGCGCGCATCTGCAGGCGCAGCTCGCGCGCTTCAAGGTGCCGCGCGACATCGTGTTCGTCGACGACCTGCCGCGCACTGCGCTCGGCAAGGTGCAGCACCATCTGCTGCGCCAGATCGATGGCCCCAAATGATCGGCATGGAGACGCGCTCTTGAAAATTGCAGTGCTCGGCGGCGGCAACGGCTCCTTTGCAGCGGCAGGCGATTTCGCGCTCGGAGGTCACGAGGTCCGGCTGTGGCGCCGCGATGTGGACGCTGTCGCGCAGCATCGCGCGGCGGGCTCGACGATCATCGTCAAGGACGTCAATGGCCGTCATGAGGCCAGGCTGGCGCTGGTCACGACGGATATCGGCGAGGCCGTCTATGGCGCCGAGCTGATCCTCTGCCCGGCACCGGCCTTCGCGCAGGCAGCCATCGCGCACCAACTTGCGCCGCATCTCGTCGACGGTCAGGTCGTGTTCCTGCCGCCGGCGACCTTCGGCACCATGATCTTCGCGGCGGCCGCGCGTGATGCAGGCAATGAAGCCAACGTCAGCTACGCCGAGACCGGCACGCTGCCCTGGCTGACGCGCAAGCACGGCCCGTTCGAGGTCGCGATCACCATCCGGGCCAAGCGGCTGCCGGTCGGCGTGTTTCCGCTGAACACGGCCGCACATGCGCTCGATGTCATCGGCCGCGCCTTCCCCGGCGTGATCGAGCCCTGTGGCGACGCGCTGTCGGGCGCGCTGATGAATGCCGGCTGCATCATCCATCCGCCGCTGATCGTGATGAATGCAGGTCCGATCGAGCATTTCGAGCGCTGGGACATCCACAAGGAGGGCACGCAACCTTCGATCCGCCGCGTCACCGATGCGCTCGATGCGGAGCGGATTGCGGTGCGCGAAGCGCTCGGCTACGGCGCGCCGCATTTTCCGCTGGCGCATCACTACGCCAAGGAGGGCGAGATCTGGATGTACGGCCGCGGCTCGCACGACCGGCTCACCGATTCCGGCGATTGGCGCGAGCAGCTCGTGCTGACGCAGCACCGCTACATGCGCGAGGATCTCAGGCTCGGCCTGTCGTTCCTGATCTCGGCCGCCGAGCTGAGCGGCACGCCGACGCCGCTCGCCCGCGCCTTCCTGGCCATCGGCGCTGCGATCTGCGGCGAGGATTTCATGGCAACGGGACGCACGCTCGCCCGCCTCGGCCTTGGTGGTCTCGACCGGACCGCGCTGCAGGCGCTGCTGCGTGATGGATTTGCTCAATGAGCGCGCGCGGTCATATCGCCTGCCTCGGCGCCGGCCGCATGGGCCGCGGCATCGCCGTGGCCTTCGCCTATGCCGGTCATCCCGTGACGATGATCGACATCAAGTCGCGCACGCCGGAGGAGTTCGCCGGGCTCGAGCGCGACGCGCTCGGCGAGGTCGGCGCGACGTTCGCGACCTTGGCGCGGCTCGGGATGCTGCAAGCCGCCGATGCCGAAAAGCTGATGGGCAAAATCACCGTCGCGCCGGCCAGCGCGAGCGGCGATGTGCTGGCGCAGACGACCCTGGTGTTCGAGGGCGTGCCGGAGATCGTGGACCTCAAGCGCGAGGTGCTCGGGGCAGCGTCGCGCGCGGTCGCGCCCGACGTGATCATCGCCTCGACGACCTCGACGATCCTGGTCGATGATCTCTCCGGTGCGGTGGAGCGGCCTGAGCGCTTCCTGAATGCGCACTGGCTCAACCCGGCCTATCTGATCCCGCTGGTCGAGATCTCGCCGGGCCAGGCGACGGATCCCGATGTCACGGCGCGGCTGAAGGCGCTGCTCGAAGGCATCGGCAAGGTGCCGGTGGTCTGCGCGGCCACGCCGGGCTTCATCGTGCCGCGCATCCAGGCGCTCGCCATGAATGAGGCGGCGCGCATGGTCGGCGAAGGGGTCGCCAGCGCCGAGGAGATCGACAAGGCGATCCGCTACGGCTTCGGCTTCCGCTACGCCGTGCTCGGCCTGCTCGAATTCATCGACTGGGGCGGCGGCGACATCCTCTACTACGCCAGCCGCTACCTCGAAGGCGCGCTCCACAGCGACCGCTATCGCGCGCCCGAGGTGATCGAGCGCAACATGGCGGAGGGCCGCATCGGCCTGCGCACCGGCGCCGGATTCCTCGATTATTCCGGTATGGATGTCGCAGCCTATCGCGAGCAGCGGCTCGGCGCGCTGGTCGACATGCTGCGTCACTTCAAGCTCGCCCGGCCGCCGGTTGTGGATTGAGCACGCAGCGAGGCTGATCGTCGCGTGGCGCATAGTCTTCCTTCTCGACTGCATCAACATCACCGCTATCGTCCCGGCCTCGCGACCGTAGGGTGGGCAAAGGCGCGCAGGCAGCACTGCGCACCGCATGCTGCGCTCCATCGCGCGCCGTGCCCACCATTTCGCTCCGCATGCACGGATGGACGGTGGGCACGCAACCGCCCTGCGGGCGGTTGCTTTGCCCACCCTACGGCGGCGCGGCTGTAGGTTTCTCGCGGATATAACTCATCATCGTAGCGAAGATGGATGATAAGCGGAGTGCCCGTGAATGCGCCCTCTCCCCTTGTGGGCTACGGGATTCCCGGTTTTATGCTTTGGGTTGCAAGTAGATAGCCTTCAAGCATTGCAGCGAGACGATCCCAGC